>NZ_JBFTRS010000020.1:0-118252 GCF_056399645.1 Massilia sp. 01N417 | reverse complement strand
GGCCACAAACGAACGGCAAGGCCGAGCGTTTCATCCAGTCGGCACTACGTGAATGGGCTTACGGCTTCGTCTACAAGAACTCTGACGAGCGAACAAACATGCTGCGTCAGTGGAACCATCACTACAACTGGCACCGCCCGCACCAGGGCATCGGCGGCAAAGCACCGATGTCCAGGCTCTCATCCAGCCGAAACAACCTCTTGCAACTTCACAGCTAGCGGCCATCCGGCGGCTATTCAGCGCGCCGCAGCGCGGCCAGCAACTTTTCGATGTTCGCGTGATAAAAGGCCGTCCGCATCCGGTAGGCTTCGGGGCAAGGCGCGCTGAGCGTGCCGCCGTCCTTCAACCCCAGCACCAGCGCATGGCGCGCAGTGCAGGCGGCCGTCATGGCGGGGCCGGTGGCGGGGCCGCCGAATACCGGCAAGCCCTCGATCGTGGTGACCCAGGCGTCGCGGGTGAAGGTCTTGCAGGACTTCATGCCGTCGAGGATGATGCCGTCCGGCGTCTCCGTGGTGCCGCTGGCGCCGCCGCAATCGTCCTTCATCAGCTTGATCATGGCGCGCAACACCATCGCATTCTTCTGCGCCTGGGTCGGCGCCACCGGGACCGCCAGGCCGGTCTCGCCGAACAGGGCGGCCCATTGCGCCTCCATCGTACCGTCCGCGCCCAGCAGCGCGGGAAGCCTGCCGGCCCGGCATGCCGGCGAGTCGCCGCATTCCAGTGCCCGGGCAAAGTCGGGCTGGCGACCGGCGGCCAGCTCGCGGTAGAAACCGTCGATGCGCGCGAATGCGGTGCCCCTGCCCTGGCGCGCCGCCAGCGCATACGCCCAGGCCGGCAGGCCGCAGCGGTAGGCGAGGCGGTTGGCGGCGATCTCGCGCGCCGTCAACGAACGCCAGCTGCGCCCCTCGGTGTAGAGCATGCAGTCGGCCAGCGCCTGGTCGAGGTCGGCGGCCGCCTGCGCCGGCGTCAGCCAGCCCTTCTGCAGCGACACCATCCAGCGCAGGAATTCGCCGCCGCCCTCATGGATCAGGCGCTCGTCCGGGTAGGCGTCGACCGCATCGCGCAACTGGAAACGGTGGCTGAATTCATGCGACACCAGCCGGATCAGCTCGGCCTGCTCGTGCGGACCCGCTTCGCGCGGCCAGTTGAACAGGGCCAGGCGCAGCACGCCGGCGGCGTCGCCGCCGATGTTCGGACCGCCCGGCTCCTCGGCATAGGCCGCCGCCACGATCGGGCGCGTGAAGCGGGCATGCGGCAGCGCGCCCTGCAGGACCTCGACGGTGCCGTCCGCCACCGTCCGGATCTGCGCCACCGCGGCGGCCGGCAGGCGCGGATCGAAATAGACCGGCACTGCGCCATCCCGGTCCGGGAGCGGCGCCGTCAGCAGCAGGGCCGCAGCATCGGCGCCCTCGGCGGCCACGGCGGCATCTCGCCAGGCCCTTCCTTCGACGGCGATGCCGGGCGCGGCCAGCCGGTAAGCCACCTTGCCGCAGCTGCCGCCCACCGCATAGTTCGACAGGTGGACGTACAGGCCCTGCCCGACCGGGAAAGCGGCCGGAAAGCCGATGTGGCGGGTCGCGGCCGGTACGCGGAAACGCAGCGTCGTCGGCGCCGAAGCGGATGGATCGCCGCGCCGCTCGAGGCGGTCGGCGCCCGCCACGCCTTCCCGCCCCTGCGCCTGCCAAGCGGCGCGCGTTTCGCGACCGGCCTCGCCGTCCTTCAGGAAAGCCAGGCCTTGGCAAGAGGTAGGCAGCGTGTAGCTGACTTCCAGCGCATCCGCTCCCAGCAGACGGAGCTGGACATCGACCTCGGCGGCGTGGCCGGCGCCACTCCAGGCAGCCGCGTACAGGATCAGGGCAGACAAGGTATGCATGGGACATCTTTCAGAAATTGCAGATAAGAAAATTTATCATAAAAACAATTTCTTGATAGACGAAAGCGACGGCCCCGCCACGCCGTGGCCTCCAATGCTTATTCGTTTACAATATTGCTCGGAAGACAAAAACGCCGCGGCCGCGTGCCGTGCCCTAGCAGCATTCCCAACCGGAATTCATCATGCGAGGTTTCATCCGCCCCTTCCTGCTTGTTTGCGCGCTGGCCGGCCCCGCCGCGGCGCAGGCGCAAGTGCAACAACAGGCGCAACAACAGGCACAGCAGCAGCGCGTGCCCGACACCCTGGCCCAGCGCCTGGCCGCCTGCGCCTCCTGCCACGGCAGCGCGACCACGCCGCCGGCGGCGGTCGGCTCCGGCAGCGAGCGCCAGTACTATCCTCGCATCGCCGGCAAGCCGTCCGGCTACCTGTATAACCAGCTGAGCAATTTCCGCGACGGCCGGCGCCAGTACCCGCTGATGACCTGGATGGTCCAGCACCTGTCCGACGATTACCTGCGCGAAATCGCCGACTATTTCTCGGCCCAGCACCAGCCGGCGCCGGTGCTCGACCGCGCGCGCCTGCCGGCCGCCGAACTGGAGCGGGGCCGCCAGCTCGTCAACCGTGGCGACACCGCGCTGAAAGTGCCGGCCTGCATCGCCTGCCATGGCGAACGCCTGACCGGCGCCCTGCCGGCCATCCCCGGCCTGCTCGGCTTGCCGCGCGACTACATCAACGCCCAGTTCGGCGCCTGGCGCAACGGCAGCCGCCACGCCCTCGACCCGGACTGCATGGGCAGCATCGCCTCGCGCCTGAGCCTGGCCGACGTGTCGGCGATCTCGGCCTGGCTGGCCAGCGAACCCGTGCCGGCCGACCAGAGCCCGGCGCCCTCCCTTCCCCGCCCCCTGCCGCTGGCCTGCGGCAGCGCCCCGGAGCCGAAGCCATGAAGCGCCGCATCCTGATCGCCCTCGGCGTCCTCCTCGTCGTCGCGGTCGCCGCGGCCTTGCTGGCCTGGCCACGCGCCGAATTCATCCCGTCGCGCTCGCCGCAGGCCTGGGCCCCGGAGGCCAACAACATCGCGCGCGGCGCCTACCTGGCGCGCGCCGGCGACTGCGCCGCCTGCCACACGGTGCGCGGCGGCGCCGCCTATGCCGGCGGGCGCGCCGTCGACACCCCCTTCGGCCGGGTGATGGCGCCGAACATCACGCCCGACCGCGAGACCGGCATCGGCGCCTGGAGCGCCGACGATTTCTGGAACGCCCTGCACAACGGCATCGCGCCCGGCGGCCGCCTGCTGTATCCGGCCTTCCCCTACCCGAACTATACGAAGGTCACGCGCGACGATGCCGACGCCCTGTTCGCCTACCTGCGCAGCCTGCCGCCGCAGCGCAATGCACGCCAGCCGCACGCGCTGCGCGCGCCCTACGGCAGCCAGGCAGCGCTGGCGGCCTGGCGCCTGCTCTATTTCAAGCCCGGCGTCTTCACGCCCGAGCCCGCACGCGGCCTGGAATGGAACCGCGGCGCCTACCTGGTCGAGGGACTGGGCCACTGCAGTGCCTGCCACAGCACGAGGAATAGCCTGGGCGCCAGCAGCCAGGGATTGCAGGGCGGCCTGATTCCGGTGCTGGGCTGGTACGCGCCCGCGCTGGCGTCGCGCAATCCGCACCTCGTGCAGCTGCTGCAGACCGGCGTGTCGCCGAACGGCGCGGTATATGGTCCGATGGCGGATGTGGTGCGCCAGAGCCTGCAACACCTGTCGGCGCAGGACCTTGGCGCGATGGCCGCTTACCTGCACGCGCTGCCGGCGGAGCCTGAGGCAGCGCGGCCGGCGCCCCTGCCGTCGGAAGCGCTGATGAAGCTGGGCGGACAGATCTACGACCGGCATTGCATCGACTGCCACGGCAAGGACGGCCGCGGCGCCACCGGCGCGAATGGCGCGCCCGTCTATCCGCCCCTGGCTGGCAATCGCACGCTGGCGATGCGGGATCCCGTGAACGCCATCCGCATCGTGCTCAACGGCGGCTTTCCGCCTGCTACCGGCGGCAATCCGCGCCCCTACGGCATGCCGCCCTACAGCCAGGTGCTGGATGATGCCGACGTGGCGGCGGTTGTAAGCTATGTGCGCGCCAGCTGGGGAAACAGCGCTCGCATGGTCACGGCGCCGGAGGTCAACCGCTATCGCGCGGTGCCTTTGGACTGACTATGAATACTGTCGAGAATTTTTACACCTGTGCAAGATTCTTACTCCTGATGCTAGCAAAATTTACTGCTGGAATAATAAAAATTCCAGTAAAGACAGATACTTACGATAATTCAACAATATCTGGCATTGAACTTGCTTACCCTTAGCACGGAGTTCCTGACATCAACTAATCGCCAAACCATGAAAAAACTTCTCGTTACCTTAGCAGCCGCCTTCGCCAGCTACACTGCATCGGCGGCACCAGTCATCCAACTGCCGGCCGGTCCGATCTATCTGGAGTACAGCGGTCAGGAGCAAATCGCCATCAACGGTGCCACGACCTTCGCAGGCACCAAAGAAATCAACTGGGGCGTGTTTACTGTGACCGCGCTTACCCTCGGCCAAGTGTCATCGCCCAATGACCTCATCGACAAAAAAGACGACCAGGCAGCATTTTTCAATAACATCATTTCCGGCGGCCAGATCACTGGCATGTTCTACGGAATCGAAAAAGGCGGCGCCTCGGCGGGTAATTCATTTCCCGCAACCAAGGGCTTTCTGGATCTGTATTGGCGCGACCTGAACGACCTGCCGGCGTCGTCGACGTCGACTGGCACCTTGCCCGATATTCGTTGCGGTTTCAGCTGTGCCAAGGGCTTCACCGAGGGCACCCTGTTGGCTCGTCTGTATTTTGACTCCGGCATGGATGCCTTCAATCCCCTTAACACCATCACGGGAAGTCAGGTTCCGAGCACTTCCGGGTTCAATGGCCTGGCAGCTTCCTACGCTTCGGTTGACACGTCGGCGAAAGGCGCATGGACCGATACCCTTAACTCGAATTGGTTCACGACAGCCCAAGGCAGCCGCGACCTGCGCTTCGACAACGTCTACAGGACCAATACGGCCTGGAATGGCGCACCGGGTTCGAACATCCTTGGCGCACGAGTAAACGCTGGCTCCGGTCAGTCGTATGCCCTGCCGGAACCGGGCGCGCTGTCGCTGATGGGCCTGGCCATGATCGGCATGGGCGCCGCACTGCGCCGCCGTTCGCGCAAGTAATCGCGCTTTCGTCGGCGGACTGCGGTCTGCCGGCAAGTGGCACGTCCTAAGATAGGTTGACAGGGTTACGGCCTTTTTCGTTACCCCGTGGATTTGCTTCTATCGACGCCCGATGCACTGCATCGGGCGTTTTGTATTGAAGCGCCGTATGCGGGCGCTCGCAGTTGATCGCTGCTCAGGAGTAAAAGGCTGTGTCATGTCCAATTGGGCCCGTACCAGTTGCAGGGCCAACGGGCTCCAGTCCTGCGGTCCGTATCGTCTTAACCATACCAGCGCTGTACTTCGACCTTGGATGCCGAACTTCTTCTGCGCTTGCTTGGAGGTCATCTCGCCTTTTTGGACCGAGGCAACCACGCCCGGTTTAAAAGCCAAGCTGTAGTCACCTTGGGTTCGCTTTCCCTCAATCGCCATCCCGCTCTCCTTGAATAAGGCAAAGTTAGACAAGCGATTTCAGGACGGGACAGCCGATGAAACTGGTCGCCGCTTACACCATCTCCGCAAAGCCGATGCGGTCGGTGGTCGCCGCACGCGCCTCGTCGACGCCGACCTTGTGCGAGGCCAGCAGGCCTTCCAGCACGCTGTTCATGGTGTGGCAGCCCGGCTCGCGGCCGGCGTTCATGTGGGCGCGGATGGCGCCCAGGTCGCCCTGCTCGATCATGCCGGCCACTTGCGGGCTGATGCTCAGGCATTCGGTGGCGAGGTGGTAGCGGTTGCCCTGCTTCGACGGCAGCAGCGCCTGGCACAGCACGCCGCGCAGGGCGTGCGCCAGGGCCTGGCCCTGGACGTCGGAATTGCCCAGCAGGCGCAGCATCTTCTGCAGGCCCAGCTCGGTCGAGCGCGCGTGCAGGGTGGCCAGCACCAGCGGCCCCGATTCGGCCAGCGCCAGCGCTTCCTGGGCGGTCTGGGCGTCGCGGATCTCGCCGATCACGATCACGTCCGGGCGCTCGCGTAGCGCGTCCAGGGCGCCCAGGTAATAGCTGCCGACGTCGGCGTCCTCGCCCACTTCGCGCTGGGTGATGATGCATTTGCGCTGGGGGATCAGGGTCTCGACCGGGTCTTCGATGGTGATGATGTGGCCGGAACGCTGCTTGTTGATCTCGTCCAGCATCGACGCGATGGTGGTCGACTTGCCCTGGCAGGTATCGCCGATGATCAGCACCAGGCCGCTGGTCAGGCGCGCGAATTCCTGCTCGTCCGGGTGCAGGCCCAGGGTATCGAGGGCCAGCGGCTCTTTCGGGAAGCGGCGGATCACGCAGCCCAGGCGCTTCTTGCCCTGGAAGCTGAAGCAGTTGGCGCGGATGCGCGCCGTGTGCAGGTCGATCGAACGGTCGAACGCGCGTTCCTGGATCCGGTCGGCCCAGTTCGGTTCGATGACGTCGAAGAACTCTTCCAGCTCTTCCTTGGTGATCGGCGAATCCGTCACCGCCACCAGGCCTTTCGGCTGGCGCAGCATCAGCGGACTGTTCTGGTGAATGATGATGTCCGAAAACACCAGCTTCGAATTCAGCAGGTGCAGGATCTGCTCGACCAGGGTACCGAAGACGGGATGATCTTCGTTTTCGATATACGTCAGGGTGGGAATCTGCGAGGACTGGTGGTATTCCATCGGGCGATCGATGATTGAAGTGGAAACTAACGATGCATTAATTATAAAACCAGCAGCGGCCGGAAAGTTCCACTTGGAAAGAGAATTTTTCGTGTGAAAAACTTACAACAACTCAGCGGTCCAGCGCCTGGACCATGCGGTCGCCGAACAAGGCCAGGGCCACGCCCACGATCATGACGACCGCCCCGGCCAGGCGCACCGCCGACACCTTGCGCATGGCGACATTGACCAGGCCGAAGTGGTCGATCGCCATCGAGGTCAGCAGCTGGCCGGCGATCACCAGCACGACCAGGTTCAGCAGGCCGATGCGCGGCACCAGCAACACGGTGCAGAAGATGAAGGCGGCGCCGAGGAAGCCGCCGGAGAACTTCCACAGCGGCTGCTGCGGCAGGACCGCCAGGGCGTCGGGCAGGCCGCCGCGGACGAAGGCCGCCACCGCCAGCGCCGCCGTGCCGCACATGAAGGACACCAGGGCGGCGACCACCGAATTGGCGCCGACCGCGGCCGCCATCTGGCTGTTGATGGCAGCCTGGAAGGACACGGCGATACCGGCACCGAAAGCAATGAAGAACAACAGGAGATTCATGAGGAATTGCAGACGAAAAAGCGCAGAATTGTAGCGAAACCGGACGGGCTTGCGAAGCCGTATGGCTAGTCAGACAATATGTCTGCGCATATACTTCGCGTCGTTACGTTCAAAATGTGCCCCATGACGACACCCAGCAATGCGCGCCTGGCCGATCAGCCGATCCGCTGGCCGGTCCTGTTCCTGATGTTCGCCCTGCTCGCGCTGTCGCTGATGATGTGGCGCTGGGGCGGGACGATCGAGGACTCCCAGGCCTACTTCGACACGGCCCGCTATTTCCGCGGCGAGATCGGCATCGCCCAGCTGCGCCCGCCTTTCCCCTACCGCACCCTGGTGCCCGCCATCGCCGCCGCCCTGCCCGGCGACCTGCGCCAGGCGTTTGCCGGCCTGAACTGGCTGTTCATGGCCGCCAGCGCCTGCCTGATGACCGCGGCGGCCCTGCGTGCAGGCCTCGACAGCAAGCGCGCGACCGGCGCCGGCGTCCTGATGCTGGTGGCGCTGCCGACCTTCTGGTACGCCCCTTATCTGCTGGTCGATCCGGGGTCGATCTGCGCCCGCAGCGCCTTCGTGCTGGCGGTGCTGGCGGGCCAGCCCTGGCTGGCCGCCCTCGCCGGCCTGCTCGGCACCGCGGTGCGCGAAGAGAACATCCTGCTGCTGGTCTGGCTGCTCGCCATGCGCCGCATCCCGCTGGCCGGCGGCCTGGCGGCACTGGCCGCGGCCGGCGCCTGGCTGCTGGCGGTGCGCTTCTGGCTGATCCCCGGCCTGCCCGCCTATACCTGGGCGCCGAGCTGGTGGACCGTCAATCACGCGCTGCGCGACGTCCGCTCGCTGGCCTCGATCGCCGGCGCCTGCCTGCCCATCGTGCCGCTCGCGGTCCTCGGCTGGCGCCAGGCGCCGGCGCCGCTCAAGCCGCTGCGCAGCCTGCTGTTCCTGATGGCCCTGCCGCCGCTGTACGCGGCCCTGTGCGTGCGCGTCGAGGGCCGCATCGTGTGGGGCCTCTATCCCTTCCTGATCCCGTTCGCGGCCTCCTACCTGCGCACCCCGCAGGCGGAACCGCAGGCACCCGCCCAGTGAACGGCCCGCCGCTCTCGCGCCCGCTGCTGGTCATGCTGGACGGCGTCCTGGTCCGCTCCGGCCTGCTGTGGGAATGCCTGCTGGCCTTCCTGAAACAGGACCTGCGCCGGATCTGGATGCTGCCGCTCTGGCTGCTGCGCGACCGCGCCCGCTTCGCGCGGCGCCTGTACGCCGCGGCCGCCATCGATGCCGCCACCCTGCCCTACGACCGCGCCCTGCTGGCGCGCCTCGCCGCCGAACGCGCCTCCGGACGCCGCATCGTCCTCGCGGCCGGCGCCAGTCCGCCCTTCGCGCGCCGCGTGGCGGCCCATCTCGGCCTGTTCGACCTGGTGCTGGCGGAAGCGCCGGACCGGCCGGCCGGCGCCCACGATTACGAAATCGTCGATGCCGCCCACGCAGCCACCGGCCGGCTCGGCGGCGCCCTCGTCCTGCTGCGCGCCCTGCGTCCGCGCCAGTGGTTGAAGAACCTGCTGGTCTTCGTGCCGATGCTGGCCGGCCATGAGCTCGGCCTGCCGGCGCTGGCCGCGTCGGCGGTCGCCTTCGCCGCCTTCTCGCTGTGCGCCTCCAGCGCCTACCTGCTGAACGACAGCCTGGACGCCCACGACGACCGCCTGCACCCGACCAAGCACGCCCGTCCGATCGCCTCCGGCGCCCTCGGCATCCCGCTAGCCCTGTGCGCCAGCCTGGCCCTGGCGCTGGCCGGCCTCGGCCTGGCCCTGCTGTTCCACCCGGTGCTGGCCGCCGTCGCCGGCCTCTATTTCGTCAGCACCCTGGCCTACTCGACCTGGCTGAAGCGCCTGATGATGGTCGATATCATCGCGCTGGCGATCCTGTACAGCCTGCGCGTGCTGGGCGGCAGCGCCGCCACCGGCATCGCACCGTCTTTCTGGCTGATCGCCTTTTCCTTCTTCCTCTTCCTGAGCCTGGCGCTGCTGAAGCGCTACAGCGAACTGTTCAACCTGAAGCGCGCGGGGCGCGAAAAGACGCGAGGGCGCGGCTATACCACTGCCGACAAGGCGGCGGTCGGCATCATGGGCATCAACAGCGCCTTCCTGTCGGTCCTGATCGTCCTGCTCTACTTCAATTCGAGCAACGTGATTGCGCTCTACCCGCACCGCACCTGGCTGCTGGCGATCCTGCCGCTGCTGGTGCTGTGGCTCGGGCGCCTGTGGATCCTGGCCTACCGCGGCAAGGTCAACGAGGATCCGGTCCTCTACGTCAGCACCGACCGGACCAGCCTCGTCGTCTTCGCCCTGTGCCTGGCCTGCGCGGTGGCGGCGGCACGATGAAGCGGCACCTGCATTCGCGCCGCCTGTTCCGCCTATCCGCAATCCGGCCCGCCGGCCGTGCAGTTCGTCGCAAAGCGCCCGCGCTCCCCGGCGGGCTTGTCTAAGATGCACCCATCGATCACCGACAACAATAAGCAAGGAGGAAACATGACCCAGACCCCGACTTCGCCGAACCGCCGCCGCCTGCTGGCTGCCTGCGCCCTCGCCCTCGCCGCCGGTACGGCGAGCGTGCCGGCGCTGGCCGAATGGAGCTTCGGCCGCAGCGAACAGGTGCAGGGCAACGGCAAGATCGTGCGCCAGGCGCGCAATATCGGCCACTTCAACGGCCTGGCGATGGCCTTGCCGGGCAATGTGGAGATCCGTACCGGCAACAGCGAAGGCCTCAGCATCGAAACCGACGAGAACCTGCTGCCGCTGATCGAGACCGTGGTCGAGGACGGCACCCTGAAGATCCGCAGCAAGCGCAAGGTCAACATCAAGACCCGCACCCTGAAGATCGTGGTGCAGGCACGCGAGCTGGACCGCCTGGCGCTGGCCGGCTCCGGCGATATCGACGCCGACCGCGTCGCCGGCAAGCGGGTGCGCTTCGACGTCGGCGGCTCGGGCAGCATCAAGGTCGGCAAGGCCGAGGGAGATGCGATCGACGTCAACCTGGGCGGCAGCGGCGACCTGAAGGTGATCGAGGGCGGCGCGCGCAGCCTGTCGGCCTCGATTGGCGGCTCGGGCACCATCGACATGACGCGGGTGCGCGTCGACAAGGCCAGCGTGACCGTGGCCGGTTCCGGCGACGCGACCCTGTGGGTGCGCGACAGCCTGAGCATGACGGTGGCCGGTTCCGGCGACGTCAATTACTACGGCGACCCGCAGGTCAGCAAGTCGGTGGTCGGCTCGGGCGGCGCGCGCCGCCTCGGCGCGGCGCCTCGCTGATCGTAGGGTGGGCACTCTGTGCCCACCCTACGAATTAATGGGCTGGCGGCGCCGTATAGGCCAGCGGCTTCACCGGCACCGACAGCGCGATATTCTCGCGCTTGCCGGCGGCATCCAGCACGGTCAGGGTCAGCGGTACCTGCTCGCCTTCCTTGAGCTGCTGCTTCAGGTCGAACAGCATCAGGTGGTAGCCGCCCGATGCCAGGTTCACCGTCTGGCCGGCCGGCAGGTCGATGGACTCGACCTGGCGCATGCGCATGGTCTGGCCTTCCATCGCCATCTGGTGCAGCTCGACCCGGCCGGCGACCGGACTCTTCACTTCCACCAGCTTCACCGGCTTCGCGGACTTCAGCTGCATGAAGGCGCCGGCCACCTTGGCCTGGGGCACGGTGGCGCGGATCCACGGGTCGCTGACGCTGACCTGGGCCAGCGCCGGCAGGGACACGAGGCTGGCCAGGGCCAGCGCGAGAAGACGTCGGTTCATATTCCGCCTGTTCGATCAATAATTGCGTTCTGAAAGCAGTGTATCGCGTTCGACCTGCACGGTTTCAAGGCCGTCGGTCAGCCATACCTGGCCGTCCTGGATCGTGCACTGCAGCTGCATATTGCGCTTGCACATGCGCTCCAGCGCTGCGGCGCTCTCGGCCGCGATGTTGACGATGGTGATGTTGCGGGCGCGGTCGATCTGCTTCGCCACCTGCTTGAACCAGATGTGGCTGACGGCGCTGTAGCTGTACACCACCACGTGCTCGGCGCGGCCGCTGGCCTTCAGCAGGCGGCGTTCGTCCGGCTGGCCGACCTCGATCCAGGTCTGGATCGCGCCGGTCAGGTCCTTCAGCCACAGGGCCGGCTCCTCGACGTCGAACAGGTCCTTGCCGAAGGTGAGCGCCTCGTCGGCATGCAGGGCGAAGGCGAGCAGGCGGATCATCACCCGCTCGTCGGTCTCGGACGGATGGCGCGCAATGGTGAGCGCGTGCTCCTGGTAGTAATTGCGGTCCATGTCCGCGATGCTCAGGTCTGCCTTGTAGATCGTTGCTTTCAGGGCCATCTGGTTCTTCTGTCTTTCAGTGTAATCAGCTGAAGACGACGGTCTTGTCGCCGTTCAGCAGGATGCGGTGTTCCACGAACCACTTGACCGCGCGCGCCAGCACCACGCTTTCGACGTCGCGCCCGATCGCCGTCAGGGCCTCGACGCTCATCGCGTGGTCGACCCGCTCGACGTCCTGCTCGATGATCGGCCCTTCGTCGAGGTCGCCCGTGACGAAGTGGGCGGTCGCGCCGATCAGCTTGACGCCGCGCCGGTGCGCCTGGGCATACGGGCGCGCGCCCTTGAAGCTCGGCAGGAAGGAGTGGTGAATATTGATCGCCCTCCCCTTCAAGGCTTCGCACAGTCCCGGCGACAGGATCTGCATGTAGCGCGCCAGCACGACCAGGTCGACCTGGTGCCGGTCCAGCAGCTCGATGATGCGGCTTTCCTGCGCCAGCTTGTCGGCTTCGCTGGCACCGGCCTCGAGCGGCAAGTGGTGAAAGGGGATATTGTAACTGGCCGCGAGCTGGTAGAAGTCCATGTGGTTCGAGACGATCGCCGGAATCTCCACCGGCAGCAGGCCGCTGCGGTAGCGGAACAGCAAATCGTTCAGGCAGTGGCCGATCTTCGAGACCATGATCAGCACGCGCGGCTTGCGCGCGGCGTCGTGCAGCTGGCCGGCGGCGCCCAGGTGGGCGCACAGGGCATCGAAGCCGGCGCGCAGGGTGGCTTCCGCGACGTTCGGCTCTTCCAGCGCGAAGTGGATGCGCATGAAGAACAACTTCGATTCCGGGTCGCCGAACTGGTCGGAATCGATGATGTTGCAGCCGTGCTCGGCCAGGAAGCCGGACACGCGCAGGACGATGCCGCGCTGGTCCAGGCAGGACAGGGTCAGGATGAATTCGGGGTGCTTCATGGTCTTGGAAGGTCGTGGAGGATGAGGACGGTCGGAGCATTGTCGCATGAGTTGCAGGATGGGCATGTACGCGACAGCGGGAACGGCGAGTTGGCGCTATAGTTGACAAGTCCACATGTCAAAACAAAGGAGACCCCATGTCCACCCAAACCAACCAGCAGTTCCGCCTGGCCTCCCGCCCCGTCGGCATGCCGGCCGCGGATAACTGGCAGCTCACCGAAGAAGCCCTGGCGCCGCTGGAAGACGGCCAGGTGCGCGTGAAGGTGCTGTACCTGTCGCTCGATCCGGCCATGCGCGGCTGGATGAACGAAGGGAAGTCGTATATCCGCCCGGTGGCGATCGGCGAAGTGATGCGTGCCGGCGCGGTGGGCGTGGTGACGGAAACGCGTTCGCCGCGCTTTTCCGTGGGTGACCACGTCAGCGGCGCCTTCGGCGTGCAGCGCTTCTGGACCGGAGCGGCCGACGACCAGGGCGGCCTGGCGAAGATCGACCCCGGCCTGGCGCCGCTGCCGGCCTGGCTGAACGTGCTCGGCATGCCGGGCATGACCGCCTACTTCGGCCTGCTCGACATCGGCCAGCCGAAAGCCGGCGAGACGGTGCTGGTGTCGGCCGCCGCCGGCGCGGTCGGGGCCACGGTCGGCCAGATCGCGAAGCGCCTGGGCTGCCGCGTGGTGGGCATCGCCGGCGGCGCCGACAAATGCCGCTTCGTGGTCGAGGAACTCGGCTTCGACGCCTGCATCGACTACAAGGAGGGACCGATCGGACCTGGCCTGAAGCAGCATTGCCCGGACGGCGTGGACGTCTATTTCGACAACGTCGGCGGCGAGATCCTGGACGCCGTCCTCACCCGCATCAAGCTGAAGGCGCGCATCGTGATCTGCGGCGCGATCTCGCAGTACAACAACACCACGCCGGTGCGCGGCCCGGCGAACTACCTGTCGCTGCTGGTGAACCGGGCGCGCATGGAGGGCATGGTGGTGTTCGATTTCGCCCATCGCTATCCGGAAGGCGTGGCGCGCCTGGCACAGTGGCTGCGCGAGGGCAGTATCAAGCACCGCGAGCACGTCGTCGAAGGCCTCGAGAACTTCCCGGCCGCCTTGCTGATGCTGTTCGAAGGGAAGAACTTCGGAAAACTGGTGCTGAAGATCGCCGACGCCTGAAACCTCCATTGCCGTCGCCATCGGCCGGAACTATTGCCTCCCCCGCCTCTCTAAACGCACGAGCGCATCCGTGACGCTCGGGTTTGATTGTTCACCGACAGGCACAAGGAGATCGATATGGCGACAAGCAAGGACGGCGGCAAGAGCGCGAGCTCGGGCGGCAACGAGCAGAAAAGCCAGCCTGCCAAGCGCGGTTTCGCTGCGATGGACCAGAACCAGCAGCGCCAAATCGCCAGCAAGGGCGGCCAGGCCGCCCACCAGAAAGGAACGGCGCACGAGTTCGACTCGGAGGAAGCGCGCCGCGCAGGCCAGAAAGGCGGGGAAGTGGTCAGCCGCAACCGCGCCCATATGGCCGACATCGGCCGCAAGGGCGGGGAAAGCCGGCAATCAGCCAACCGCGCCGCCGCCGCCGCCAAGGGGGGCAACCGCCAGGGCGGCAAGGCGGAATAAGATAAGGAAAGCGGCATCGCCAGGCTCCTTACCTGACCAGGGAATGATTGCATCCGCCACGCCGCCGGCACCGGGCGCGGCGATTCCCTTTACCGGTTGATCTCCACCGGCCCATTCTTCACCGATCACGCAAGCGGCTGCGCACTCCGGCGCTCTCATCCTGTGCTAGAGTGCGTAGTCCATGTCCGACCCGAACACCCTCAAATACCTCAAGGCCTATCCCGCCCACCTGCTCGACCAGGTCCACCGCCTGCTGGCCGAAGGCCGCCTGGGCGAGCACCTGTTGCGCCGCTATCCGCAAGCCCACGCGGTACGCACCGACAAGGCCCTCTACGGCTATGTGCAAGACCTGAAGGATGAATACCTGCGCAACGCCGAACCGGTCGCCAAGGTCGGCTTCGACAGCAAGATCGGCATCGTCCAGCAAGCCCTCGGCCTGCACACCGCCATCTCGCGCGTCCAGGGCAGCAAGCTGAAAGCCAAGCACGAGATCCGCATCGGCAGCGTGTTCCGCGATGCGCCGCCCGAGTTCCTGCGCATGATCGTCGTGCACGAGCTGGCCCACCTGAAGGAAAAGCAGCACGACAAGGCCTTCTACAAGCTGTGCTGCTGGATGGAGCCGGATTACCACCAGTTCGAATTCGACTTGCGCCTTTACCTGACCCAGCTGGAACTGGGCGGCGAGCGGCTGTGGGGATGAGGCCCGTCAGGGCCGCCGGGCCAGGATCAGGATGGCGGCGAGGACGCTGAACGCGGCCCCCGCATGAAAGGTCGCGGCCGCTCCGAACCCCTGCCACAGCATCCCGGCGACCACGCTGGCGAACAGCATGGCGATGCCGGACACCAGGTTGAAGAAGCCGAATGCCGTACCTTTCAGATTCGCCGGCGCCGTATGGGCGACCATCACCGCCAGCAAGCCTTGCGTCATCCCCATGTGCAGGCCCCACAGGCTCACGCCGAGCAGCACCGCCGGCCAATGATTGCTCTGCGCAAGGACCAGGTCGGCCAGGACCAGGAAAGCCAGGCCGACGACCAGCAAACGCATGTGGTTCATCGAGTCCGCCAGCTTCCCGAAGGGATAGGCGGACAGCATGTAGACGATGTTCATGGCGACCATCACCAGCGGCACCAGGGCCGGCGCCAATCCGCCCTGCATGGCGCGCAGCACCAGGAAGGCTTCGCTGAACCTCGCCAGGGTGAACACCGCACCGATCGCGACCACCCACCAGTAGGCGCCGGACAGCTTGCGCAGGCTGGCCCGGTTGAGCGGATTGACGCCTTTTGATAGGGCCGCATGCGGCGGTTCCTTCACGCCGCATGCCAGCAACAGCACCGCCAGCGCGCCCGGGATCACGGCAATCCAGAAGATGCGGCGGTAATCATTTGCCCACAAGAACATCAGACCGACGGCGAGCAATGGGCCCATGAATGCGCCGGCCGTGTCGAGCGATTGCCGCAGGCCGAAGGCGGCGCCGCGCGAATCTGGCGGCGTGATGTCCGCCACCAGCGCATCCCTGGGGGCGCCGCGGATGCCCTTGCCGATGCGGTCGACGAAGCGCGCGCCCAGCACGACGTTGGCGGTGGCGGCGATGGCAAAGAAAGGCTTGCTGGCGGCGCCCAGCGCGTAGCCGGCCACGGCCAGCCATTTGCGGTTTCCGAGATAATCGCTGAGGCTGCCCGAGAAGACCTTGACGATGGGAGATGTCGCCTCGGCAATACCTTCGATCAAGCCGACCGTCGCCACGCTGGCGCCGAGGCCGGCGACCAGGAACATCGGCAGCAGGCTGTGGACGATTTCGGACGAGATGTCCATCAGCATGCTGACGAGGCCGAGGATCCAGATCGGGCGAGGGATCCGGCGCAGGGTGGAGAAGCGGCGCCCGCTCATCTGCTCAGGCGCCAGCATTCGCATCCAGCGCAGCGAACGCGGGCGCTTCACGCTTCCTTTGGAATTATCCATCCCACCCCCTGACAGGCTCGATCATGCCGGTGTCGAGCTTCTTGCGCAAGCCGTCGATCAGGAACGCGATCGCACTGCTTTCCACTTCTTCGTTCCAGCCGTAGATCCGCTGTTCCGGCTCGGCGCGCGAAAGGATCACGCCGCGCAATTCGGTCATGCTGATTTCCCACCGTCGGCCCGTGCTGGCCGATGTCGAAAGGTCAAGGCTGGCGCACAACACTTTTCGCTAATCTATCCGTATGGAAATAATTTCCATGCGGAACGCATGATAGGATGTGCTCATCGGCTGCCCCCGCCCCCGGCGCCGATGACGTTCCGGCCCCTACCCTGCCGTTGTCCATCCGGATTCCTGGAGCGGCCATGCCCTACCCGATCACTTCTTCCGAACAAGACCGACTCAAAGCACTCGACTCGCTGCATGTCCTCGACACGCCGGCGGAGCAGCGCTTCGACCGTTTCACGCGCCTGGCCGCGATGACCTTCGGGGTCCCGGCCGCGGCGATCTCGCTGGTCGACGGCACGCGCCAGTGGTTCAAGGCGCGCTGCGGCATCGAAGCATCCGAGACGCCGCGCTCGGTCGCCTTCTGCAGCCATACGGTGGCGCTGGACCAGATGCTGGTGGTCGAGGACGCCGCCGCCGATCCGCGCTTCGCCGCCAATCCGATGGTGACCGGCGCACCGCATATCCGCTTTTACGCCAGCCACCCGCTGCACAGCAATGGCCAGCCGGTCGGCACCCTGTGCATCGCCGACACCGCGCCGCGCGTGTTGACGGACGAGCAGCGCCAGGCCCTGCGCGACCTCGCCGAGCTGGCCGAGGCCGAACTGAACCACGTGAAGACCGTCACTGCCCGCCTGATGGCCGAGCAGGCCCTGAAGTCCCTCAACACCCAGCTCGAACAGCGGGTGGCCGAGCGCACCGCCGAACTCGAAGGCAAGCTGGCCGAACTGTCGCAGGAGATCGCCCACCGCAAGGCGGTCGAGGTCTCGCTGCAGCACAGCGAGGACTGGAACCGCACCATCGTCGCCGCCTCCTGGAGCGGCTTCGTCGGCGCCGATGCCGAAGGCCGCGTCGTCGAATGGAATGCCTCGGCCGAACGGATCTTCGGCTGGACCCGCGCCGATGCCCTCGGCCGCAGCCTGTCCGAGCTGCTGGTGCCGCCCTCGCTGCGCGCGCTGCACGACACGGGCATGCGGCGCTGGCACGCCACCGGCGAAGCGGCGATGCTGGACCGCAAGCTCGAACTGCCGGCGCTGACCGCGAGCGGCCGCCAGATCATGGTCGAAATGACCATCAGCAGCTACGAGTGGAAGGGCAAGCGCTGCGTCGGCGCCTTCATCAACGATATCTCGGAACGTATCCGCACCCGCCAGCAACTGGAGGAAAAGCAGGAGCTGCTGGACGCCGTGCTGGAATCGATCGACGTCGGCGTGGTGCTGTGCGACGCGGTCGGCAACCTGTCGCTGTTCAACCGCGCGGCGCGCGCCATCCTCGGGCGCGACCTGAAGGCGATCGCGCCGGCCGAGTGGGCGCAGCACTATGCACTGTGCCATGCCGACGGCCGCACCCCGCTGGCGATGGACGAGGTGCCGCTGGCGCGCGCCCTGACCGGCGAGACGGTGCGCGACGAGGCCGTCGTCATCGCGCGCACGGACGGTCCGCCGCACACCGTGCTGGTCAGCGGCCGGCCGCTGCGCAGCGCATCCGGCCGTCCGCTGGGCGCGGTGGTGGCGATGAAGGACGTCACCGAAGCGAATGCCTCGCGCGAGCAGCTCGAGACCAACGAGCGCCGCCTGCGCGCCATCACCGAGAACCTGCCGGCCATGATCGGCAAGCTGAATGCGGCCGGCGAATTCGTGTTCCTGAACGGTTATGCCCTCAAGATGTACGGCAAGCGCGCCGACGAGCTGCTCGGGCGCCACGTGTCCAGCGCCTACCGTCCCGAGGACTACGCGATCCTGGTCCCCTGGATCGAACGGGTGGTGGCCGGCGAGCGGGTGTTCTTCGAATACGTGTCCGCCTGCGATGGGCGGGCCCAGCATTTCCAGTGCTGCTTCGTGCCCCAGCGTACCGCGGGCGGCCAGCCGGACGGCTTTTTCGCGATGGCCTTCGACATCACCGAGCGCAAGACCAGTGAGCTGCGCCTGGCCGAGAGCGAGGAAAGGCTGCGCACCATCACCGACAACGTGCCGGTGCTGATCGCCCACCTCGACAGCGAGCGGCGCTACGTGTTCGCCAATGCCGTGCACCAGTCCTGGCTGGGCAAGCCCGCCGGCGAGATCCTCGGCAAGACCATGGAGGAAGCCTTCGGCGCCGACTACCTCGCACCCCAGGCGGCGGCGCTGGAACAGGCCTGGCGCGGCCAGGCCTCGCAATGCGAACACGAGATCGTGCGCAAGAAGCACACGCGGATCGCCCACACGACCTTCCTGCCGCAGCTGCGCGACGGCGCCGTGGCCGGCGTCTACGTGCTGACCACCGACGCCACCGCCTCGCGCCTGCACGAACGCAGCCTGCACGCTCTGGCCCACACCGACACCCTGACCGGCCTGCCGAACCGGCGCCACTTCCAGGCCGCGCTGCAGAACGCGGAACGCGCGCCGCGCCCGGGCCGCGGCACCGCCCTGCTCTACCTGGACGTCGATCACTTCAAGCAGATCAACGACCGCTACGGCCATGCCGTCGGCGACGCCGTGCTGGTCGAGTTCGCGCGCCGCCTGAGCGACGCGGTGCGCAGTTCCGACCTGGTCTCGCGCCTGGCCGGCGACGAATTCACGGTGCTGCTGAACGAGGTGGCCGGCGAGGCCGACGTCGAGCTGGTGGCCCGCAAGATCCTCACGGCGATGCGCGCGCCCTTCGAAGTAGGCACGCTGATCCTGCAGGTCGGTACCTCGATCGGGGCGGCGCTGGCGGAACAGCCGGAGCTCTCGCCGAGCCGCCTGCTCGACGCCGCCGACCGCGCCCTGTACACCGCCAAGGAAGGCGGACGCGACACCTATGCGATGCTGCGCCTCGGCCGCAGCCAGGCCCCGGCCCACGCCTGATCCGGTTCAGGCGGCTCAGGCGGCGGCCAGCCCTTCCCGCCGGCGGCGCCAGGCCAGTCCCGCCTCCAGCGCCGCCAGCACGGCCGTGCTGAAGGCCAGCAGCGGCATCAGCGCGCACAGGCCGATCGCGAGCGCGACGGCGGCCGGCGGCGCCGCACGCCAGGCGCCGGGCAGCAGTGTCGGCAGGCCCGCCAGGCCGGCGCGGCGCCGCTTGAAGAACATCGTCCAGCCCGACACCAGCGAGAACAGCACCCCGGCCGCGAACACGAACAGCAGCACCTGGTTCCAGATGCCCAGTTCGCCGCGGTGGAAGGGAATGCCGACCGCGGTGGCCTTGCCGAAGGCCGTCTGCCGGTCCCAGCCCGCGTAGTACAGCACCTGGCCGTCATAGCTGTTCAGCACCAGGTCGAAACGGCTGGCCGGATGGCGCCTGTCGGCCGAGGACGCGCGCCAGACCCCGTGCGGGCCGCGCGGCGGCGTGAGCAGCGGCGCGACGCCCGGCACCAGGGCGCGGCTGCGGTCCCAGGCCTGCTGGAAGTTCAGCTGGGGCCGGTCCTGGGGCATCGAATGCAGGCGCTCCGGCACCCGCGGCCCGGCCTGGCCGGCCCAGTCGCGCAGGGCGCGCACGTTTTCGCCGGCGTATCTGCTCCAGGTGATGCCGGTCAGGACCATCGCCAGGCTCAGCACGCTCAGCAGGGTGCCGAGGAAGGCATGCCACTGGCGCCAGCCCGCGCGGCCACGCGCCGCGGCACGCGGCAGGCCCGGCTGGCCGGGACGCGGCCACCACAGGACCACGCCGGTCAGCAGCATCACCAGCATCCAGCTGGCCGCCAGCTCGATCATCCAGCGCAGCGACTCGCCCTGCAGCAGGCGCGAATGCAGGCGCCGCGCCCATTCGCTGAAACGGTCCTGGTCGCGCTGGCTGCCGAGCACGGTGGCGCGGTAGGGATCGACGAATACGGTGACGCGATCGCCGCCTTGCGCCGGCCGCACGACCGCCGGCGCCGGCCGGCCATGGCCCGCATGCTCGCCGCCGCCCGCCGCGGGCTTGCCGAAGCCCACCCGCACCGCGTCGTCCGCGGCCGCGGGCGGGGTCACCGCCTGCACCACGAGCCCGGCCGGCGCCGCCCTGCGTGCCGCGTCCACCGCCGCATCGAGGGACAGCCGCGCGCCCTGCGGCGCCACCCGCTCCAGTCCGCCGTACAGGCGCGCTTCGATCTGCGGCGTGAAGACGTAGAGCAGTCCGGTCAGGGTCGCCACCAAAGCGAACGGCGACGCGATCAGCGCCGCCCAGAAGTGGATGCGCCAGAACAGGCTGCGGCGCCGCGCCGCCAGGCTGGGCAAGCGGTGGACACTGTCCTCCATGGTCACAGATCCCATTTCAGCTCCGCCACCCAGGTGCGCTGGGGATAAGGGTGGAAGTTCCAGTATTTGTAGTTGTTCAGGTTGTCGATGCCGAGGGCGGCGGACCACTGCCGGTCGATCCTGTAGGTGAGGCGCAGGTCGGTCGTGAAGTACTTGCTGGCGCCCTGGTAGGCGAAGCCGTTCGGGTCGGAGTTGTCCAGGGTCGAGTACTGGCGCCCGCTGTAGCGCGCCGCCAGCGTGGCCGCCAGCCTGTCGTCGAAGCGCCAGGTCGCCTGGCCGGCCGCGCGCCATTCCGGAATCCGCGGCTGCCACTTGCCGACGCTGGCCGGGAACTTGTCGTTGCGCTCGATCTTCGAATCGGTCCAGGTCAGGCTGGCGTTCAGGTCGAGGCCGCGCAGGCCGACGTCGCTGGCGGCATAGGCAACTTCCAGTCCTTTGGTGGCGATGCGGTCGACGTTCTGCACGTTGGTGACGTTGGGCACCACCAGCACATTGGTCTGCGAGTACAGGGCGTCGCGGGTGCGCTCGCCGAAGGCCGTCAGGCGCAGCTGGCCGGTCTCGAGCTTGCGCTCGGCCGTCAGTTCGCCGGTCCAGGATTTTTCCGGCTTCAGGTTCGGGTCGTTGTTGATCAGGGTGCCGGCCGCGTTGATGCCGCCCTGGTACAGCTCGGACACGGTCGGCATGCGCACCGCGCGTCCCAGCGAGGCCTTCAGCAGCCAATCCTCGCTCGCCTGGAAGGCCAGCGCGGCCTTCGGCGAAAAGTAATCCTCGCGCCGGCTGCCGTGGCTGACGGTGGTGGTGGCGTTCGAGGTCCTGCCCTCGCGCGCCTCCCAGCGCTCGTAGCGCAGGCCCAGCACCGTCTTCCAGCGCGGCGCGAACTTCCAGGTGTCCTGGGCATACAGGCCGTCGATGCTGGTTCGGCCGCTGAAGGCCTGGTTGCGCGCGCCGGGGGCGCCGTTCAGCCAGTCGGCGGTGGCGTTCTCGATGCTGCGCAGCTTGTAGCTTTCCTCCTGCCAGCCGAATTCGGCCACCTGCGCCCCCGCGGCGCCTTCCGGCCGCCATACGCCCTTGGCTGCGAAGGTGTGCCAGCCGGTGCCGTGCTGGTCGACCATGCGCCCCGCCCCGCCGTTCGCGGCGGCCGGCAGGGCCACCGTCGGTGCGCGCAGGCTGTCCTTGTCGTAGTCGTAGAGGCTGGCGGCGACTTCCCAGTCGAAGCTGCCGCGGCTGCTGCTCTTCACGGTCAGGCCGTGCATCAGGTGGCGCAGGCTTTCGTTGGACTGGTTGAAATCGGCCGCTGCCAGCGCATAGGCGCGGCCGCCGATGTTGACCGTGCCGCTGTAGACCGGCTGGCCGGCGCCGTCGCGCAGATAAGACTCGGGACGTCCCTGGGAATCGTTGTCCCACAGCCCGAACACATAGGTGGCGCGCAGGGTCGGCGAAAAATCGTAGGCCAGCTTGGCCTTCAGGTGGTCCTGCACCGTGTGGTAGCGGGTCGCGGCGCCGAGGATCAGCCAGTCGCGCCCGGTGCGGTCCCGGCCTGGCACGGCGCCGCTCACCGGGATCCCCGCCGCGGACTCGGTGGCGGCCGGATAACGGGTCGGGAAGGTCAAGGGCTGGCCGGAGCTAGCGAGGCGGCTGACATCCAGGTACCAGGACCAGCGGCCGGCGCGGTTGCCGAGCGAGATACTGCCCTGCCGGCCATGGTAGGTATCGTCGGTGCCGTACAGCCTGAAGGGCTGGATGGAGGCCGACAACTTGGCATGGGCCTCGAAGCGGGACGGCATCCGCGTCACGTAGTCGACCACGGCGCCCACCGAGTTGCCGCCGTAGGCCGCCGAGAACGGGCCGTACAGCACGTCGACCCGTTCGATCTCTTCCGGGCCGACCATGCCCCAGCGCGGCGCGAAGGTGGCGCCGTTGCCGAGGTAGTTGGAGAGCAGGATGCCGTCCGCGTACACGGCCGAACGGGCGCTGTTGCCGGTGCCCGAGGCGCGCGTGGACAGCACGGCGTGGTTGTAGTCGCCGATGTAGCGCTTGCGTACCAGCAGGCTGGGCAGGTACTTCAGGGCGTCTTCGGCGTCGCTGGCGTTGATGCCGCGCGCGATCTCGTCGCCGGTGATGGTCTCGATCGTGGTCGGGATCTGGGTCGGCAGCGAGGTCGGGTGCTTGCCGGTGATGATGACGGTTCCGAGCTGGCGTTCCTGGCCGGGCCCGTCCTGGGCAAAGGCCGCGGACATGGCGGCGGCCAGCGCCGTCAGGGCCAGCGCCGTGCTTGCATTTTTCATTGTTGTTCCTGTGCTTGACCTGGGGTTGCTTCGGTCGCCCGATGGGGCGCTCGGCACACGTCAAACCACCCGCCCTGCGCGTGAAGCGGGACCGGGGCGTGACGGTGCGGGTCTGGGCCGGCGGCGCAAGGCCGCCGGGGTCAGGCAAGGAAAGGCGGCGCGCGCGGTTGCGCCAGCGACCACGGGAACAGCGGACGCGAGGCCCGATAGTAGAGCGGCGGATAGACATCCCGGCCGCCAAGCGGGGCGAAAACGACATCCATCGGCGGCGGCAGGCCATGGGCGCCGGCATGGGCTGCGCAATAGCCGCAATGGTTCATGTTCTTGTGCAGCTTGCCCGAGGTGGAGTCGTCGGTGCCGGCTGGCGCAAGCACGACCGGCATGCTGGTCATGCCCATCGCGGTGCAGACTTCCATCTCCATCACCAGGGGCGCGCGGGTGGCAGGTTCCATCGCATGCGATACCAGCGGGGCGAACACGTTGAACAGGATGGCCAGGCAGGCGATCCAGGCGATCCGCGCGCGCGTGCGCCAATGCCGTGTCGGGGTATGCATGCCCGAATTATAAATCACCGGCGGGCAAGGATTCGAAACGATTCTCCAAGGTAGTTTAAATCTTGCCCGACGACGGCGCGGACGAGATTAGCGTTGCCCCACATGATGTTTTATGTCCATCGAAAGCGACAGGCATTCCTCTGTCAACTACCATCGGATCGCCTTCCGCAATTACACAGGAAGCATGACCATTGACCGGACAAACACATGCGTCTCCTTGTCGGGCCACCGCTATGCCGTTGACGAACGAGGAGCCAGAGGCGGCAATCACCTTGCCGCCGTGGCTGGTTGCGTCGCCTAGTCGGATAACACCTTTCATCTTCTGCCTCCTAAGCTGGACCGATTGCTCTCGCGGAATTGTTGGATCATCGGTCGCTTATCCACTGCCAGACCGTGTAGCCGTAAGCGGATTTCAGATCGGCCATCGTTTCTCCAGCTTTGTAGAAGCGCCGCGTCGCGCCGGGATCGGTAGACTGCCAAATACCGGCTTTCGGACAGAGTTGTCCGGCTTTTGCCCGTAGTTCTTCATTCGTGTCGACAGTGACATTACGGCCGGATGGGATGAGTGGGTGCCAGGTAGTAGCGACTGCGACTGTTTCAGGACGCGTGACTATCGCACCGCCGCTTTCGCGCTTAAGTTCTTCTACCGTTTTGTCAACTCGAAATGCTGGTTGCATCCGCAATCCTTTGATGGCAAAGGTTAGGCTGTGCTTCTCTAAACCGGTGGTGGGATACCAAACGCCGGTCCATTGCACCTCATCGCCCGTTCGGCAAGAGATTGACCTATCAATCACATATTCCGGCAGCGAATCGGCCAGCTTCGAAAACAACGTATTTTTATATCGACGAAGGTTTGATTCATACGCTTTGACTATGAGGTCTCCTGGAAACCCATCATCATCGTTACTTCGCTCAGGACAATCCAGATTCGGCTGCAAGAAGTATTGTGCACCGACCAAGCCATTATGAAGTGCCCGTGTAATCTGAGTTGCATAAGTTAGCAACCGACTGATCCTAACTTCCTCGAACTCCTTATACTCGACTTCCGTCATCCAGCCGTGCAGGGGCTGCTCCATCATGCCCCGGACATCGCCCCTGACCCAACGTGCGGTATCCCATACCGGTTTATAGTCACCCAGCTTTGCCAACGCCGCACCACGCTTTAAATCACAAGCCAACGCATTGAAAGTATCGAATATCTGGTTGTTCCTGCCAAAATTTTCAGCCCGTCGTGAGATTGCGAGGGTACCAAACCATGCCATTGTATCTTCGCACTCCCGTGCGGCAGCCTCAAAGAATTCGATCGAGGTAAAGAGATTCCAAATAGCGGCTTCTAATTGCAGATCTCGCATGGACTTTTACTCCGTCATGATTTACTGTTTACGACGACGCTGGAACTGTAAGCAGGATTCGCCGGGCTTCCTGCGGTGTATAATCCGTTGCGCCCCAACCAGTTTCGATCGGACCTTTGATGTGTGGGTCAGTAATACGTGCTCTCAATTTCGCGGGGGCCTTTCCGCCGGTCAAATCGGTATATTCCACCCGCCGATCCTCAATACCCGCGCGGTCCTTGATCGACTGCCCGGTTTCACGATCAACCCTTGGCATCGCCTGAACCATTTCATCCCGCCTGTTAGGGAAGAACACGATCTGTTCGCCGCCCCCTTCCAGATAATAGTTGGTTCCCTTTAGCTCTTGACTAGCAGCGGGCCCACGCCAGACCGGCAAGACTTCGCCCACTTTTACTTCATACTCCACGACCCAGCCATTCTGATTCCATTCCGGTTTGACAGCAAATTTGCTTCGCCATTCATCTCTGCTTTTAATTGCCCTGTATTCCTTCTCCGTCATCGAGAAGATACCGGCACCCTCATTAGAAGGATCGACAATGCGGTAGAGCTTTGCCGGCCCTTTGATTGCATCAGCTCGAATTTTTCCTCTTTCTGAAAACGTTCTAACAAGCCAATCTTGAAGCGCTGGGTGCCTCGGATGTTGCTGCATTAAGGCTTTAATTGCATCATCCTCCATGTCCAAGGGCGGATGCATCAAAGGTCCTGTCGTTTTCTTCGCCCACTTCGGCGGTTTCCCATTGATCAGCTTCGCCGAGCCCGATTCCGAAATCGGCGCGATCCAGCCCCGATTAGTCTGGTAGGTCTGCACATGCCACGCCTGGTCATCCAGCCGTTTGGCAACGATCTTCAATACCGTCCGCACTGGCTGGACGAATTCCTGGATTGCGCTGCTCATGGCGCGTCGTTTCGTATCGATCAGCTTGATGAAGTCATCGATACGTTCGCGAATGGTAGCCGGTACGACAGGCCGGATCTTTTGCAACAAGCTCTTCAAATCGTTGCATTTCGCATTCAGCAGACGCCCGAGCATGGCAGGGTTAAGCTTGTCTGATGCGTCGCGAATGGTGGTCGACACAAAACGGTAAATATCAGGCAGCTTTCCATCGGTCGCCCATTTCACTACCCGATTATGCTGTAGATACTCGGTAATTTTCGGGAGGGCGTTGTCGCACGCCCGATGGGCCGCAGCCAATAACTTCTCGACGTTAACAATATCGTCGGCATGCTGGATGATCGGTCTGAGATATACCCAGACAAGGCGCAGCGTACTTTTGACGACTGTGCCAATTTCCGGAACAAACCCGACGATTGTCGTCACGATGAAGAACAAGGTGACCTTATTCGAAGGTTCCTTGCTGAATTGCCGGATGTTCGCACACAGATCGCGCAGGTCGCATACGGTATCGACTACCGGGATCAACGAGACCACCATATCGAATCCGATCTGTCCGGCGGAGCGATCGGCATTGAAGTCGCCTTGTAGCGCGCCCCATATCCATTCCCCCAAACCGATGTCTTCGGGCTTTTCCTGTCCTCGAACTTCATTCAATGCGCCGAGCGTGTCGTTGGTGGCCGCCATTAGTCGCCTCCGCGTTCTTCGGCCATGAGCGGATCGAGTCCGGACAGGAATTTACTTATTTCGGGCCGTGGTGCATCCTTAGCGCCAGGTGCGTTGTGATAGACAACTTTAGTAATGGTATCCGGCAGATTGCGCTCTTCGGCCACGCCGTTTCCGTCGAGAGTACCGCTCTTCTGCTGGCCGTTTGCGAAATGCAAGGTATAGGGCACGCCAACCATTGGCGCCCCTTGGTAGCCGTCGAGGTCGAGCTTCAGCCAATTTATGTGATCGGCTGCAGGGAAAAACGGCAGGTCAGCGTCTTGCCGGGCAGGGCCATCCCATTTGTGCATCCCGGCTTTCACAATGAAATCACCGCCGCAGCCAAGCTCGATCCTGTCGTCCACGAGCTTGATATACGCGCCGCCGCATAACAACGTGAGGCTCTTTTTGGCGGCGATCACGACGTCGCCTTGGCTGGCGGTGATCTTGACATCACGATCGGCAGCAATTCCGATACTCTCCTGCTGGGCCTGGATGTCGACCCTGCCAGTTCTAGCAATGTGTTTTATCCCATCCTGGTGCGCAAACAGCGAAATACCCCTGCCCGCATTGATATTCACACGCTGGCCGGCAAACGCCTGGATGTTCTGTTGCGCCACAATGTTCTGCTGGCAACCGCTGTAACTGACGGAGGATTTTGGTGTGGCGCTGACGAATCCGCCATGTGAATACTGGGCGATCAGCGGAGCACCGCCATTCTCGGCATTGCTCAAGTCATCCGCCAGCTCGCGGTGTGGCGCGAGATCGACCGGCATGGCCTGATGCTGTTCCGCGAACTCACCTAATTCCTGGAGTAGCGCCTGCGAAGCTTCGAGGAGGGCTTGCAAAGGCTCGCGTTCGAGTTGCTTCCCTGCCGCACCAAGCATGGCTTGGGTAGTCAACAGCATCAACCGGGCGGCGCGCACCACAACGGATTGATCACTGCGTAACTCAGCCCCTTCGCCGCGCGCCCGGCCATCGCCATCGCTTCGAGGATGTGTCAGCCAGCCGAGATTCAACTGGCTATGGCCATGCTCCGAGGCCAGTTGCGCGCTGATCTGTCCAGGGGTGTCATCCAACCGAAGCTGGTTGTAACGCATGCCATCGACTTCCTTGCTTTTGATGCCCGCAAGGAAGCGGTTGCCTGGTAGCCCGCCCGTATGGCTGAAGGCCGGCGGAAGAGCAGTGGCGCCGTGCACGCGGCCCACGACAATTGGCTTGTCCGGATCCCCTCCCAGGAAGTCCACAAGCACTTCATCCCCAACGCGTGGCAAGGTAGTGTTGCCCCAGCGGTTGCTCGCCCAATGACTGGCAACACGGATCCAGGCCGAATCCCGATCAGTATCACTGGCGCCGGCGCCATGCATGTGGTCTTGTTCGCGCGTTCCAGGAAAGCGCAGCTTGACACGTCCAAGTTCATCGCAATGCACTTCTTCGCCCGGCGGTCCGACCACGATCGCTGACTGTAAATGCACGGGCGGCAGATCGGTACGCGGATCGAAACCGGGCACAATCGGTATGCCACGGCGAACGCAGGTAAAACGGTTGGTGTATTTGACGTCCCGTTCATCGCTAGCTCGCTCAAGCCCGAAATTGTCAGCGCTCTGGTGCCAGCCATTAGCAGAAAAAAGGCGTTGCGCGCGTTCGTCGATATCCTTGGGCAGGTTGTTTTCTGCTGCCACCAATAGTTCCGTCAGGATGAATTTACGTTCATCGTTCGGATGTGTATCGATTTCGGGATGTCCATCGAGCCGGAACCACTCACCAACGCACAAATCTCGGACACCGCTCTCGCCACAAAAGCACTTGGCCTCGTACTCGTAGCGCTGCATCCGCAATTCTCCCAGTCTTCGGAAGTCGCTGTTGTCATCCCCAAAGTGCGGTGGGTCGATCCAGTAATCCTCAAGACTGAATGCAAACTGGTCGCCGGCTTCGCCTTGCTGCATGGTGGTCGGGACATGCGCGGACATCATTCGGCCTTGAAGGTAGTCCCAGCTTTGGCGAGTGGCGTTACCGGTTTTCAAGGAGCGAACGGCACTCCAGTTAAAAATCCCATCACGAGTTTCGGTTCCTGCATCGCGATGGAAGCGCACGGCTCCCGCACCGTTTCGTGCCAGCGCCTGCGGCGTATCGAACAGAACCAATGTATGGGCAGGTACAGACGAATCGTGGGGTTGGCTCGACTGGCCAGCCCGAAAGAACCAGGCGATGCCTCGGCGCTTCCATAGCCGACGTAGAAAGGCAGCATCCGATTCGTTGTGCTGCATCGCGAACTCACGCGCCGGATATGTTCCAGAAATGCCAGAAACATCGATTTCAAGAGCATTGGCTAGTATGGGGTTAACGTTGCGCCATTCGCTTACCAAAGCCAGGGAAATATCGACTTCATTTCGACAGCGGAAAACGCGTGTATTGGTTGACTGTTCCATCAAGCTCAATGCATCCCGAACGACCAATTGATAGGTTGCCAGGCCACCGTCGCTCTGCCCCGCCGATGCTTGCACTACGACGCCACAGACCGAACGCAACTCGCCACGATCTGTCACGAATTGCAATTCGACCGGAAGTGCGATGAATTCTTTCAGAGGGAGTGCTGCTTCCATGGAAACGCACAGGAGTCGATATTCGATCCCGCCGCAAAGCGTTTCCTTACCGCTTACATGTTTGACGAGTAAAACGTCCTCGAGAACTGAGCTTGGGTGCGCCAGACGTAGGCGAATCGGACGGTGCGCTTGCGTTGGACTGGGAGACAGCCCAGCTTGGCTCAATGAATTCATGTGCATTCTCCCGGTTAAAAGATTCGCACAAGAACTTGCCATGGTAATCATCTGCGCTGCTTGAGGTTGGTCACTACAAACCTCTGGCGAACGCCGGCGAAAGATGTCGTGGGCTAGTGAGCTTTATCATTGCTCCGATGTCGACCATTTGAACCATGCCATCCATCCCTGAGCTCAAAAACTCATGTTGCCTATACGCAACAGATTAATTGATTCCTATGAGCATTAAAAGTTAGCTATCGACTTTCGGTATCCCTACGTATAAAGTCAATCTCGCTGCCTGCTCCGTCCAATATGTAAGTGATGCCGCAACACTCTCCCGGTCGACTCCAGTTGCTCCCCCCTGCACCGCGGCTTTCCCGCCTGCTCGGTCACGCGCTCGAGACCTATATCGCACTGCCGCTGTTCGCGCTGCTGCCGCTGGTCGCGATCTGGATCGCGGCCTTCCACTTCATCGCCGCCGAGCGCGAATCCGCCGTCGCGGAAGCGCGCGAAGCGACCCGCGAACTGGTCGACACCTACGAAGCCCAGATGGTGTACCGCCTGACCGCGATCGACCAGACCCTGAAGGTGCTGAAGTACGCGGCCGAGCAGCACGGTCCCGCGGCCGCCATCGACGAGCTGCGCCGCAAGGGCCTGCTGCCGCCGGCGCTGGTGTTCGTGGTCGGGATCGCCGACCGCGACGGCCGCATCGTCGCCAGCAACCCGGCCATGCGGCCGCTGGACGTCTCGCACGAAACCTTCTTCACGGCCCATCGCGACGGCGACACGGCGGCGCCCTTCGTCAGCCAGACCGTCGGCGACGCCGCCCGGGTCGAGCCGCACCTGCACTTCTCGCGCCGCATCGACGATGCCGCCGGCCGCTTCGCGGGGGTCGCCATCGTGGCGGTCGCCCCGGCCTATTTCACCAGCACCTACGAGCATTCGCGCGAGGGCGAACTGGGGCTGGTCGGCCTGATCGGCAGCGACGGCGTGGCGCGTGCGCTGCGGGTCGGCGACAAGGTCTCGTGGGGCCAGCAGGTGGCGCTCGACAGCATGGCCAGCGACGCCCTCGACCCGCACCCCACCGCGCCCGACGGCGTGACGCGCTATGTCAGCGTGCGCCGCCTGCACGGCTTCCCGCTGGCCGCCGTGATCGGCCTGGCCGAGAGCGAGGAGATGACGGACTACGAACAGCAGCGCGGCAGCTACCTGGTGGCCGCCGTCGCCGCCAGCGCCCTCCTGATAGCCGTGGTCGCCCTGATCAGCGCCTGGTCCTGGCAGCTGTCCAAGGCGCGCCGGCGCGAACGGCGCGCCCAGGAAACCTATGCGGCGGCCTCGGAGGCCAGCCTGGATGCCTTCTTCGTGCTGCGCAGCGTGCGCGATGCGGACGGCAAGGTGGTCGACTTCGTGGTCGAAGAGACCAACACCCGCGCCGAGCAGGTCACCGGCGTCCCCAAGGAACAGCTGCGCGGCCGCCTGATGGGCGAGCTGCTGCCCTTCTACCGCATGAACGGCATGTTCGAGGAACTGGTCTCGGTGGTGGTCGACGGCAAGGCGGTCGAGACCGAGTGGCAGGCCGCCACCTCGCCGGCCGTCGGCCGCTGGCTGCAGCGCCAGATCGTACCGGTCGAAGGCGGCGCGGTCGCCATGGTGCGCGACATCACCGAGCGCAAGCTGGCCGAAGAACGGATCCGCCACCTGGCCCACCACGATGAACTGACCGGCCTTCCGAACCGCAGCCTGATCCGCGACCGCCTCGACCAGGCGGTGCTGAACGCCCAGCGCAACGGCAAGCACCTGGCGCTGGCCTTCGTCGACCTGGACGGCTTCAAGCTGGTCAACGACGGTCTCGGCCACAGCGCCGGCGACGAACTGCTGAAGGAAGTGGGCCGCCGCATGCAGGGCTGCCTGCGCCGCAACGACACCCTGGGCCGCCTGGGCGGCGACGAATTCGTGATCCTGCTGCCGGACGTCTCCGACAACGCGCTGGCGCTCACGCCGGTGCTGGAAAAGATCCGCCAGGCCGTCACCGAGCCGGTGCCGATCGGTGACCAGGCGGTCCAGGTCACTTGCAGCATGGGCGTGGTGATCTACCCGCGCGACGGCGACGATCCCAAGACGCTCATGATGAACGCCGACGCCGCCATGTACCGCGCCAAGGACCTGGGCAGCAACAACTTCCAGTTCTACGCCCGCGAGATGAATGCGAGCGTGGAAGAAAAGCTGATGCTGCTGGAAGGCCTGCGCAAGGCCTTCGATGCGACCCAGGGCGGCGACTCGCCGTCGGTCCCCGCGCCCGCCGGCCGCTTCTTCCTGATGTACCAGCCCAAGGTCGACCTGCGCACCGGCCGCATCTTCGGCGTGGAAGCCCTGATCCGCTGGCGCCATCCCGAGCACGGGATGGTGCCGCCGCCGCGCTTCATCGGCCTGGCCGAGGAATCCGGCCTGATCGTCGCGATCGGCGAATGGGTGCTGCGCACCGCTTGCCGCCAGGCCCAGCTCTGGCGCGCCGCCGGCCTCGCGCCGCTGACGGTGTCGGTCAACGTCTCGGCCCGCCAGTTCGAGGAAAAGCACCTGGTCGAGCGCATCGCCACGGCCCTGCGCGACACCGGCCTGCCGCCCTCCGCGCTGGAAGTGGAAGTCACCGAGAGCCTGCTGATGCGCGACCTGAACCAGGCCGTCGAGCGCATGCGTGCGCTGAAGGAGATGGGTGTCTCGCTGTCGATCGACGACTTCGGCACCGGCTATTCCAGCCTGTCGGCGCTGAAGTCCTTCCCGATCAGCACCCTGAAGATCGACAAGAGCTTCGTGCGCGACCTGGCCCACAGCACGGACGACCAGGCGATTGCGCTGGCCGTGATCTCGCTCGGCCACCGCCTGCAGCTGCGGGTGATCGCCGAAGGCGTGGAAACCGAGGAGCAGCGCGAATTCCTGGCCGCCAACGAATGCGACGAGATGCAGGGCTATCTGTTCTCGCCGCCGGTGCCGGCCGAACGCATCACGGAGATGCTGCTGGCCCAGGTTCGGACGGAGCGCGCCGCATGAACCCGTCGGGATGGTCCCGCGCCCTGTTCGGCGCCGACCCCAAGCTGCGCCGCATGCTGACCTACTGGGGCGCGACGGCGGCGCTGTACGCGGTCTTCGCGGCCATCCTGATCGCGGCCGGCAGCCGCGGCCTGATCGACCGCGGCGCCGCGCTCGGCCTGTCCGCCTTTTCCGCCGGCTGCATCGTCCTGTCCTACCTGCTGGTACGCTTCAGCGCCGGCATCGGGCTGGCGCCGACCGGCGCCGCCGCGCTGCAGGCCGTGTTCGCGATCATCTGCACCATATGGGCGTATTCGATCTTCGGACCGCTGCGCGGCGCCATCCTGATGGGGCTGATGGTGGTGGTGGTGTTCTGCACCTTCGCCCTGCGCCCGCGCCAGACCCTGCTTCTCACCGCCGCCGCCGTGGCCGCCATGGGCGTCACCATGTGGTGGCACCAGGCCCGCGACCCGGTGAACTATCCGCCGCTGGTGGAAGCCGTGACCTTCATGATCCTGGCGGGCTGCTCGATGTCGGTGACCCTGCTGACGGGCGAGGCCAGCAAGCTGCGCGCCCGCCTGAAGGGCAAGAAGGAAGCGCTGGAGCAGGCGCTGGAGACGATCCGCACCCTGGCCACGGTCGACGAGCTGACCGCCCTGTCGAACCGGCGCCACATGAACGAGGTGCTGGCGCAGGAAGAGCGGCGCCACGGCGCGGGCACCGGCGCGCCGGACCGCGGCACCTGCATCGCCCTGCTCGACATCGACTTCTTCAAGCAGATCAACGACCGCTACGGACATGCCACCGGCGACGCGGTGCTGCGCAGCTTCGCGGCCGCCGCCCGCGGCGCGCTGCGCGCGGGCGACGTGCTGTCGCGCTGGGGCGGCGAGGAATTCCTGCTGATGCTGCCCGATAGCGGCGAGCCGGAAGCCCGGGCCGTGGTCGAGCGCATCCGCGCGCGCGTCGGCGCCCTGGCCGTCGAGGGTATGGCGGACGGTCACCGGATCAGTTTTTCGGCGGGCCTGACGGCGCGCCGCGGCGGCGAAGCGCTGGCCGACACCGTCAACCGCGCCGACAAGGCCCTGTACCAGGCCAAGTCCGCGGGGCGCGACCGCGTCGTACTGGCTTAAACGAGTGGCTCGGCGCGCGGCGGCGCCGCTGCTTGAAGACGCGCCACCAGGGCGTCCGGATCGGCGTCCAGCATGATCAGGCCCGCGTGCGCCGGGCGCACGAAGCCCTGCTCCACCATGTGCCCGACGAAGGCCGACAAGCCGTTCCAGAAACCGTTCGCGTTCAGCAGGCCGATCGGCTTGGCGTGGATGCCCAGCTGGGCCCAGGTGACCATCTCGAACAGCTCTTCCAGCGTGCCCATCCCGCCCGGCATGGCGATGAAGCCGTCCGCCAGGTCCGACATCATCGCCTTCCGCTCGTGCATGTCCTTGACCACGAACTGGCGCGTCAGGCCGGTATGGCCGACTTCGCGCTCGAGCAGGGCGCGCGGGATCACGCCGGTGGCTTCGCCTTTCAATCGGAGCACTTCGTCGGCGATCACGCCCATCAGGCCGACCTTGCCGCCGCCGTAGACCAGGCCGATGTTGCGGCTCACCAGCACGCGGGCCAGGCCGCGCGCGGCGTCGGCATACAGGGGGTCGGCGCCGGGCGAGGCGCCGCAGTAGACGGCAATGGCTTTCATGCTTTTCCTTCGGGGGGCAGCTGCTTCAGGTAGTCGTCGGCGAGGCGCTCGAACAGGTCACGGGTCTCGCCGCGCAGGTAGGGGCCGAGCATCGACAGGACCTGGTAGCAGCCGCGCGCGAGGGCGTCGGCGATCGCCTGCTGTTCGCTGTACTTGCGCGGGTTGCGCACGTATTCGTAGGACAGCCAGTAGGTCGCCACCACCACCATATTGGTGGCCATCGCGCCGATCTGGCTGTCGCCGGCTTCCAGCGAGCCTTCGCTGCGCAGGTCTTCGCAGAGCTGGCGCGCGACCTTGATCTTGTGCGCGAGGATGGCCTTGAAGTGCAGTTCCAGCTTGCGGTTGCGCGACAGCAGGTCGTTCAGGTCGCGGTAGAAGAAACGGTAGCGCCAGATCAGCTCGAACATCATGCGCAGGTAGAGCCAGACGTCCTCCAGGTTCGAACGGCGGCCGGCCGGCACGGTCAGCATGCGTCCGATCTCGGCCTCGAACTGGGCGAAGATCGAATTGACGATGTCGTCCTTGTTCCGGAAGTGGTAATACAGGTTCCCCGGAGAGATGTTCATCTCTTCGGCGATCACGGTGGTCGTGATGTTCGGCTCGCCGAATTCGTTGAACAGCCTGAGCGACAATTCGAGAATCCGTTCGCGGGTCCGGCGGGGCGCTTTTTGTTGCATGGAAGACGGCATGGTTGAACTCACCCGCAAGGATAACACCGACCGTCGGCCTCGACCATATCGGCGGGCCGGCCGGTCTTCGTTTCAGCTGCGTGCGCTGCGCTCCCGGAAGGCGATGCGCAGGTCCTCGCGCAGGGCGGCCGCGGCCCAGGGCTTGGCCAGGTGGCGGTCGACCAGGCCGGCGGCGCAGGCGCGGTCGATCGGCTCGCGCTCGGACAGGCCGGACAGGATCAGGCGCACCGTATGCGGATACAGGCGGCTGACCTGGGCCATCAGCTCGGTGCCCTGCATGCCCGGCATGCACTGGTCGGACAGGATCACGTCGACCGGGTGGCGGACCAGCAGGCCCAGCGCCTCCTCGGCCGAGCAGGCGCTGAGGATGCGCCAGGGCTCGCCCTCGAGGCTGTCGACCAGCACTTCGCGCATGAAGGTATCGTCGTCGACCACCAGCAGGGTCGGCAGCGCCGGCGCCGCCGGTGCCGGCGGCAGGAAGGCCTCGACCTCGGCGACGAAGCTGGCCGGTTCGATCGGCTTGCACACATAGCCGTCGAAGCCGGCCGCCAGCACCCGCTCGCGGTCCTGTTCCGGCCGCAGCGTGCTCACCGCCAGCAGCGGGATCGCCGCGCAGCCGGGCTCGCGCTTCAGGGCGCGCGCCACCGCATAGCCATCCATCGAGGGCAGGCGCAGGTCGCACACCACCAGGCCGGGCCGGCCATCCAGCGCCAGCCGCAGGCCTTCGGCGCCGTCGCCGGCCTCGCTCACCGTGTGCCCGGCCTCGCGCAACAGCCATGCCATCAGCTCGCGGGTGGGCGGGTCGTCTTCGACGATGAGGATACGCGCTGGCATGGTGGGCTCCACGGTTCGGCCTTGTCTTTACACGCCTTACTCTAGCACCGGGGCGCGCCGGAAGCCAGTGCCGCCAGCTCGTCCATGACCGCGGCCAGGACGCGCGGATTGCTGCCGAGGGCGACGTGGCCGACGCCGCCGAATTCGATGTTGCGCGCGCCTTCGAGGCGGCTCGATTCCCGCGGCGACACGATGTTGTCGTGGTGGGTGTAGAGCGAGGTGACGAGGGCGCGGCCGGCGGCGTCTTCGCTGGACGCCAGCGCGCGCAGCCAGGCGCTGCCGGGCCGCATCTGGAAGGCATTTTGGCCCGGGCCGAAGCGCGCCAGCGCGGTGCCGTGGTGCGGCGTGCCGAGGGTGATCACGCGCGCCAGCGCCGCGCTGCCGTGGGCGCGCATCCAGGCCCGCGCCACCAGTCCACCCATGCTGTGGGCGACGATCGTCACCTTGTCCGTGCCGGCGGCCGCGCACAGCTCGCGCACCGCGCGTTCGACCAGCGGCACGTAAGCGTCGATGTCGCCGGCCACCGGCTCCAGGTCCACCGTCGCGTGGCTGATGCGGGCGACATCGAGCAGCGGCAGCAGGTGGGCCCAGTAGCCGCTGTTGCAGCCGTAGCCGTGCAGCAGCAGCACCGGCGGCGGGCGGCTGTCCGGGTAGATGCGGGTGGCGGCGCGCGCGCGGGGCACTAACCAGGACGTCACCAGCATGCTGGCGCGGAATTCCTCGGCCAGCAGGCGCAGGCGGGCCCTGGCGCCGAGCCGGAAGGCCGGCGGCGTGGCGCTGGCGAAGTGCGCCGCCATCACGAAGTTGTTCATGTTGATCAGGAGGCGCACCAGCACCACGCTGCCGGCGCCCAGCAGGGCCGCCTGCCATGGCGCCATCCGAAGATAGGCCACGGCGCTCCAGCCGATCAGGAGCGCCGCCGCCAGCTGCACCAGCAGCAGCGCCCGCAGCAGGCGGCGCGCACTCTTCACGCTACCCTCACGCGGCCGCGGGCTGGATCGGGGCCACCGGCTTGCCCGCTGCCGGCGCCGGCGCGGCGACCGGGCGCGCGGCCGGGCGGCCGGTAAGCGACTGCGCCAGCTGGCTCGCCAGGCGCGCGGTGATGCCGTAGATCGACAGCTGCGGATTGGCGCCGATCGAGGTCGGGAACAGCGAACCGTCGTGCACCGAGAGGTTGACCAGGCCGTGGTAACGCCCGTCCTGGCCGGTGACGCCGGCGCGCGGGTCGCCCGCCATCATGCAGCCGCCCATCACGTGCGCCGAGGCCACCCGCGTCAGCTGCGGGCGGTAAGGCAGCGCGGCGATGCCCTGCTTCGCTGCCTGCCACGAGGCGTAACGCGGCGCGGTCTCGTGGGCCACCTGCACGGCAGTGGCACCGGCCGCGAACTGGATCTCGGCCATCGTCAGCAGCGCGCGGCGGGCGCCGTCCCAGACCACCTCGTTCAGCGGGTAGTCGAGCACCGGCGCCCCGCCCGCGCCCAGCTGGACGCTGCCGCCGCGCGAATCCGGGTGGAAGCCGTCGCGCAGCAGGGCCAGCATGCCCTGCAGGTGGGGGAACTGGCGCATCATCTCCGCATGCTGGACGCCGAAGCCGGTCATGGTGGTCGACAGCAGCACCGGGTGCAGCGGCGGCGCCTCCAGCTTGTAGCCGAGCGGGCCGTCGATCGCCTGGGTGCGCAGGAAGTGGTCCGAATACACGGTCTGCGGCGCGCCCGCATAGCCTTCGACGCGCTGCGGGAACGCCGCGGCCGAGATCAGGGTCGGGTGCAGGAAGGTGCGCTTGCCCAGCAGTCCGTTCGGATCCGGCGCCTTCGAGCGCAGCAGCAGCGCCGGCGAGTTGATCGCGCCGCCCGCCAGCACATAGTGTTTCGCGCGCAGGCGCAGCTGGCGGCCGGTGGGCTGGATGCCGGCGGCGTCCAGCAAGCTGCAGTCGAGTGCCGCGATCCTTTCGCCTTCGATCTGGAAGCGCTCGGCGCGGGCGCGCGTGACCAGGGTGGCGCCGTGGTCGAGGGCCGATGGAATGGTCGACACCAGCATCGACTGCTTGGCATTGGTCGGGCAGCCCATGCCGCAGTAGCCGAGGTTCCAGCAGCCGTTGACGTTGCGGCGAATGAAGCCGGTCGGGATGCCGAGCTTGTCGGCGCCGCGCCGCAGCAGGTCGTTGTTCTCGTTCGGCGCGGCTTGCCAGTCGCCGATGTGCAGGCGCGCTTCCATCAGCTCGAACCAGGGCTTGAGGTCCTGTTCGCTGTAGGTGTCGAGGCGATAGCGCTGCTGCCAGAACTTCAGGGTGTCGGGCGGGGTGCGGAAGCTCGAGGTCCAGTTGACCGTGGTCGAGCCGCCGACCGTGCGGCCTTGCAGGATGGTGATCGCCTTGTCCCTGGTCTTGCGGGCGGCCGATTCCTGGTACAGCGTGGGATAGGCGTCGGCTTCGCGCATCTTGAAGTCGCGCGAGGATTTCAGCGCGCCCTCTTCCACGATGATCACGGACAGCCCGCTGAGTGCAAGGATCTCGGCCGTCACGCCGCCGCCGGCGCCGCTGCCGACGATGACGACGTCGGCGTCGAGCGTGCGGTCGGCATCGGGGCGGGCGCCGTCGACGATCTTCCAGCCGCGCGCCAGGCCGGCTTCGTATGGATCGGGGATGATGGCGGTATTACTCATGCGCGCTCCTCATGCGAGTTCCTTCAGCGGTCCCGGATAGCCGATCGCCGCCCAATTGGCGGCATCGCTGTACCAACTGCCCAGCACCAGGTCGTGCAGGGCCTGGTAGGCGGTGCGGAACAGGGCCAGCCGGTGGGTGCGCCAATCCTGCAGCCAGGCGCTCACCTCATCGTCCTTCGCTTCCAGCCAGCCGTGCGGGATGCCGGTCAACAGGCGCCGCGCCGGCCCCAGTGCGAGCAGGCCGAACAGGTCCTGCACCTCCTGCTGGGTGGCCAGCGGCAGGCCATGGATGGTCTGGTCCAGGCGCTCGGTGGTCGATGCAATGGCCCTGGCGCGCGCCGCCGGTTCGCCGGGCAGCACCCCGGCCAGCACCGCCGGCACGATCGCATGCAGGGCATTGCGCGCCTCGCCGTCGAGCACGAAACTGCGGGGCGCCGGCGGATGCGCATACCGGTAGATGCCGCCACCGGCGGCCAGCACGAGCGCAGCCAGGGCGCCCGCCTTGAGGAAGGATCTGCGGCCAGTCTCCATATCGAACCCTTATCTTGCTTTTTTGCCTAGTGTAAGCGAAAGATCCGACAGCAAAACACCGAAAACTAGAGCGCCGCGTCTAGCCGCCAAAATTCGGGGTCAGAGCACATTTCTGGCCTAGTTCGGGGTCAGAGCGATTTTCGCCTTGCCGGCCCAGGCGAAGCACCTTTGCACGGACGGCCCGAATGGCTGATTTCGTTTGCACTGGATGCCACTATGGCAAACTTCCTTTGCCTGTCATTCCGGAGAGCCATTGTTCAGAAAAGCGCTCTGACCCCGAATTTTCTGACCCCGAATTTTCTGACCCGAATTTCAGTTGCGGTGCTTTTGCATCTGGCGGGCGATGCCGCGCAGGATGTTGACTTCTTCGGTTTCGAGTTGGGTGCGGGCGAACAGGCGTTTCAGGCGCGGCATCAGTTTTTTGGGGTTGTCGGCGTTCAGGAAGCCGATCGCGACCAGGGCTTCTTCGAGGTGGGCGTACATGCCCTCGATCTGCGCCATGCTGGCGGCCTCGCCCTGGAAGCCGATGCCGGCCTGGGTGCGGTTCTCCCCTTCCGCGGCCAGGCGGCATTCGTAGGCCAGCACCTGGGCGGCCTGCGACAGGTTCAGCGAGGAATAGGCAGGATTGGCCGGGATGTTGATCAGCACGTTGCAGCCGGCGACGATGTCGTTCGGCAGGCCGACCCGCTCGTTGCCGAGGATGAGCGCCGGGCGCAGGTCGGTCTTGTCGGCCACGTGGGCGGAAAACACGCGCGGCGACCACACCGGCGGCGAGAATTCGCGCAGCCGGGCCGACACCGCGGCGGCGAAATTGCAGCCTTCCAGCGCGTCCTGCACGCTGCCGACGATACGCGCCCCCTCCAGCACGTCGATGGCGCCGCTGGCAAAGGCGACCGCCTCGGCATCATGCAGCGGATCGTCGCAGCGCGGCGACACCAGCACCAGGTCGGTGAAGCCCATGGTCTTCATGGCGCGCGCGACCGAGCCGACATTGCCCGCGCGGCTGGTTTCCACTAGCACAAAGCGTAGGCGCTTGAAAAGAGATATGTCAGTTTCGGTCGGGTTCATTGTAAAATAGCGCCATCGCGCGGTGACGAGCGGTTGAAATGCAGCCTGGATCAAGTATCCGGCGGCGATTTTAACGGTTTCGGCACCGCTTTGCTCTTTGTCATTCTCGTTCATGGATCGTTCACGGCGCCTGTTGCGCGGTGGGCGTCAGCATTTTTCAGGAAGCCCTCATGCACCCAATGCTCAACACGGCCATCAAGGCCGCCCGCCGCGCCGCCACGGTCATCAACCGCGCCTCGTTCGATCTCGACCGTATCACCATCAGCGAAAAAAGCCATAACAACTTCGTCACCGACATCGACCAGGCCGCGGAACAGGCGATCGTCGAGACCCTGCTGAAGGCCTACCCCGACCACGCGATCCTGGGCGAGGAAACCGGCGCATCGAGCAACCTGAACGACGAGAGCGAATACGTCTGGATCATCGATCCGATCGACGGCACCACCAACTTCCTGCACGGCTACCCGAACTACTGCGTCTCGATCGCGCTGCAGCAGCGCGGCGTGATCACCCAGGCCGTGGTCTACGACCCGGTCCGCAACGACCTGTTCACCGCCACCAAGGGCGCCGGCGCCTACCTGAACGAAAAGCGCATCCGCGTGCGCAACCCGGAACGCATCAACAAGGCCCTGATCGGCTCCGGCCACGGCACCGACCCGCGCGCGCTGGCCGAATACCTGCGCATGTACGAAGTGGTGGCCCAGCGCTGCCACGGCGTGCGCTCGAGCGGCTCGGCCGCGCTGGAACTGGCCAACGTGGCCGCTGGCCGCGTCGACGGCTTCTTCGAGAAGGGCCTGAAGATCTGGGACATCGCCGCCGGCTCCCTGCTGGTGACCGAGGCGGGCGGTATCGTCGGTGAATTCAGCGGCGAATCCGAATACCTGAACAAGGGCGACGTGATCGCCGCCGGCCCGAAGGTCTTCGCCGGCATGGTCGCGGTCCTGAAACCGTTCGCATAAAAACGTCCTTGCGGCCTTTGGCGTAGAATAGAGGCCGTGTAAGTCCGGGCGCTCGCAAGAGCAGGCCCGGCGCGGCCAGAACTTCGGCGCCAGTCACGGCGCCGCCCTGTCCGCTTCCACCGGCGACATCGCCGCGCTAAAATTTCCATAGCGAAACATTTTTAACTATAATGCCGTGTGGCGCCGACCCTCTTTTGCCGGCGCCGCACCTCTCGGTGTGTGCCGGCTCCAGTACCGGCCTCCTCGTGTCGTGTAATCCGATCGGCTGGACTGGCGTCTTCGATGCGAGGACGACGGGCCGATCCCTACAGAAAAACTATGTCATTCAATACTCTCGGTCTGACCGACGCCCTCGTCCGTGCCGTTACTGAAGCGGGTTATACCGCGCCGACCCCGATCCAGGCACAGGCCATCCCGGCCGTGCTCGGCGGCGGCGACCTGCTGGCCGGCGCCCAGACCGGCACCGGCAAGACCGCCGGCTTCACCCTGCCCGTGCTGCACCGCCTGTCGACCGACAAGGCCGGCCTGGCACTGACCAATAAAAGCTCGAAGCGCCCGATCCGCGCCCTGGTGCTGGCCCCGACCCGCGAACTCGCGGCCCAGGTCGAGGAAAACATCCGCACCTACGCCAAGTACACCAACCTGAACTCCGCCGTGATCTTCGGCGGCGTCGGCATCCACCCGCAGATCAAGCTGCTGGCCAACGGTGTCGACATCCTGGTCGCCACCCCGGGCCGCCTGCTCGACCACGTCGGCCAGGGCACCATCAAGCTCGACAAGATCGAGATCCTGGTGCTGGACGAAGCCGACCGCATGCTGGACATGGGCTTCATCCACGACATCAAGAAGGTGCTGGCCGTGCTGCCGCCGAAGCGCCAGAACCTGCTGTTCTCGGCCACCTTCTCGGACGAGATCAAGGCCCTGGCCGACAAGCTGCTGAACAACCCGGCATCGATCGAAGTGGCGCGCCGCAACTCGACCGTCGAAGTGATCGCCCAGACCATCCACCCGGTGGACCGCGACAAGAAGCACCCGATGCTGGCCCACCTGATCAAGACCAACAACTGGAAGCAGGTGCTGGTGTTCACCCGCACCAAGCACGGCGCGAATAAACTGGTCGAGCAGCTCGGCAAGGACGGCATCGGCGCGATGGCGATCCACGGCAACAAGAGCCAGTCGGCGCGCACCAAGGCCCTGGCCGAGTTCAAGGACGGCAGCCTGACCGCCCTGATCGCCACCGACATCGCGGCGCGCGGCATCGACATCGACCAGCTGCCCCACGTGGTCAACTACGACCTGCCGAACGTGCCGGAAGATTACGTGCACCGGATCGGCCGCACCGGCCGCGCCGGCGCCACCGGCGAAGCCGTGTCCCTGGTCTGCGTCGACGAGCACCAGATGCTCAAGGATATCGAGAAGCTCATCAAGCAGACCCTGCCGCGCCAGGTGATCGCGGGCTTCGAGCCGGATCCGAACGCCAAGGCGCAGCCGATCCAGCTGCGCAGCGGCGCGCCCGGCCATGGCGGCCGCGGCGGCCGTCCGGGCGGTGGCCGCCCAGGCGGCGGTGCCCAGCGCGGCGCGGCGCCGGCGGGCAGGAGCGCCGCACCGGCCGGCCAGCGCAGCAGCGCACCGGCAGGCGGCGCGCCGCGTAATGGCGGCCAGCCCGGCGCCAACCGTGGCGGCAATGGTGGTGGCGCACGTGGCAACGGCGGCAATGGCGGCAATGGCGGCAATGGCGGCCGTGGTCCGCGTCCGGCCAATGCACGCAGCGGCGGCGGCCGCTAAGCGGTACGCCCTACGATAGCCTCAGCAAGCCGGGGCCGCGCAACTTCCCTGTTGCGCGGCCCCGGTTTTTTTACGTCCCAGGCAAATAGTTGAGCACTCAAGTACTTTACAAGCGTTGCAAAGCTCTATATATTTGAGTAATCAAGTACTTTTCAAATATTGGAGGACCATCATGAGCGACAGCCTTACCACCGAATTCTGCCTGCGCATGGGACGCGCCTGGGCCACCCTCTCGCGCCGCCTCGACAGCGCCCTCGGCGGCCACTTCGGCATCAGCTTTGCCGACTACCAGATGCTGCTGCACCTGCAGCGCGCGCCCGGCGGACGCCTGCGCCGGGTCGACCTGGCCGAGAAGCTGGGCCTGACCGCTTCCGGCGTGACCCGTTCGCTGCTGCCGCTCGAAAAGATCGGCCTGGTCGACCGCCAGAGCGATCCGCGCGACGCCCGCGTCGGCTACGCCATCATTACGGCCACCGGCAGCGAAATGGTGAGCAATGCCACCGCCGTGGTCGACGACATCAGCCGCGCCATGCTGGGTGCGCCCTCGCGGGACCAGCTGGAAGCGACCTCGGCCCTGCTGGCCCAGCTGGCGGGCGGCAGCCAATAAACCTCCTTTAATACAAGGCCATGGACAACAAGGATATCCACCATCGGCGCGGCGCCCTGCTGCGCGACCCCAACTTCGCCTGGCTGATGAGCGGCGGCGTGATCTCCGCCCTCGGCGACCAGTTCACCATGATCGCCCTGCCCTGGCTGGTGCTGCAGCTGACCCACGATCCGCTCGCGCTCGGCATGATGGTGGCGGTGCTGGGCGTGCCGCGCGCCATCCTGATCCTGTTCGGCGGCGCCCTGGTCGACCGCCATTCGCCCAAGCGGGTCTTGATGCTGACCAAGCACGTCAACACGGTGCTGCTGGGCCTGCTCGCGGCCCTGGTGCTGAGCGGCCGCGCGACCCTGCCGCTGGTGACGGCGCTGGCCGTGGTCCTGAGCATCGCCTCGGCCTTCAGCATCCCGGCCGGCACCTCGATGCTGCCGCAGGCGGTGGCGCCGCAGCACCTGCAGGCGGCCAACGGCATGATGATGGCGGTGCGCCAGGTGACCATGCTGGCCGGGCCGCTGCTGGCCGGCCTGCTGTTCCTGCTGGCCGGCGACGGCAGCGCCGGCGTGGGCGACGGCGGCGCCGCCGGCCTCGGCCTGGCCTTCGGCTTCGACGCCTTCAGCTTCGCGCTGTCGGCCTGGACCCTGGCCAAGGTCAGGCCGCTGGCGCCCAGTGCGCCGGCGCAGGGGCGCGAGCCGGTGCTGCGCGCGGTCGGCGCCGGCCTGGCGACCGTATGGCGCGACACCACCCTGCGCACCGCCTTCTTCTACTGGGGGCTGTGCGCCTGCGTGACCGGTGGCGTGATGCAGGTGGCGATGCCGCTGCTGGCCAGCGAGCGCCTGCACGGCGCTTCCGCCCTCGGCCTGCTGATGGGGGCCCACGGCGCCGGCGCACTGGCGGGCATGGCCTTGTCCGGCATCTTCGGCAGGCGCCGCCTGGGCAGTCTCGGCCTGACCCTGCTGCTGGTCGACGGCCTGGCCGGCTTCCTCCTGATGCCGCTGGGGCTGGTCACGGCGAGCTGGCAGGGCATGCTGATTCTTGCGGCGATCGGGGTACTGGGCGGCTATGTACAAGTGGCCGTGTTCACCTGGATCCAGCAACGCGTGGCGCCGAGCATGCTGGGACGCATGATGAGCATCTTCATGTTCGTCTTCATGGGCCTGGCGCCGCTGGCGGCGGCGGTCGCCGGTTGGCTGGCCAGCGCCGTGACCCTGGCGAGCCTGTTCGTCGGCGCCGGCCTGAGCCTGAGCGTGGCGGCCCTGGCGGCCTGGCTGTTCACGCCGATGGCGAAGATGGCCGACGCCGCGCCGCCCGCGTCCACGGCGTTGGCGCCAACGTCGGCGTCAAGGTCGGCGCCAATCAGCTAAAATTAATCTTATGCCAAAATTCGCCGCCAACCTGAGCCTGATGTTCAACGAGCTCGGCTTCCTCGAACGCTTCGCCGCGGCACGCGCGGCGGGCTTCGACGCGGTCGAGTTCCTGTTCCCCTATGCCTTCGAGCCGGAACAGATCCTCGGCCGCCTGCAGCGCTACCGGCTGCAACTGGTCCTGCACAATTTCCCTCCCGGCGACTGGGTCGCGGGCGAGCGCGGTTTCGCCTGCGACCCGCGCCGGGTCGGCGAATTCCAGGACAGCGTCGAGCTGGCCCTCGACCATGCGACCGAACTCGGCGTGCCGCGCCTGCACTGCATGGCCGGCAAGCTGCCACCGAACGTGGCGCCCGAGCGCGCCCACGCCACCTTCGTGGCCAACCTGCGCTTCGCCGCCGAGGCCTGCGCGCGCCACGGCATCGAGGTCCTGATCGAGCCGATCAACGACCGCGACATCCCCGGCTACTTCCTGACGCACAGCCGCCAGGCCGCCGCCATCATCGAGGAATGCGGCGCCCCCAACCTTTTCCTGCAGTACGACGTCTACCACATGCAGCGCATGGAGGGAGAACTCGCCACCACCCTGCGCGAGCGCCTGCCGCTGATCCGCCACATCCAGATCGCCGACGTACCGGGCCGCCACGAACCCGGCACCGGCGAAATCAATTACCCCTTCCTGTTCCGCCTACTGGACGAGCTCGGCTACGAGGGCTGGATAGGCTGCGAATACATCCCGCAGGGCGATACCGTGGCAGGCCTGGGCTGGCGCGAGGCTTTCGTCCGCTGACTTGATCCGAGGCAAGGTAGCTAGCAGGCAACTTTGAAAGAATGGGTTTTTCGAGCGCGGCCTTTTGCCGGCTAGAAAGGACCCATGGACATCTGTCGCATTCTCACGCGTTACCTGCTGGTCCTTGCCGCCGCCCTGGCGCTGGCCGCCTGCGCCGGTCCCGGCGGCCAGGTCAGCCTGGCCGACGTCCGGCAGTTCGCCGACGCTTCAGCCCGCCTCGGCGGCTATGCCGAGCTGTCCAGGCGCTACCGCGACACCTACGAGCGCGAGCAACCCTACCTGTCGCCGGCCGCCGACCGCATCGCGAAAGAGAACGATGCGCGCCGCAAGGCCGTCTACGACGACTTCATCAGCATCCAGAAGAGCCTGGTGCTGTATATGCAGACCCTGAGCCTGCTGGCCGGCGACGCCCGCTACGACCTGTCTCCCCAGCTAGACGACCTCGGCAACGGCTTGAAGGCGAACGCCGAGTCCGGCCTGCAGCAGCGCCACATCGCCGCCTATACCGGGCTGACCCGCCTGCTGACCCGGGCGATCGCTTCCGGCTACCAGAACCGCAGCGTCGAGACCATGGTGCGCGACGGCGACGCCGACGTCCAGATACTGCTGGACGCGATGATCACCCTGACCCGCCTGTACGCGAAGACCAACGAGAACGAGAAGAAGACCATCCTCGGTATCTTCGACGTCGAGATCCCGTTCTCGACCAAGAACTCGGACCGCATGCTGGTGACCCTGGCCAAGGTGCACTACATGAGCAAAGCCAACGAATACAAGCTGATCGACAAGCGCTACGACGCGGCCATGCAGGGCCTTGCCAAGGTGGCGCAGGGCCATCAAAAGATGCGCGAGAACCTGCACAACCTGACCTCGCCGGAAGTGCGCGCCCTGCTGTCCGCCTATGGGCGCGACCTGATCGCCCTGCGCGACGCCCTGTCCGATTCCCCCTGATTCCCGAGCCCGAGGAAACCCATGGCAAACGACAACCCCATCCCGCCCAAGGCGCCGCCGAGCCCCGTCGAGGCCCTTTCCACCGCGAAGCAGGTCGAGGAACTGGCCGACAAGCTGTCCGCCTGCGCCGACAGCATCCACGAACGGGTGATGCGCGACGTCCGCCAGAGCCAGGATCAGCACCACGGCGAGGTGCCGGAATCCGAGCAGTCCGTGGCCCGCGCCCTGCTCGACGCCGAGATCGAGCTGCGCCAGCGCGCCAACCGCCTCTATGACGACGCCGCCGCCTGCGTGGTCGGCTCGCTCGGCCAGTCCCAGCAGCACCTGGTCGCCCTCACCGCGGATGCCGCCGACAAGATCCGCAAGATCACCCGCATCGGCGACGGCATTACCCTGGTCGCCCGCCTGCTGGGCCTGGCCGCGGCGGCCACGACCGGCCAGGTATTTCCGATCCTGGCCGCGGTCGACCAGCTCAAGAGCCAGCTCGATGTCATTGCCGTACACGAGGCGCCGCCGGCCTAAGTTTGCGCTACACTGGGTTCTCGCGCAGCATCCATCGGAGGGCCCTTTCCATGAGCGTCAATCCAAGCGTCCAGTCCGGTGGCGCGGACCTGGACCGGCTCGCACGCCTGAAATCGATGCTGGAGCAGCGCCTGCGGGCGCTGGAGAGCGCGGCGCCGCCCCAGGCCGCCGAGGGCGAGCTGCCGGTCCCGGAAGTGGAAAGTTCGCCGCTCGACCGCGCCACCGTGCGCCTGCTGAACGACCTTTCGCGCGAAGCGGCGGGCCACCATGCGGCCGAGATGCAGTTGCTGCGCCACGCGCTGGCCAAGTTCGAGGACGGCAGCTATGGGCTGTGCGAAATGTGCGGCCAGGAAATAGGCGAGTCGCGCCTGCTGGCGAAGCCCGAAGCGCGTCTCTGCATCGCCTGCCAGACGCGCGCCGAGCGTTCCCGCTGACGCCCCCGTTGATCAATACATGTGCTGGCCGCCGTTGATGGCGAAATTCGAGCCGGTCATGAAGCCGGCATCCTCGGACACCAGATAGGCCACCAGGCCGGCCACCTCGTCCGGCTCGCCCAGGCGGCCCATCGGAATCTGCGGCAGGATCTTGCCGCTCATCACATCCGGTGGCACCGCCTCCACCATGCGGGTACGCAGGTAGCCGGGCGAGACCGTGTTGACGGTGATGCCGTGGCGCGCCATCTCCAGCGCCAGGGCCTTGGTGAAGCCGTGCATGCCGGCCTTGGCGGCGCTGTAGTTGGTCTGGCCGAAGGCGCCCTGCTGGCCGTTGACCGAGGAGATGTTGACGATGCGGCCCCAGCGGCGCGCCATCATCGGTTCGATGGCCTGCTTGCTCAGGTTGAATACGCTGTCGAGGTTGGCGCGCAGCACGGCATGCCAATCCTCCAGGCTCATCTTGCGCAGGCTGCGGTCGCGCGTGATGCCGGCATTATTCACCAGCACGTCCAGCCGCCCCATCTCGGACAAGAGCTTTTGCATCATCCACTCGCAGTCGCCGTAATCGGTGACGTCGACCTTGTAGGCCTGGAAGCGGTAGCCGTCGTCGCGCTGGGTCGCCAGCCAGGCTTCCGGTGCGGGGTTGTGCGGCGAGAAGGTCGCCGCCACCTGGAATCCCTCGTCGTGCAGGCGCCGGCAGATCGCCGTGCCCAGCCCGCCCATGCCACCCGTTACCAGGGCTACTTTTGCAGCTGCTTTGTCTTCGTGCATGTCTGTCGTCTCCTCGCCGGTAAGGCCGCGCCGTGAGCGCGGCGAAAACACCGAGTCTAGAAGCGCTGCCGTACTCAGCGTTGACAAATCTCAATCAGCCCTGCCCCGGGGGGAATGCCCGGGAAATCCTCAGCGGATGATGTCGGGGGCGCTGCCCGGATCGAAATCGGCCCAGTCGCCGTCAACGATATTACCCCTGGCGCGCTCGATCTGGGTGGCGCCCAGGCCACGCAGCAGTTCCACCGCCTGCGCCTCCATGCCGGGATCGTCGAACGCGACCGCGATCAGCATGCCGGCGTGGCGGTTCTCGACCGGCGCCCGGCCGCCCTCTTCGCGCTCGCCGGCTTCCTTCATCTTCGAAAAGCTGAACAGCGAGCCGACGTGGGCGCCGACCAGGCCGCCGACCACCGGCCCCAGCGGCCCGGTGAGCGGAATCGTGGCCGCGCCCGCCACCGCACCGACCGCCGCGCCCGCGCCGGCGCCTTGCGCCACGCCTTCCGGCGTTTCCCTGGCGCCCGGCGATTGCATGTGGTCGCCGCCGATCGGGGTCTGGTCGTGCTGGCCCGGCTGGCTCAGGTAAAAGCCGCTGATGCGTTCGCCCGCGAAGCCGGCGTCGAGCAGCGCGCGGCGTGCCCGCGCGATGTCGTCCTGAAGCTGGAAGTGCCCTGCAATGATCATGGACATCGGTCAACCCTCCTGGATTCGTTATTACTGCAGAGCATGCGCGAGCGGCTGCCGGCGCTCTGTGCGCAAACGCACGCAGCCTGGCGCACCTGGAAGCGATCCCGGGCTCTCAGCGCCACTGGCCATAGACCATTCCCTGCGGCTCCGGTTCCTGCCACAGCGGCTGCGGGAACCAGTCGCGCGGATCGACGCGGAAATAACGCCTGAATTCGGCATACAGGTCCGGATGGCGCGCCGCCAGCGCGTGCGGCTGCTCGAAGAAGCTCTCGGTGGCGACCGCGAAGAATTCGGCCGGGCTGCTGGCGCCGTAGGGATCGAGCACGTCGCGGTAGCCCCAGTACGTATCGCGGCGCAGCAGCTCGAAGTCGCGCGACAGGATCGCCGACCAGCGCTGGTAGCTTTCCGTGCTGCCGAGGATGGGCGCGCCGTTGGTGCTGCCGGATTCGCTGTCGAGCTGGTGGGCGAACTCGTGCAGCACCACGTTCTGGGCGCCTTCCGGCTGATGGCCGGCGCGCTGCACGTGATCCCAGGACAGGATCACACGGCCATCGCCCCAGGATTCGCCGAGCAGGTCCTGGCGCGTCTCGGTGACCACGCCGCCGGCGTCGACTTCCTTGCGCGGCACCAGGAAGGCGCCCGGATACACCAGCACCGCATGCAGGCCCGGGTAGACGGCGGTAGAGCGGTTGAGCAGCAGCAGGCAGGCCTGGGCCGCGATCGTCACCCGCATCTCCTCGGTGACCTCGAGCCCGGCGCAGCCGACGAAGGTCTTCTCATGCAGGAAACGCTTGACCAGGACCTGCAGCCGTTCGCGCAGCGGCGCCGGCATGCCGCGGTACTGGACCACGTTGCGCTCGATGAAGCCCAGCTGGGCGGCGTCGAGGGGACGCGCGAGCGCCCGTCTCAGGCGCCAGCGCGGCAGGCCCCAGGCCAGCAGCAGCCCGGCCGCGATGGCGGCGCAGGCGATGGCGGCGCCGGTCTCCATCAGGCGGCCTGGGCGCCGGACGCGGCGCCGGATTGCCCGAAATGCGCCTCGACCGCATCGGCGCCGCCGATCCGCGTGCCGCCGACGAAGACCTGCGGCCAGGTCATCTCGCCCGAGACGGCGCGCAGCACGCTGGTGGTGATCTTCTGGTCCTGGGGGATGTCGGTGAAGGCGACGCCGCGCGCCTTCAGCACCGCCTTGGCGCGCGCGCAGAACGGGCAGCCGGGCTTGGAAAACATGACCACCGGCTCGATCGGCTTCGCCGCCGGATTAATATGGCGCAGCATGGTGTCGGCGTCCGATACTTCGAAGGGATCGCCCTCCTTGTCCGGTTCGATGAAGATCTTGTCGATGATGCCGTCCTTCACCAGCATCGAATAGCGCCAGGAGCGCTTGCCGAAGCCGAGCTCGCGCTTGTCGACCAGCAGGCCCATGCCTTCGCTGAAATCGCCGTTGCCGTCCGGGATCATGGTGATGTTGTCCGCTTCCTGGCTGCGCTGCCACTCGTTGACGACGAAGGGATCGTTGACGGTGATGCAGACGATGTCGTCGACGCCATTATCGCGCAACACCGGCGCCAGTTCGTTATAGCGCGGCAGGTGGGCGGACGAACAGGTCGGCGTATAGGCGCCCGGCAAGGCAAACACGACCACCGTCTTGCCCTTGAACAGCTCGTCGGTCGTGATGTCGCGCCACTGCTCGTCGGGCCGCGCCTTGAACGTGACCTGGGGGACGGGCTTTCCTTCCAGCGATTCGGCACTCGGTAACATGGGATCTCCTGTGGTTGACGGGTGCGGCGTCGTGCCGCTTCCCGCCGCATATGGGAACCCTTATCGACTTTTCAATTGGTAAAAAAAAGCCACCGCCCGGAGGCGGTGGCGCGCATCGTGCCGTTTCCCCGCATTGCGGGCTGTCTGGACCGCGTACGGGGTCAGGGCAGATTCGGTGCTGGCCGGCTTATTTGGCCATTTGGCTCGGGGCCGGGCCAAACAGCGCGGCGACCAGCGGATCGCGGGTGACCGGGCTGCGGTTCACGCGGATCGCGTAGTGGGTGTCGTCGGCCAGGATGTGGAAGTGGCGGCCGGTGCCGGCCATGCTCTGTTCGCGCAAGCCCGGGCGCTCCTTGCGCGGGGCGGCGCCTTCGCGCTTCGGCTGGCAGATCGCGGCCAGGAAGGCCTTGACGCGCTCGGGATCCGGAGAGATGCGGTACACGGCCTTGCCCAGGTAGGTGGCGGTACCCTCGATATAGCGGGCCAGTTCGATCACGCCGGCTTCGCGCAGGTCGCGGATGTATTTGCGGGCGCCCGACGGCGAAAATTTCAGGAACCAGGCGATTTCGTCGGCCAGCATTTCGTGTGTCTGCAGCTCGCCAATCAGCTTCTGCATGTTCTCGATGCGGCGCTGGGTGGCCGAGGTCGACCGCACACGCTCGATCGGCGCCAGCGAAATGGGCGCGCGTTCGGTCGGTTGCGGCGGGACACGTTCGATCAGTGCAGAGTTGCTGGAAGTGTGCACTGCGCCGATGTCGCCTTGCACCGCGTTGTGGTGAGTCGCTGCATGCATGTTGGTTTACTCCATGTAATGAGACTGTGTTCTGTGTGGCCCGGACCGGCGTTTTTCCATATGACTCTTAGACAACTCGCCGGGTTCCGCTTAACTGGATACAAGATTGCCTGCGTCAGACCCGGAGTTCTGTGCGCCAGCCAACATTGCCGAAAATTTCTCAAAGTTATTTATTGAGCCAACGTATTGACGCGGCACAGGGGTTTATTTGAGAAAAAGGGAAAGAACAGCGGGTTTTCATGACAGCCACGGCAATAGATGACCGCGAGTCCCGCGCCGCATATCCGGGGAAGAAGATAAAGATCGTTACACCATGACCGAACAATTATTACAAAATGAAACAGTTAGCGATGACACTTTCTCTATTTTTCTTGCGCATAGGGAATTTATCGCCGAACTTAGTAAAAGATGAGCCCATCTTAAGACATGATCCGTGGCTGAGCTGGAAAAATATGGAACTGTCGCGTTGCGAATTTGTCACAAACACAGTTGCCTTGGTGCGGTAGCGCACGGACCTTGGGGAACACGGGCTTGTATTCTTGACCACAACATCACTGTTTAGGCACGCGATGTAAGCACATTTACAACCTATGGGAGTTACCTGTGAATAATATGAAGAAGATCGCTCTGGCTGTCGCCCTGCTCTGCTCGGCTGGTTCCACGCTGGCACAAGAAGTCATCAATCCGTCGTGGTACATTGCGCCGACCGTCGTCGGCATCAAGCCCGACCACGACTTCGGCGTCGGCGACAAGGACTGGGGCGGCGGGTTGAAGTTCGGTAAACCGGTGCACCCGCTGTGGGACATCCAGATCGGCGCGACCCACGCCCGCTCCGACAACAGCCTCACCAATTACCGCCAGACCCTGGTTGGTGTCGACGCGCTGCTGATGCTGTCGCGCAAACAGATCCGCCCCTTCCTGCTGGTCGGCGTCGGTGGCGAGCGTGACCGCGTAAGCCGTGGCAGCTACAACGCCTCCGGCTGGTCGCCGTACTACACCGCCGGCCTGGGCGTCCAGGCCAGCCTGAACGATCGCTGGTCGGTGCAGCTCGACGGCCGCGCCGTGAAGAGCAACCTGCGCCACGACGACGAATTCGGCTTCTCGAAAGCCCTCACCAAGTATGTCGGCTTCAGCCTGATCTACGCCTTCAACCCGCCGCCGGCACCGCCTGCACCGGCCCCGGCTCCGGTCGCGGAAGCCCCGGCACCAGCCCCGGCACCGGTCGTGGAAGCCCCGCCGCCGCCGCCGCCGCCGGCCCGCTTCGAGAAGGTGACCCTGTCGGCAACCGAACTGTTCGCCTTCGACAGCGCCACCCTGTCGATGCCGCAGCCTAAGCTGGACGACATTGCCGCCGCCCTGCAGGCCGATCCGTCGATCACCGACGTCGACATCACCGGCTACACCGACCGCATCGGTTCGCCGAAGTACAACCAGAAGCTGTCGGAGCGCCGCGCCAACGCCGTGCGCGAATACCTGGTCGGCAAGGGCATCGACGCGAACCGCCTGAAGGCCTACGGCAAGGGCGAGAAGAATCCGGTGGTCACCGACTGCCACCAGAAGAAGCGTTCGGAGCTGATCGAGTGCCTGGCACCGAACCGCCGCGTGGAGGTCGAACAGATCACCGTCGAACGCCGCGTGCAGTAAGCGGTACGGTGAGCATGAGCGGGAGCGCACGCGTTCCCGCCGGCCCGGCCATCCGCAGGGCCCGCCCCGTGCTGGTCACTCGACGCGCCTTCGGGCGCGTTCTTTTTTTGGAGAAGCGATATGGATGTAAAAAACTGGACACCTTTTTCGCGCAAGGTCATCCACGTGATGCGCTGCGCCGTCACCGAGTGGATGGAGCACCGCGCATCCAGCAAGGGCGCGGCCCTGGCCTTCTATTCGCTGTTTTCGCTCGCCCCCATCCTGGTGCTGGTGATCGCCGTGGCCGGCTTCTTCTACGGCGCCGACGCCGCCCAGGGCCAGCTGATCGGCGAACTGCGCGGCCTGGTCGGCCCGAAGGGCGCGCAAACCATCGAAGCCATCCTGGCCGGCGCCCAGAACAAGGACAGCGGCCTGTTCGCCACCATCGTCGCCACCGTGCTGCTGGTGATCGGCGCCACCACCGCCTTCGCCGAGCTGAAGGACAGCCTGGACGAGATCTGGGGCGTGCCGCCACCTGAGGACGCCAGCTGGTGGGACACGGTGCGTACCCGCCTGCTGTCCTTCGGCCTGATCCTGACCCTGGCCCTGCTGCTGATGACCTCGCTCGTGGTGTCGGCGGCGCTGACCGTGGCCGAGAAATTCATCGGCGGCTACTGGCATAACGCCACCGTGATCTTCGGCTGGGTCGCCTGGGCCTTCAGCTTCCTGGTGATCGCCATCCTGTTCGGCGTGATCTACAAGCTGCTGCCGCGCATCAAGCTGTCCTGGCACGACGTCACCATCGGCGCGCTCGGCACCGCGGTCCTGTTCACCTTGGGGAAATACGCGATCGGCCTGTACATCGGCAACAGCGGCACCACCAACAGCTTCGGCGCGGCCGGTTCCCTGATTGCCCTGCTGCTGTGGGTCTACTACTCGGCGCAGATCTTCTTCCTGGGCGCCGAATTCGCCCGCCAGTACGCGATCCAGATGGGCAGCCTGAGCAAGAAGGGCAAGGAAGTGTCGCCGCTGGGCGACCTGCCGGATGGCCGGCCGGAACGCCGCATCCGCGAACGCCGTACCTCGGGCTCGCGCGATCGGCGCACGGGCGAAGCGCCGGATCGGCGCCTGGGGGTGGCCGTCGGGCACAATGCCTGAATGGTTTAGCGCCATCCCTGCGTTCCACCCGTCATTCCCGCAAGAGCGGGAATGACGGGTAATTCACTCCCCCAACAACTCCGCCACCACCTCCATCCCCTCCACCCGCTCGGCCACCACCTTCACCACCACCACCACCGGCACGCCGAGCAGCAAGCCCCACATACCCCACAGCCAGCCCCAGAACAGCAGGCTGACGAACACGGCGGCCGGGTTCATCTTGGCGATCTTGCCGGTCATCCAGGTGGTGACGACCATGCCGACCAGGGTCGCGATCGCCAGCGAAGCGCCGGCCACCAGGATCACCATGCGCAGCGATTCGAACTGCAGGAAGGCGACCAGGCCGGTGGCCGAGGTGATCAGGAGCGGCCCGAAGTAAGGCATGATGTGGGCCACGCCGGCGAAGATGGCCCAGGCGCCGGCGTTCTCCAGGCCGATCATCCGCAGGACACCCCACATCAGCAGGGCCAGCAGGGTGTTGGTGACAAGCAGCATGAACATATAGTTCTGGATCGAGGTATTGATGTCCTCGAGGATGTGGACGGTCACCTTCTTGCGCGTCAGCGAAGGCCCGGTCAGCTTGACCAGCTTGCGCTTGAAGGTGTCGCCCGCCAGCAGCAGGAAGAACACCAGGAAGACCACCATGGTGGCCTGGGAGACGAAGCTGGCCAGGCCCACCGAACCGGCCAACAGCCAGTCCATCACGCGGAAATTGCTGGCGCCCGGCACGCCGGACGGCGCCGGATGCTTTTGCTGCTGGGCACGGCGCGCATCGGCGCCGGCGGCATGGGCGGCCGCCTGCTCGATCTCGGCGGCGGCGGCCTGCACCTGCTGGATGGTCGAGGGCTGGCCGTCGGCATTCTGGGTGATCAGCCTGGTGACCTTGTGGGTCAGCGCCGGCAGGCCGTCGACGATATTGAAGAACTCGCCCTGCAGGCGCTGGGCGGTGAGCGCCATGCCGGCCAGGATCGCGGCCGTCACCAGGGTGGCGCCGATGGCGCGCTTGACGTGCCAGCGCTCCAGCCAGCGCACCACCGGACTGAGGGTGTAGGCGAGGAAGATGCCGAGCAGGAGCGGCACGAAGAAATTCTTGGCCCATTGGAGGGCGAAAATGAAGGCGACGGTGGCCAGGATGCCGAGCGACATCCCGCGCGCGTTGACGTGCACCGGCAGGCGCAGGGCGCCGTGCTGGGCGCCCAGCTCTTCGCCGGTAGGGGCGCCTTCGGCGCTCAGCAGCCCGGCTTCGCGCGCCGCCTCTTCCGGCGAGCGCGGCTCCGCGGCGGCAGGCGCCGGGTTTGGGTGGTCCGATTGCTCGGCGGTAGTCTTGGCGGTGGGAGCGAGCTGCATGTCGATACCTGAAAAAAGAAAGGCCAACCCAAGGGCTGGCCGATATGTTGCTGTCCAGCCGACGCGCCCGGGCGGACCACCTGATGCGTCAAACAGGGGTCCCCCGCGCGGCCGGAACACACCATCCGGCGTCAGCTCATTCTACGCGCCGGCTTACTTCACGCGAATGTCGTTCTTGACCGAGGACACGCCTTTCACGCCGCGCGCGATGTCGGCGGCGCGCTGGGCGTCGGCCGGATTGGCCACGAAGCCCGACAGCTGGACGGTGCCCTGGTAGGTCTCGACGTTGATCTCGGTTGCCTTGACGTTCGGATCGGCGGCGAAAGCGGCTTTCACTTTGGTGGTGATGCCGGCATCGTCCAGGTACTGGCCGGTGCTTTCGTGGGTGGCGGTCTGTGCGCAGCCGACGACGGCGAAAGCGACGGTGGCGGTGAAAACGGCGGTGGCGATACGTTTGGTCATGGTCATGATGAGCTCCTTGTTGTCAATGCATCACACGGGTGATACGGGATGGCCGTGAGGCCGGTTATAAATCGGTTGATAAATCGTTGATAAATCGTTTACATCATTTTCCGAACTGGGCCTTGGCGTCCGACATGCACTGGTCGCGGGCGGCGCCGGCAAAGGCGTCGCAGCGTTCCTTGGCGACTTTCCAGGCCGCTTCCAGCTTGTCGTCGCGCGCCTCGTTGCGGGCTTCGATGGTCTTCTGGTCGGCCTTGGCGTCGGCGCGCGCGGCCACCAGCGTGGCCTTGGCCTGGGCCTGGCAGACGTCCCGGTCGTTGCCGGCCAGGCCGGCGCAGCGGGTCTTGTCGCGGTCGTAGTCGGCATCCGCGATCTTGAGGCGGGCCCGGGTGTAAGCCTTCAGCGTGTCTTCGTACCTGGCGCGCGCCTCTTCTTCGGCCCGCACGCGCACCGCCTTGGCTTCGGCCACGCACAGGTCCTTCGGATTGCCGGTCACGGCATCGCACTGGGCGCGCGCGTTCTTGTAGTTGGCCGCTGCCTGTTCGCGCGCCTGCTGGTAGGCGAGCTTGGACTCCGGCGTGGCCGCCCGCGCATGCGCCGCCCACAGCATGGCGGCGCCGAGCAACAAGATCAGATGGGGTGTCCTCATTGTTTTTCTCCTTTTTCAACACTCAGGTGATGTTTTACTCTGCCGTAACGAAGAGTTCTGTTCGGTGCCGAACACATTCAAAAGATGTTGTAAGGACATGGATGAGCTGCAAGTACATGGGTGCGTCATCGCACAGACCTCAGGCATGGCGCTGCTTAATCTGGACTTACATCTTTGCCAGGAGAACAAGTCATGAAAGCTATCCGAACTATCGCCGCCCTGGTCGCGGCCGGCGCAGTCCTTGGCGGTTGCGCCAGCAGCAGCCCTGACCCCTATTACGGCAATAATGGCTACCGCGGTGCCGACACCGGTTACAACAACGGCGGCTACCGCAATGACGGCTACCGCGACAGCGCTTCGGCCGGTTACGGCACCATCGAATCGATCCAGGTGACGAATGCCGAAGCCCGCACCAGCGGCGCCGGCGCCATCGTCGGCGGCCTGGTCGGCGCACTGGCCGGCAACCAGGTCGGCAGCGGCGGCGGACGCACTGCGGCCACCGTGGCCGGCGGCGTGGCCGGCGCGGCGATCGGCAACAATGTCGAGCGCAACCGCGAAGGCGGCGGCCAGCAGGCCTATGCGGTGAATATCCGCATGGACAATGGCGAATACCGCACCGTGGTGCAGGACAATGTCTACGACCTGCGCGTGGGCAACCGCGTGCGCATCGTCGACGGCCGCGTGTATCGTTACTAAGCGTAGTGAGAGTGCCGGCGCGTGTGCGCCGGCTTTCGTTCGTCCAGAAAATGGAGGACCCATGAGACAGCTACGAGCGTTCGCGCTGGCCGCCGCACTTGCCGCCCTGTGCGCGGCCGGCGCCCAGGCGCAGACCCAGGACCAGCCCTTCAACGACAGCACGGTCGACAAGAGCGTCGCCGTCAAGCAGGCCGGCGAGATCCGGAAAGGCGACCCGGCGCGCTGGCACAGCGAAGACACGAGCCGCCAGTCGCGCCTGCGCATTTTGCAGAAGGAGATCGGCGCGGCCTACGAGGAAGCGAAGAATGCCTGCCGCGAGACCGCGGCGTCGGGGCGCAAAGCCTGCCTGAAGGATGCGCGTGCAAGCTACGAGCGGGATATGAAGAATGCGCCGGCGCAGCTCGACAATGCGCCGAAAGGGACGGTCGAGACCACGGTCCAGACCGTCCAGGGCCCGGCGCCGACACCGACGCCAGCGCCGGCTCCGAATACGGTGCCGAACACGCAGTGATCATCACAAGGCAGCGCTGAGCTGGCCTGCAAAAAGACGGCGTCCAATCCGAGGATTACGACGCCGCTCAAGCCCCACCATATCCTGTCATGCGGACCGGCCCTTCATGTCGGAAGGCCGGCCTCGATTCGCCCTCAGTATGCCATTTGTTGCGCGCGTTTGCGCTGCATGTACCAAGCGGCAACACCCACCAGGGCTGCGACGCCCAAGGCTGGTTTGCCGAGACGCCGCTTACGGATGAAGCCTAGCACGGTTAAGGCGTAAGGCGCCAGCACTGATACACTTGTGCCGGTCGGCTTCAGCAGCATGTCGGCGCGCGTGCGCAGGGCCCAGCTCGCGTGATCGATGACCGAGTGGAACATCACTTCGGGCCGCACCGCGTGCTTGACCTGGGCACGCGCATGGGCCACGCCCGCGCGATAGAACTCGGCATCGCGCAGCAGTGCGCGCTTCTTTTCCTCGTGACTGCGATGGTCGTTCTTTTGCATGTTTTCTCCCTTTCGGCTGGCATGCTTACATCAGCATGTCGCGGTCGTTGCGCAGTTCCTTCATCGTCTCCGGGAAAGCAAGCTTGCCCTGCTTCAGCATGGACAAGCCCCTGGCCACCAGGATCCCGGTAATGACGAGGAAGACGATGAACATCACCAGCAGGATCTTCCAGCCCATTTCGTCCCATGCCAGCGCGACGATGGTCGCCGTTCCGTAAGCGAGGGCGAACCAGGTGGCGAGCACGGCCATCGCGAAGATGGCGACGAGCTCGATCAGGTGGTTGCGCACCTCGGTCAGCTCGAGGGCGGCAAGCTCCACACGCGACAATACAAGGCCGAACAGGTTTTTTGCCAGGCCCGTGATCCCACCAATGAGGCCGGGGCTCTGCACGACGGTTTCGTTATTTTCCATGGCTGCCCCCGGCTCGGATTATTTGCGGCCCAGCAGGACACCGAGCAGCAGGCCGACGCCGGCTGCTGCGGCAACGGTGCGCCACGGATTGTCCTTCACATAGACATCGGCATTCTTCGCCAGTTCCTTGCCCTTGACCATGGCTTGATCCTTGTACTCGCTGCCCTTGCCCAGCGCCGCATCCAGCATGCGCATGCCGCGTGCGCGCAGCTCGTCGGCCTTGGTGCCGGTCAGGGAAGCGGCCGCGGTCAGCAGCGACTGGGCATCCTTGACCAGGGTTTTCATGTCGGTGCCGGCATCGTCCAGCTTGTCGTCGATGTCGGCGGCGTTGGCTTTGGCGCGTACGGAATTGGCGTTGGCGCGGATGGAATCGAGCATGTTGTACTCCTTGTTCTTGGTGGGTTATGGAAAGCGTGTCGTATCAGGCTAGCAGGTCGCGCATGTCGTCGGCGTGTTCCTCTTCGGTGGCGAGGATCTCGATCAGCATGTTCTTGGTGGTCGGGTCCTTGTCGCCGATCGCCTGGATCATCTGGCGGTAGGACTCGATCGCCACGCGCTCGGCGATCAGGTCGGCGCGGATCATCGCCTGCACGTCCTCGGAGTCGTCGTACTCGGCGTGGCTGCGCTGGGTCAGCGTGGCCGGGTTGAAGTTCGGCGAGCCGTTCAACTGGACGATGCGCTCGGCGATGCGGTCGGCGTGGTCCTGTTCCTGCTGGGCGTGCTCGAGGAACTCGGCCTTGATGTGGCCGGTGTTCGGACCGCTGACCGTGTAATAGTGGCGCTTGTAGCGCAGCACGCACAGCAGCTCGGTGGCCAGGGCGGCATTCAGCATCGCGATCACCGCCTCGCGGTCGGCGGCGTAGCCTTCGGTGACGGCGCCGTCCTCGAGGTTGGCGGCCGCACGGCGGATCTCCGCGATGTCGAAGCCGTGGGCCAGCTTGGAATTCGTCTCGTTCATGGTCAATCTACCCCTTTATCAATAGAGCTCAAGCAAAAATCAACGCACCGCCGCTCGCGGCGGAATCGGTGCGTTCTCGTTCGACAGCACGATCTCGACGCGGCGGTTCAGCTGGCGGTTGGAGGCGCTGTCGTTGGACGCCACCGGATAGGCTTCGCCGTAGCCGCGCGTGGCGACGCGCTGGCGCTCCACGCCAAGGCTGGTCAGGGCCTGGGCCACGGATTGCGCACGGCGCTCCGACAGGTCCTGGTTGTGGGCGTGGCTACCGGTGCTGTCGGTAAATCCTTCGACCAGCACAGTGCGGTCGGGGTTCTGCATCATGACCTCGGCCAGTTTGCGCACGGTCGCCATGCCGTTCGCGTTCAGTTCGGCGCGGTCGGTGGCGAACAGCACGTCGCCGATCGTGACCACCATGCCACGTTCGGTCTTCTGCGCATGCAGCTCGACCAGGATGGCTTCCAGGCGCGCGGCGCGCTCGGCCAGCTGGGCGTTCTGCTGCTGGGCCGCGGCGGCCTGGGCCTGGGCATCCTGGGCCTGCTGCTGGGCAGCGGCGGCCTGGGCATTGGCGGCGGCGGCTTCGCGCTTGGCACGTTCGGCCTCCGCGGTGCGGGCTTCCAGCTGCACGCGGTCGCGCTCGCGGCCGGCGTTGGCGATGTCGGCTTCCGCACTCTTGGCCTTCGCCACTTCCTGGGCGGTGGCGATGCGCTGCTTGGCCACATAGGCCAGGCGATCGATGGTGTCCAGGCTCTCGCGCTTGGCGGCGGCCTGGTTGGCGCGGTCGAGGGCTTCGCTGGCCTGGCGGAATTCCAGCGGCGCATTGGCCGAGACCTGCGGATTGTTGCTGGCCGCGACGTAGTCGGCGCGCGCCTCGTCGAGGGTCGGGGTGGTGGTCGGAACGGTGCTGCAGCCGGCCAGCAGCACGGCGCCGGCGAAGATCGTCGACTTCAGAAAATGCGATTTCATCGTGGGTCCTTTCTTCTTATGGGCGCCTGCCAGGCGCGGTTGTCATGAAGCTCGGCTTACTGCTGCTGGTCCGAATTGGCGCGGTCGACTTCCTGGCGCAGCACGCGCAGGTCTTCGTTGAGCTGGTTCGAGGCCGCGGTCGCCTTGGCCGAAGTGGCCTTCGCCTGGGCCAGCTTGGCATCGGCCTGGGCCTGCACGGCAAGTTCGCGCGCCAGCTTGTAGTCCTTGGCGGCCAGCGCCTGGTTGGCGCGCATCATCTTGGCGCGCGCCGCGCTGATTTCCTCGGGCGCCAGTTCGGGCGCGCCGGCGCTCACTGCGTTATCGACGGCGTTGTGCGACACCGCGACGGCAGCCGTGGCCGGGGTCTTTTCCGGGCTGGCGCAAGCGGCCAGGCTCAGGACCGCAGCGGCCGCGCCCACCCGCAGCAGCACATTCATCGATTTCATGTCCATCGTGATTCTCCCTTTGAAGAAAGATTGTATTGGTAACGTTATAAGCCTCATGCGTAAAGTCTTCGGTTCGCTGCCGCACATAGGGCGGCCTTGGCGCAAGGGCTATCCCAGTAGGGTGCGGCATCGCACATTGATCGGCAGACCTTTACGTTAATCTGATCTCAACACATCCCACCCGAAGGATTGCCCATGACAACCCAACAGCATGAGGAGAACAAGCCGGCGGACCAGGACAGGCACGGCAAGGCAGCCGGCAAGCAGCACGGCGGGCGCGCCATGTCGCGCACCATGAAGACCGTGCTGTGGATCCTCGGCATCCTCATCGCGATCCCGGTGATCGCCATCATCCTCCTCCTGACCTTCGACTGGAACCGCGCCAAGCCCTGGCTGAACGCCAAGGTCAGCGACGCCATCGACCGCCCCTTCGCCATCGTCGGCGACCTGTCGGTGCACTGGGAGCGGCCGTCGGAAAGCATCATTCCGGGCCAGCGCACCTGGCGCGACCACATTCCCTGGCCCCACCTGTACGCCAATGACGTGCACGTCGGCAATCCGGCAAACATGCCGAAGGGCGATACCGCCAGCGTACGCCAGTTCTCGTTCTCGCTGAATCCTTTTGCCCTGCTCAGCCACACCATCAATATTCCGGTGCTGCGCTTCGACGGCCCGCGGGTCGACCTGCTGCGCACGGACGCCACCCACTACAACTGGGCCTATCAACACGAGGAAAAGAAATCGAAGTGGAAGCTGGACCTCGAGCGCCTGGTGCTGTCGAAGGGCGTGGTCCACATCAAGGATGCGATCACCGATGCCGACATCACGGCCGACGTCGACACCATCGCCAACGACCCGACCTACGGTATCGGCTTCAAGGTGCACGGCACCTATAACAAGGCGCCGGTCACGGGCGGCGGCAAGACGGGCGGCGTCCTGACCCTGAAAGACCAGGACGCGCCCTTCCCGGTCCAGGCCGACGTGCATTCCGGCCCCTACGCGCTGGCGGTCGAAGGCACGGTCACGCGGCCGGCCAAGCTGGCCGGGCTCGACCTGCGCCTGAAGCTGGCCGGCCCCAGCATGGCGCGCCTGTACGCCTTCACCGGCGTGGTGCTGCCGGAAACCCCGTCGTTCTCGACCGAAGGCCACCTGATCGGCTCGCTCGGCGAGGCTGGCGGCGGCAAGGGCGCGCGCTGGAGCTACGAAAAGTTCAAGGGCCGGGTCGGCGAGTCCGACATCGCCGGCAGCCTCACCTTCCAGAGCCAGAAGCCGCGCAACAAGCTGAGCGGCACCGTGCATTCGAACCAGCTGCGCTTTGCCGACCTCGGCCCGCTGATCGGCGCCGACTCGAATGCCAGCAAGCGCGAACGCGGCGTGGCGCCGGTGCAGCCGGCGAACAAGGCTTTGCCGGTCGAGAAATTCCATACCGAAAAATGGAAGGTGCTGGACGCCGACGTGCACTTCTCGGCCGACCGCATCGTGAAGACCGCGCAACTACCGCTCAGCAAGCTGAAGACCCACCTGACCCTGGACAACGGCGTGCTGCGCCTGAAGCCGCTGGACTTCGGCATGGCCGGCGGCAGCGTCACCTCGACCGTCACCCTGGACGGCAGCGGCGGCGCCGGCAAGGATGCGATCAAGGCCACGCTCGAGGCCACCGCGCGCGAGATCGAGGTCAAGCAGCTGTTCCCGCAGATCCAGAAGATCCAGCAGGCCACCGCCGGCGACGTGTATGCCCAGGTCAAGCTGACCGCCACCGGCGATTCGGTCGGCGAGATGCTGGCCAAGTCGAACGGCGAAGTGAAGGGCCTGGTTAGCCAGGGCGTGGTCAGCAAGCTGCTGCTCGAGGAAGCCGGCCTGAACGTCGCCAACGTCATCATCACCAAGGTGTTCGGCGACAAGCAGGTGAAGCTGAACTGCCTGGCCTCCGACCTCGACGTCACCAACGGCGTGGCGAAGACGAATACCTTCGTGCTCGACACCGAGGATGCGATCGTCGACATCAACGGCACCGTCAACCTCAGCAGCGAACAGATGGACCTGCGCGTCAAGCCGGAGACCAAGGCGCTGCGTATCTTTACCCTGCGCACGCCCTTCTACGTGCGCGGCACCTTCAAGCATCCCGACCTGCAGCTCGACAAGAAGGTGCTGGCGCTGAAGGGAGGCGCCGCGGCCGCGCTGGCCATCGTGGCGGCGCCGGCCGCCGCCCTGCTCCCGCTGATCAACACCGGTCCGGGCAAGGACAGCCCCTGCGCCGCGCTGCTGGCCGAGGCCGGCGCCAAGCCGCAGGCGCCGCCGCCGGGCAAGCAGAAACGTTGAGCTCGGTAGTGTGAGATGTCGTACAGACCCTGCAAGTGTGCGGAAGTAATCTGTCATCACTGCATCACGCAACAAGGCAAGGAAGGAAGATGAAGCAATTCGGATGTACCGCGACGCTGCTGGCCGCCTTGGTGCTGGGCCCGGTGACCGTCTCGGGATGTGCCTCGACCGGGGAATATGCCGGCCAGGCCATCGAGGACGCCACCATTACGACCGGAGTCAAGGCAGCCATCAACGGGGATCCGAACCTGAAGGTTTCCGAACTCGAAGTGGAAACCGCACAGGGAGTCGTCCAGCTGAGAGGATTCGTCGGCTCGGCGGACGATGTAGCGGCGGCAGCAGCGGCTGCCCGTACAGTAAAGGGCGTGAAGTCGGTCAGGAATGACCTGCGCTTGAGATAAAAACCCACCGTAAGGAGATCATCATGAAAACCATCAAACAACTCGTCGTGACCGCTTCGCTGGCAACCGTCGCCCTGGGCCTGACCGGCTGCGCCGGCATGTCCAACCAGGACCGTAACACCGCCGTCGGCGCCGGCGTCGGCGCCGTGGCAGGCTCGGTCCTGACCGGCGGCAGCGCCGTCGGCACCGTGGGCGGCGCAGCCGTCGGCGGCGTGATCGGCAACCAGACCAGCAAGACCCACTAAGCCGGTTCGCTGTTCACGCAAGAGCAAACGCCCCGTTTCGACGGGGCGTTTTACTTTGGCGCTGTTCGCGCCAAGTGTGGAATCTTTTCCGTCAGCCTGCGGTCCAATGTCGACCTGAACCGTTGACGGAGTCACCATGCAAGCACGGCAGTTCGAACAGTTCCTGCAACGCCTGTCCAGCCTGACCCGGCGGCAACGCGACCGCCTGCTCGCACTGCTGCAATCGGTAGCCGGCCTCGACCGCGTACTCCAGATCGTCGAGCAGCCCGCCACGCCGCTCTGTTGCCCGCACTGCCAGGCCAGCAAACCCTATCGTCACGGTCACGCACATGGACTGCAGCGTTACCGCTGCCGCAGTTGCCGTCGTACCTTCAACCTGCTCAGCGGCACGCCGCTGGCCCGGCTGCGCCACAAGGCGCATTGGCTCGACTACCTCGGCTGTATGCTCGACTCCCGCAGCGTGCGCCGCGCGGCGCGCGAGATCGGCGTAGCCAGTGCGACCAGTTTTCGATGGCGTCACCGCTTCCTGGCCTTGAGCAAGGATGACCGGCCGCAGCGCTTGAGCGGTATCGCCGAAGCCGACGAGATGTATGTGCGCGAATCGCACAAGGGTTCCAGAAGCCTCGACCGTCCGCCACGAAAGCGCGGCGGGAAGGCGACAAAGCGTGGGATCTCGAACGAGCAGGTGTGCATCCTCGTCGCACGCGATCGCAGCGGCCGGACCATCGACGCCGTGACCGGCAAGGGCAGCGTGAGCAAGCGTCAGCTAGTAGAGCACCTGGGGCCAAGGCTGGAGCGCGACGTGCTGCTGGTTACCGATAGCCATGCGGCCTATCCGGCATTCGCGCGGGAGCTCGGGATCTCACATGAGGCCATCAACGCGAGCGCCGGCGAACGAAGGCGCGGTGCGCTGCACATCCAAAATGTCAACGCGTATCACAGCCGGATGCGCGCCTGGCTGCTGCCTTTCCGCGGCGTCGCCAGCCGTTACCTGGGCCATTACTTCGGCTGGCGCTGGGCGCTGGATGGGCAGCGGATCGGCAGCCCCGACGCCTTTTTGAGAGCGGCGCTCGGCAGGTTCAACACTTAGCGTGAACAGCGCCTTTACGTTTGGAAGCCGCCGCACTGCGCGGACCTCCAAAACGATTTATATGGTTTATACGAATAATGGTGCGGGTATGCCGGCCCCGGCTTCGCGCACGATCTCGTAGCAGGTGCAGGCCGCCTGGGCCAGCCCTTCCGGATCGAGGATTTCGATATTGCCGCGGCTGTAGTTGATCAGCCCCTGCTGCTGCAGGGCGCTGGCGGCCTTGGTGACGCCGACCCGGCGCACGCCCAGCGCGTGGGCGAGGAATTCGTGGGTCAGGTGGAAGCGGTCGGACCGCAGGCGGTCGCGGGTGACCAGCAGCGACCGCGCCAGGCGCGCCTCCAGCACGTGGTAGCGGCTGCAGACGGCGATCTGGATGGCCTGGGCCAGCAGGGTGTCGGTGTAGCGGTACAGCACGCGCTGCAGGGCCGGGCTGCGTGCGAACTCGATGCGGAACAGCTTGGCGTCGATGCGGCTGGCGCTGCCGGCGCGCTGGACCACGGCGCGCACCTGGGTGGTGTCGTGGCCGAGGGCGACGGTGGCGCCCAGCATGCCTTCGCGGCCGACCAGGCCGACCTCCAGGGTCATGCGCACTTCGGCCACCGCCATCATCGAGATCAGGCAGTCGTGCGGGAAGTAGATGTGGCGGATAGTGTCGCCGGGCTCGCACAGCACGGCCCCCACCGCCACCTGGACCTGGTCGATCGCCGGGAGCATGCGGGCCAGGTCTTCCGGAGGAAGCGCGGCCAGCAGCTGGTTGGCGTTATGCTCGGCGACCATAGGTGCAGCAGGAGAATTCATCGGACCCTCGCGGTTGGACGCCAGGGCAATGTTGCGGCTGACGTCGCGGTATCATTTGCTAACAACTTTCGGTCAGCGTACCGGCGCGGCCGGGGGAAGTATGTACGGTGACGCACGGAACCGGGTGTTGTTGACATGGACAATGTTCAAACCGGACTGAAGAAAAAAAGGACCCGCCATGAACACGCACCAGACACCCCCGACACGCGTCGGACAGCATCCTCTCCTGATCCTGGCGGCCCTCGCCGTGATCCTGTTCTGCGCGGTCGGCACCGCTGCCATCATGGGCTGGTTGCCGTCCTCGAAGGGCGGCACCGCGCGCGGGATGGCGCCCGTTAGGAGCGAATTGAGCGACGCCGACCGCGCCGCCCTCAACGCCAGCCTGCAGCAGCCGGGCCAGCCGGGCACCACGGCACCGGGCACGCTGCCGCCGGCCTATCCGGCCCAGGCCGCGGTCGGCAGCTATGTGCCGGCAACGCCCAGCACCACCGCCCCGCTGCCGGCCGCCCCGGCCAACTCGATCGCGCCGACCACCGCCAGCAGCTACCCGCCGGGCTATGCGGCGCCGGCTAACGGCGCCTACGGCAACAGCGCCGCGGGCGGCACCGCCGCCGGCTACGACGAACCGGCGCCGGTGCGCGAAAGCCATCCGAAAGCCAAGGCGCCGGCCCGCGTGGCCCAGGCGGAATCCGCGGGCAACTGGTGCGGCAACTGCGGCAACGTCGAATCGATCCGCCAGATCACGACCCGCGCCCAGGGCAGCGGCGTGGGCGCGGCCGGCGGCGCCATCCTCGGCGGCCTGCTGGGCAACCAGGTCGGCAGCGGCCATGGACGCCAGCTGGCGACGGTGGCCGGCGCGGTCGGCGGCGCCGTGATGGGCAACCAGGTCGAAGGCAATATGAAGGCCAATCACAGCTACGAGATCCGGGTCCGCCTGGACGACGGCAGCCTGCGCACCTTCCACCAGCAGAGCGCGCCGCAATGGCGTACCGGCGACCGCGTCCGCATCGTCAAGGGCTCGCTGCGCGCCGCCTAGCCGGGCCGAAACGCACCAGAACAGTGCCCGGCCATGCAGACCGGGTTCATGAGCGAACGGGGCTGCGGCCCCGTTTTTGTTTTCTTTTTCGCAATGTGCGCTAGCGCACGGAACTCAGCCGTACGGCGGTCAAGAATCGATTCACGCCGGCAGAACGGCGGAGAACATCCACACGAAAGGGAGTCCAATGAACAGCATCGCATGGATCGGGATCATCCTCTGGGGCCTGCTTCTCACCTGCTTCGGCCTCGTCAGCGCCGGTCCGGCGCCCCAGCCCGGCAGCGCCGACATCGCCGCCCACGACCTGTTCTTCGTGATCACCGGCGGCCTGCTGACCTGCCTGATCGGTTTCATCGGCCTGATGGGCTTCATGGGCTGGGTGCCGGGATTGCGAAAAGAACAAAAAAGCGCAGCTTAATGTACGTCAGCGAACGGAGCACAGGAGCGTATCCCGGGATACTGAACTCACGGCAAAGACATCGCCGGTTCACTCGAAGAGGACACTATCATGCTCTACACTATCGCTGTCATTCTCATCATTCTGTGGCTGCTTGGTCTGGTCACTTCCTATACCGTCGGCGGCTTCATCCACATCCTGCTGGTCGTTGCCGTCATCATGATTCTGGTACGCCTGATCAGTGGACGCGGAATATAAGACCCGTCACGCAACACCGCTGCAAGACCGCCCGGTCCGTTTCGCGGTCGTGCCCCGAGTGTCGGGCGCGACTTCGAAACGGATATTTTTTTAAGGAGAACGCCATGCACACTGCTTTCATCCGGTCGACGTTGTGCGCGACCGTATTCGCCGTCGCCGCCAGCGGCTGCGCCGACATGAACGCCACCCAGCGCGGCACCGCCACCGGCGCCGGCGTCGGCGCGGGCCTCGGTGCCATCCTCGGCGCCAGCACGGGCGGAGGCGGCAGCGGCCGCGCCACCCGCGGCGCCGTGCTGGGCGGCCTGGCCGGCGCGGTAGCCGGCAACGTCTGGTCCAAGCACATGGAGCAGCAGCGCCAGGCGATGGAACAGGCGACCCGCGGCACCGGCGTGCAGGTCTCGCAGACCGCCGACAACCGCCTCAAGCTCGAGATCCCGAGCGACATCTCGTTCGACACCAACCGCGCCGACATCAAGCCGAATTTCCGGCCCATCCTCGACCGCTTCGCCACCACCCTGAACGAGAATCCGGGTACCTACGTGACCATCATCGGCCACACCGACAACACCGGCGGCGACCAGATCAACCAGCCGCTCTCGCTCGACCGCGCCGCCCATACGCGCGACTACCTGACCGCACGCGGCATCGATCCGAACCGCATCACGGTCGAGGGCCGCGCCGCCCGCGAGCCGGTCGCGTCCAACGACGATCCGGCCGGCCGCGCGCGCAACCGCCGCGTCGAAATCTTCGTGAACGAGCCGAACCGCGCCGGCTGAACCCACCCGGGCGCCGTGCCGCCAGGACGGCGCCCGCTGTACCCCGAACGCATAAGTTCACATTTTGCGGTGCAGCGCAAGATCATCTCTTCTCCCGCCGCCCCACCTCCCCCGCACAAGCAAAAATCCGGTGTCCGAAGACCTTCTCCGGGCATGTTGAGATATATGCATAAGTTTTTCTTATGCATATACGGAAATATTTCCATCTCTGCATGGCGTCATTACCTGTCTTTATACCTGTTGCAAGATGCACACAGTAAACACTCTCCGATTTGACTTTTTCACATGAGAAATGGTCTTATCGTCCCCCTTGGCTGGTCTTCACCCGCCGAGGTTGATAAGAGAAGCCCCGGCTTCGAGATTAAGTATTGGAGAGATTTTGACTAAGCAACTCGCAGTTAAGCACAGCGTCCTCGCTGTCGCCCTCACCCTGGCAGCGCCAGGCTTCGTGTTCGCGCAAGCCGAACAGGCGTCCGTGCAGAAGGTGTACGTGACCGGTTCGAACATCAAGCGTGCCGACAAGGAAGACTCCTCGCCGATCACCGTGATGACCGCCAAGGAAATCACCGCCACCGGCGCCAACACCGTCGCCGAACTGCTGCACAACATCCCGGCCTTCGGCACGGGTACCGCCAACGACATCCGCGACGACAACGGCTTCTCGAAGGGCGCATCGACCGCGTCCCTGCGCAACCTGGGCACCTCGTCGACCCTGGTGCTGCTGAACGGCCGCCGCATCGCCGCATCGGCTTATGCCGACCCGAATCAGGGCAAGTCGACCATTTATGACCTGAACAGCATTCCGGTGTCGGCCATCGCCCGCGTCGAAGTGTTCAAGGATGGCGCCTCGGCCGTGTATGGCTCGGACGCAATCGCCGGCGTGATCAACTTCATCACCAAGGACGACTACCAGGGCGGCGAGATTTCCGCTTCGGTCTCGGCCAACGATAACGGCCAGTTCAACCGCAACAACATCAACGGCTCGGTCGGCTTCGGCGACCTCGACAAGGACCGCTTCAATGCCCTGCTGAGCTTCGACGTCTCGCAGCGCGGCCGTACCGGCATCAAGGATGTCAAGGACATCGAGCAGGACCAGTACGCGGCGATCAACTACCGTCTGAACGAGTACAGCAGCTACGTCTCGAACACGCCATTCATCTTCCGCCAGTCGGCTCCGGGCGCGAACTTCTCGACCACCGCCGCCGCCGGCCAGTACATCCGTAACAGTACCGCGGGCTGCGTAGGCAACGTCATCACCGGCGGCCCGCAGCATGGCATCGGCGTCACCAATAGCTCGATGCTGACCGGTCGTTCGTTCTGCTCGTTCGACACCAACGAGTACCAGGAAGCGCAGTCCAAGGGCACCGACGTCAACCTGCTGTCGCGCATCACCGTCAAGCTGGGCGAGAACGTGACCTCGTTCACCGAAGTCGGCTTCTCGCGCGTCGAGCGCGAGTACACCGGCGCGCCGAAGGCCATCGCCTCGACCACCCCGACCACCGTGTTCCGCGTCAACGGCCTGCCGACCAGCTACCAGCTGCTGCTGCCGTCGGGCCACCCGGACAATCCGTTCACCGGCTACAGCGCTGCTGCGGCGTTCCGCTTCACCGGCACCAACGCCGGCTCGGAAACCGTCAACAAGACCTACCGTTTCCTGACCGGCCTGAAGGGCACCGCCGGCAACTTCGACTGGGAAACCGGTTTCCTGTACAACCGTGCGGAGCGTGACGACCTGGGCCACGGCTACCTGTACTTCCCGGTCATCAACCGCATCGTGACCGAAGGCCGCACCATCGCCGCTACCATCGCCGATCCGAACGCGGTTCGCGACGTCGACAACACCGGCTTCTCGCAAGTCATGCAGCTCGACGCCAAGGCCTCGACCACCGTCGGCAAGCTGCCGGGCGGCGACATCGGCGTGGCATTCGGTGCTGAAGTCCGCCAGGAAAAACTGGGTCTGACCTCGGATCCGGAACTGGCATCGGGCAACATCATCGGCCTGTCGAACTCTGTCCTGGCCGGCCAGCGTATGGTCAAGTCGGGCTTCGTCGAACTGCGTACGCCGTTCACCAAGACCTTCGAGATGGACTTCGCCGGCCGCGTCGACAAGTATCCGACCGCTCGCAGCTTCGTGCCGAAGGTCGGCGCCAAGTGGGAAGCGACCGACAAGGTGACCTTCCGCGGCTCGTTCGCCAAGGGCTTCCGCGCACCAGCGCTGTCGCAGGTGTCGCCGGGCGGCGTGCAGTCGTTCAACAACAACTTCGCCGACCCGATTCGCTGCCCGGACGGCCGCACCCCGGTCAACGGTGCCGATCCGCTGGATTGCTCGCGCGGCATCTCGTCGGTGTCGGCTCCGAACCCGAACCTGAAGAACGAAACCTCGAAGAGCTACTCGTTCGGCGCGATCATCAACCCGACCAAGAACGTCGACCTGCTGATCGATTACTACCGTATCCGCAAGGAAAACGAGACCGCCCTTCTGTCGTCGACCTTCGTCGCCCAGCACCCGGAGCTGTACCCGGGCCTGGCCGTGCGTGACAACAACAACCTGGTCGATGCAAACGGCAAGGTGATCCCGAATTCGGGCCAGCTGCTGGCAATCAACCGCACCTTCGTCAACCAGGGCAGCACCGACACCTCGGGTATCGACGTCGAAGCAGCACACCGCCTGAACCTGGGCGAGATGGGCCGCATCACCACCCGCGTCAACTACACCTACACGCTGACCTACAAGCGTGCAGAGCGTCCGGGCGAAGTGTCGCACAACCTGGTCGGCACCAACGGTGGCCTGTCCGACTGGGCTACCTCGGTCGGCGACATCCCGCGTCACCGCCTGAACATCGCGTCGACCTGGACCTACGGCAACCACGCCACGACCCTGTCGGCCGACTACGTGTCCGACATCTCGCTGATGCGCCGTTACGACAACGACGTGACCTACCCGCAGCCGTACTGCTACTACGGCAAGGGCCAGCCGTCGACCGCCTACTCGCTGGGCGGCCTGCCGAACTACGGTTACTCGAACCCGGACTGCAACGTCGACGAGTGGCTGACCTTCGGTGCCGCTTACTCGTACACCGGCTTCAAGAACTGGACCCTGTCGGCGAACATCCGCAACCTGTTCGATACCAAGGCCCCGTACGATCCGCGTGAAGCAGTCACCGGCTTCAACAGCCAGCTGCACAATGGCATGGGCCGTTACTTCCGCCTGACCGCTTCGTACAAGTTCAAGTAATCGTTGCTGATCGCTTGATCTTCGTATGATCGAAAGCCGCCCCGCGCAAGCCGGGCGGCTTTTTTCATGGCCGCGGTGTATGCTCGGCCGGCATATCACCAGGAGACGCCATGGCAGAACCACGCATCCGCATCGCCGGCGAGGAGATCCTCTCCGACGACTACTATCCGCTCAAGAAAGTCACCTACGAACAGCTGCGCCGCGACGGCGGCTGGCAGGAGCAGCAGCGCGAAGTCTACGACGCCGCCAGCGGCGCCGCCGTGCTGCTCTACAACCGCGAACGCCGCACCGTGGTGCTGACGCGCCAGTTCCGGCTCGGCGCCCGCCTGAATGGTCACGATGGCTTCCTGCTGGAGGCCGCCGCCGGGGTGCTGGACGACGATGCGCCGCCCGAGGAGCGCGCCAGGATCGAGGCCCGCGAGGAGACCGGCTACGAGGTCGAGCGCCTCGAGCCCGTGATGCAGCTGTTTCCGAGTCCCGGCTCGCTGACCGAGAAGATCCACCTGTTCGTGGCCGAGTACGATCCGGCGCGCCGCTGCGGCGACGGCGGCGGCAAGGCCGAGGAAGGCGAAGACATCGAAGTAATCGAGATGGATTTCGACGACGCGCTGGCGCTGATCGACACCGGTGGCATCAATGACGCCAAGACCGTGCTGCTCCTGCTGCACCTGGAGCGCCGTGTGCTGGGCCGGCACGAAGCCTCCTGACTCCCTTTCCCCCCATTGGTGGTGCTGCCGGGAAACCGGCGCGCCCGCCACAATGCATCCTAGTTACGGAGAACATCCCCATGAAGACCAGACTTGCCCTGATCCTGTCGGCTTGCACGGCCGCGCTGGCGCTGCCGGCCGGCGCCCAGACCCTCACCATGAAACCCGGGCTCTGGGAGCTGAGCAACAAGATCAGCTCCGCCGACGGCCAGATGCAGTCGGCCATGGCCGAGATGCAGAAACAGCTCGCCGACATGTCGCCGGAACAGCGCAAGGCGATGCAGCAGATGATGGAACGCAACGGCGTACAGATGAACGTCGGCACCGGCGGCGCCGTCACCTCGCGCATGTGCATGACGAAGGAAATGATCCAGCGGAAGGAATTTCCCGTGCAGGAAGGCGACTGCAAGCAAAAACTGACGCCGGTCTCCGGCAACAGGATGAAGATCGCCTTCAGCTGCAGCAAGCCGCCGGCCAGCGGCGAAGGAGAGATGACCTTCGACAGCGACACCAGCTACCGCGCGAAGATGCACGTCAGGGGCAACGACGGCGGCCGGCAACAGACAGTGGACATGGACGTCGCCGGCAAATGGCTGGGCGCCGACTGCGGCAAGCTCCGTCCGATCAGCATCCCGCAAGCGCAGTAGCAGCAACGACCCCCACGGGATTTGGCCAGACTGGTTCGCCAGCCTGGCCTTTTTTATTCCCAAATTCGGGGTCAGAGCACATTATTCCGCTAATTCGGGGTCAGAGCACTTTTTTGGGCAATATCTCAGCCGCAAAAATTGACGTCCCGATGCTGGCTCAGGCCTGACCGGCGCCCTGGCCCGCCTGATGGCTTAGCCGCACGGCCATTGATCGAAAAAGTGCTCTGACCCCGAATTGAAGGCGAAATGTGCTCTGACCCCGAATTACCCCGAATTATTGGCTCAAGTGGTTTCGGTGAAGGCCAGGTAGAGGTCGCGGGCCTGCCTGGCGACCGGGCCGGCCGGGAGGTCGCGGGTTTCGTAGCGGATGCAGGGGGTGACTTTGCCGTAGTTGCCGGTGCTGAAGATTTCGCGGGCGGTGTCGAGCTCTTCCGGCTTGACCGTGCGTTCCTCGACCGTCACGCCGGCATCCTTCAGCAGCGCGATCACGCGGGCGCGGGTGATGCCGGCCAGGAAGGTGCCGTTCAGGGCCGGGGTGACGACGGCGCCGTCGGCAGTGACCAGGAACAGGTTCGAGGATGCGAACTCGGCCACGTTACCGGCGGCGTCCAGCATGATGGCGTTGTCGAAGCCGCGCGAACGGGCTTCGCGCAGGGCGCGGGCGGTGTTGGCGTACAGGGCCGAGGCCTTGGCGTCGGTCGGCGCCATGGTCGGCTGCGGGCGGTGCAGTTCCGACAGGCAGGCCGAAAAACCGGTAAACGGCGGCAGCGGCGCGTCGAACAGGGTCAGGGCGAAGCCGGCCTTTTCCGGCACCGGGATCAGGAAGCCTTCGGAGGCGAACACCAGCGGACGGATGTAGAGCTCGGCATCGGCCGGGAATTTGGCCACGCCTTCGCGCACCAGCGCTTCCATCTGATCCACCGACAGCGGGCAGCGCAGGCCCAGCTTCTCGGCCGAGTCGATCACGCGCTGCAGATGCGGACGCAGGTCCGGCAAGCGGCCGCGCAGGGCGCGCGCGCCGTCGAACACGGAGGAACCCAGCCAGACGCTATGGTCCATGGCGCCGAACAGCGGCGTATTTCCTTCGGCCCATTCGCCGTTGTAGTAAGTCAGGTACATTGGTTTTCCCTAGTAAAAAGCGATGTCGTAACGCATCAAGTTTAACCCAGGCGCCGGCGTCCGGTACGGCAAGCCCCGTGGCCGCTCAGTTCGTTGCCGTACACAGCTTTCACATATCCACGAGTACACTACGCTTTCCGGGCAGTCCTTTTGCCCAGCCCTACAAGTACTTCATGCTCGACATCCTAGAACGTATCGACCCGGACAGCGATCACATCGACCTGCTGATCGACCTGGTCGACAAACTGCGTCCACGCCGCGCGTCCGATTATGACTACGCGCGTGCCCAGGTGCGCACGCTGTGCCAGCTCCTCAAGGGCCATCCCGGCCAGGCCTGGGCGTTGCGCCGCTACCTCACCACCCTGCTGGAAACCCGCCGCCACACGAGCCTGTATTCCGATGTCGGTATTCTCTCGAACGACGGCTTCTTCACCGAACTGAAACGCCGCATCGCCTACCGCATGCTGCCGCCCGCCCTCGACGATCACTACCTGTCCGACACCCTCGAACGCCTGCTGTGCCGCGAGGACGATTACCTGTGGATCCGCGCGATCCCGAACGCCGACTGGCTGGAACTCTTCGACACCATCGCCAACGCCCCGCCGCCCGCGGATGCCGCGCCGGACCGCGCCCGCCAGGTGACGGTGCTGGGCCTGCTCGATGCGATCCGCACCCTCTCCTGCCGCGTCTGCGCACTGGGCCTGGAGCCGCGCCTGATCCACGCCCACATGGAGATCGAGGAAGTCGATTCGCCCTTCCTGATGCAGAACATCGAGGCCAACAGCTACCTCGACCAGTACGGCCGCCTGCTGGCCGGCGAGATCGAGCAGATGGAAGATGCGCGCCACCTGCTGGTGATGCTCGACCAGTGCGAAGAAGTGGTATTGAAGGTCCGCCGGCGCGCGCTGGGGGCCGGCACCAGCGTCTCGCTGACCTATCTGCTGGTGGCGGTCACCCAGAGCATCGACCGCCTGCGCAAGCTGCTGTTCCTGGTCGACGTCAGCGGCGAGCTGCCGGGCGCGCCGACCATCGACCTGCACGCCCTCGCCAACGAGGCCACGCCGCCATCCGAGCCGCCGACTTCGCTGCGCCGCGCGGCCGCGCTGTCCCTGGCCCAGGAACTGGCCGAAGCCCACAACACCAAGTACCAGGTGCGCGGCCTGGTGCGCGACAACATCGACCTGCTGGCGCGGAACGTGACGGAGAACGCCAGCCGCACCGGCGAGCATTACGTCGCCGAGGACCGTGGGGCCATGCGCCAGATGTTCAATGCCGCGGCCGGCGCCGGCTTCATCATCAGCGCGATGGCGATCATCAAGATCCTGATGTCCTACCTGCACCAGGCGCCGCTGATCGAGGCCGCGCTGTACTGCATGAACTATTCGTTTGGCTTCATGCTCATCCACGTCCTGCACTTCACGGTCGCCACCAAGCAGCCGGCGATGACGGCTGCACGCATCGCCGCCGCCCTCCACGAAAGCGACCAGAAGGGCAAAGGCTACCGCCAGGCCGACGTCGACAGCATGGCGGCCCTCGTCAACAAGGTGTTCCGCACCCAGGTGGTGGCCGTGCTGGGGAACCTGGCGACGGTGATCCCGATCTCCTTCCTGCTAGCCCTCGGCTACCAATACCTGACCGGCCACCACCTGGTGAACGTGTTCAAGGCACGCCACCTGATCGAGGACAGCCACCCCTGGCATTCGCTGGCCCTGCTGCATGCGGCCATCGCCGGGGTCTGGCTGTTCGTCTCGGGACTGGTGTCCGGCTACTACGACAACAAGGCGCTGTACACCCGCATGGGCCAGCGCGTGCAGCAGCTGCACCGCCTGCGGCGCCTGCTGGGACGCGAGCGCCTGGCGCGCTTCGGCCGCTACGTCGAGGACAACCTGGGCGGCCTGATGGGCAACGCCGTGTTCGGCATCCTGATGGGCACCACGGCCCTGATCGGCTTCCTGCTCGGCCTGCCGCTCGACGTCCGCCATGTGACCTTCTCCTCGGCCAACCTGGCGATCGGCTTCGTCGGCCTCGACTACCAGCTCGACTGGGAAACGGCCGGCATCGCCCTGCTGGGCATCGCCCTGATCGCCATGGCCAACCTGCTGGTCAGCTTCGGGCTCGCACTGTGGGTGGCGCTGCGCGCCCGCAAGATCCGCTTCTACCACGGCTTCCGCCTGCTGCGCGCGCTCGGCCGGCGCCTGCGCGCGGCGCCGCTCGACTTCTTCATCGGGCCCAAGGCAGAACCCCTGGGCCAACCACTGAGAGGTACCGAATGAGATTCCCACGCCCGCCCTCCTGGCTGCTGGTCCTGTGCCTCGGCCTGGTCCTGGCCTCCTGCAAGGCCCTGCCCGAGGTCGACCCCGGCGCCCCCGCCAAGGGCACGCCGACGGTCGCGGGCACGAAGGGCGCGCTGCCGCCGAAGGTGGCGTCGTCGCTGGTGCAGAAGCGCTGGGCGAATGCCTCGACCGACCTGACCTCGCTGGCGCTGCTGGAGGAGCAGGTGACCGGCGTGCCGCTGATCGCCGGCAACCGCGTGGGCCTGCTGTTCGACGGCCCCGCCACCATGCGCGAGATGATGGCCGCGGCGCGCGCCGCCACCAGCTCGATCAATATGGAGACCTATATCTTCGACCAGGACGAGGTCGGCAACGAGTTCGCCGACCTGCTGATCGAGAAGCAGCGCCAGGGCGTGGCGGTGAACATCATGGTCGACGCCGTCGGCGCCATCGCCACCCCGGCCGCCTTCTTCGACCGCATGCGCGCGGCCGGCATCCGGGTCCTGATCTTCAACCCCGTCAACCCGGCCAAGGCCAAGCGCCACTGGGACCTGAACAACCGCAACCACCGCAAGCTGATGGTGGTCGACGGCCGCATCGCCTTCACCGGCGGCATCAACATCAGCTCGACCTATGCCAACAGCTCGCTGTTCCGCTCGCGGAGCAAGCCGGACAATGTCGACGAATCGAAAGTCGGCTGGCGCGACACCCACGTCAAGATCGAGGGTCCGGCGGTGACCGCCCTGCAGTACTCGTTCGTGAAACTATGGGTCCAGCAGGAAGGCGGCGAGCTGCCCAAGGCCGAGTACTTTCCGCGCCTGTCCCGCGAAGGCGACAAGCTGATCCGCGTCCTGGCCGGCAATCCGGAAGGCGACTCCGACATCTACAAGGCGCTGGTGCTGGCGATTACGGAAGCGAAGCAGAGCATCCACATCACCTCCGCCTACTTCGTGCCCGACCAGCAGATCGTCGATGCCCTCGCCGATGCGGCCAGGCGCGGCGTCGACGTCAAGCTGGTGCTGCCGGGCGTGTCCGACCACAGCCTGATCCGCTACGCCGGCCAGGCCTTCTACGACCAGCTCTTGACGGCCGGCGTCAAGATCTACGAACTGCAGATCGCCGTGCTGCACGCGAAGACGGCCGTGATCGACGGCGGCTGGTCGACCATCGGCTCGGCCAACATCGACCGCCGCAGCTTCCTGCACAACTACGAGCTGAACGTGGTGGTGATGGACCCGGCCTTCGGCCGCGACATGGAGAGCGCCTTCAACGAGGATTTGCGGGATTCGAAGGAAGTGACCCTGGAGCGCTGGCGGCACCGGCCTTGGAAGGACCGGTTGCGGGAGTGGGTGGCTCGGTTGGGGGAGTACTGGATCTGATACGTCGTCTCGCGCAATCTGATACGTCGTCTCGCGCAATCTGATACGTCGTCCCCGCGAAGGCGGGGACCCAAGTTCTGCATGCGTTACGTCAGCTCATCCAACTTGGATCCCCGCCTTCGCGGGAATGACGGTTCGACCGTTCGACGGTTCAAACGGCCGCGGCTTAAATCCCCGCCGCCATCAAGCCCTCGTTCACCTCCGCCCACACATTCCCGCTGCGCATGAACTTCTCGGTCGCCAGCAGCTGGAACTGCTTGTGCACGGAATCCCAGCCATAGCGATCGACCTCGATCTTCTGCGGCTCGGTACGGATCACGTTGAAGGAGTTCACCTCGCCGCGGCCGCGCGTCGACGTCGCCGTACCGGCCTGCACCACCAGCGCCGCGTACTCGCTGATCTTGTAGCGCGCCTGGGTGTTGCCGGCGTGACTCTGGTGAAGGTGGCCGGCCATCAGCAGGTCGACGCCGGATTCGGCGAACACGTCCATCGCCATCTTCGCGCGGTCGACCAGGTCGTCTTCCTTGGCCCCCTCCGGCACGTCGAAGGGATGGTGGGTCACCACCACCCGCACGATGTCCTTCGGCAGGCCGGCCAGGGTGGCGCGGATCTTGTCGACCTGTTCCTTGTTGACGCGGCCATCCTTCCAGGTGAGGGAGCGCGCCGTGTTCACGCCCAGCACCGCGATCTCGTCGTCGATGAAGACCGGATCGAGGTCGTCGGTGATGTAGCGCTTGTAGCGTTCGAGCGGCAGCGCGAAGCGGCGGAACACGTTGTACAGCGAGATGTCGTGGTTACCGGGGACGATGATCTGCGGGCCGGGCAAGGTGTCGAGCCAGGCGCGCGCCTCCTCGAACTGCTCGCTTTTCGCCCGCTGCGTCAGGTCGCCCGACACCACGACGACGGTCGGGGCGATGCGGTGGACGAGGTCGCGCAGCGGGTCGAGCAGTTCCGGATCGACGCGGCCGAAATGCAGGTCAGAGAGGTGAACGAGTGTGCGCATGATCTTCCGCTTCCTTTTCCGATGTCGTTGTTCTGCGTGTGCCGTCCATTGTCGCCGCGGGAACCAGCACCGTCAGTGCGCCAGGCCTCACCCGGTAGCGCAGCGGCGCATGCATCTGCGTGACTTCGCCGTCGGTGGCCACATGCAGTTGCGCATGGTGGGTGGCGATCTCGAATTCCGCCGCCTCCAGGATGTCGAAGTCGCGCTCGCTGCCCAGCTTGCCGAGCAGGGCGTCGATGGCGAAGCGCAGCAGGCCCAGGCGGGTCGGACGCTGGGCCACATACAGGCTCAGCACGCCGTCATCGAGATGGTCGCGCTCGCCGATCGCCAGTCCCTGCATGGTGTAGCGGTTGTTGCCGATGAAGACGAAGGGCGTGCGGCGCGCCAGCGTCTGGCCGTTCACCATCAGCCGCATCGACAGGAAAGGATAGCGGCGCAGCGCCGCCAGGGTCGCCCACAAGGCAGCCGGCCATTTGCCGCGCCCCAGGCGGTGCTGCTGCTTCTCGCGGTCGCGCACGATGTCCGGGTAGAGCCCGAGGCTGGAATTGTTGAGGAAAATGCGGCCGTTGACTTCGCCGACGTCGACCTGGCGCGGCACCCCGTTCGCCAGGTTGCGCACGGCATCGTCGAGTTCGAGCGGAACGCCGAGGTCCTTGGCGAAATGGTTCAGGGTCCCGAGCGGCAGCACGCCGAAGCGCACGCCGCTGTCCACCATCACGGAGGCGACCGCGTTGATGGTGCCGTCGCCGCCGCCGGCCGCGACCAGTTCGGCCCCCTGCTCGAGCGCGCGCCTGGCGGTGGCGATCATTTCCTTGCCATCCTTCGCCAGCACCAGTTCGGCGTCCAGGCCGGCTTCGCGCAGCTTGGCGCGCAGTTCCGCGCAGGCCTGGTCGTCGTGGCCGTGGCCGGCGCCGCCGTTGACGATCACGGTCACCGGCTTCATGGCGCCACCTCCCTGCCCTGCGCACGCGCCATGCGGCGGCGGTGCAGGGTCGACACCGCCGTGATGCAGATCGCCAGCCAGGCCGCGCCTTCCGCGCTGGCCGCCAGCACGTCGGACAGGTAGTGCACGCCCAGGTACATGCGCGACAGCGCCACCAGCATCACCATCAGCATGCAGGCGGCGACGATCGCGGCGCGCGCCGGCCAGCGATGCACGCGGCGCACCAGGTAGCAGGCCAGCAGGCCGTAGAACACGGTCGCGGCCGCGGTGTGGCCGCTGGGGAAGCTATAGGTGGCAAGGGTCAGCAAGGGGTCCTCCAGACTGGGCCGCGCGCGGCGGAATAGATGTTTCAGGGCGACGTTGAGCAACATCCCGCCCGGCACCGACACCAATACCACGACCAGCCAGTAATGCGCCTTGCGGTACCAGAACCAGGCCGCCAGCAGCAAACCCATGATGCAGGAGCCGAGGATGCCGTTCCAGTGCGTGATGAAGAGCATGGCATCGGTGAAGCCGGCGGTGGCGTGGGCGCGGAACCAGTGCGCGAGCCGGACGTCGACCAGGGTGATGGTGTCGCCCTCGACCACGTCCTCGGCGATCTCGCCGAAGGCAAACGCGGCGCACAGGATCAGGATCACGCCGATGGTGAGATGCAGGCCCATCTCCTCCTTTGGAGAGAAGCGTCTTGCGATGAATCGATGGACTGAGCGGTGGACGGATGTCAGCATGCGGCCCCAGATGGAGTCAGTTGGTGAAAAAACCACAGTTGCGAAATAGAACTGGATTTTTGTACAGTAACTGTGGATTTATACAGTAGTTGTGATATTCTGAATGCACTTGAACAACACGTTGCCCAGCAACACTCGACAAAGGGATCGTCATGACTACTCTGAACAGCTCTTTTGGCCTTGAATACGCACCGACTCCGTTCCTGGTCCGCCTCGGCCGCCGCGAGATTCTCGTCACCCGTGATTTCCGCAAGCGCTTCTATGCAGTCAACCCGATCATCGAATTCGATACCGGCGTCGTGCCGGGCCACCTCGAAGTGCTGCTGTTCCGCCGCTGGCTGCTGATCCTGTCGAAGGCCAAGTAAAAGCCGGCGCATTAAAAAGCGCCGCATTAAAAAGCGCATAAGGTTCATCGTTTAAATTCGTTTTCTTTCGCTGAGCAGGAACCTAAGCTGAGGCTTCCTCACCTGCCCGAAAGAAAACGATGTTTCATAAAAAAATCGCCGCCACGCTGGCCCTCATTGCTACCCTGGGCCAGTCCGCCGCCTTCGCCGCGGACATCACCCTGCTGAACGTGTCGTACGACCCGACCCGTGAGCTCTACCAGGATTTCAACCAGGCTTTCGCCCGCCAGTGGAAAGCGAAGACCGGTGACAACGTCACCGTCAAGCAGTCGCACGGCGGCTCGGGCAAGCAGGCGCGTTCGGTGATCGACGGCCTGCAGGCCGACGTCGTCACGCTGGCGCTGGCCTATGACATCGATGCTATCAGCGAACGCGGCCTTATCGCGCACAACTGGCAGCAGCGCCTGGCCCACAACAGCACGCCCTACGCCTCGACCATCGTGTTCCTGGTCCGCAAGGGCAATCCGAAGCACATCAAGGACTGGGCCGACCTGATCAAGCCGGGCGTCTCCGTGATCACGCCGAACCCGAAGACCTCGGGCGGCGCGCGCTGGAACCACCTGGCCGCCTACGGCTACGCCCTGCGCCTGCCGGGCGGCACCGATGCCAGCGCCCGCGACTACCTGGCCAAGCTGTACAAGAACGTGCCGGTGCTGGATTCCGGCGCCCGCGGCGCCACCACCACCTTCGTCGAGCGCGGCATCGGCGACGTCCTGCTGGCCTGGGAAAACGAAGCCCTGCTGGCGGTGAAGGAACTGGGCCCGGACAAGTTCGAAGTCGTGGCCCCCTCGGTGAGCGTCCTGGCCCAGCCGCCGGTATCGGTGGTCGACAAGGTCGTCGACAAGCGCGGCACCCGCGCGGTGGCCGAAGCCTACCTGCAATACCTGTACAGCGCCGAAGGCCAGCAGATCGCCGCCAAGCACTATTACCGCCCGGTGGTCGAGCCCTACGCCAAGCAATACGCGGCACAATTCCCGGCCGTCAAGCTGTTCACCATCGACGAGATCGCCGGCGGCTGGACCAAGGCGCAGAAGGCGCACTTTGCGGATGGGGGGATTTTTGATCAGATTTATCAGCCGGGCAAGAAGTAATCCGGCAGATAGCCTGTAGCCGTCGTTCCCGCGAAAGCTCATTACCGTCGTCCGCGCGAAGGCGGGGACGACGTGTTTAGGTTTTTGTAAAAATGCCTTGAAATCCCGGACATGGTCACGATTGTCGTGATCACGAGCCAACCACGGGAGGCATTCATGTCAGTGCAACTACGCAAGATCGAGGAGCAGGTGATGGTGATCACCGGCGCCACCAGCGGCATCGGACTCACCACCGCGCGTATGGCGGCCGAGCAAGGCGCGAAGCTGGTATTGGCCGCACGCAACGGCGAGGCGCTGGACCAGCTCGCCAGCGAGCTGCGCCTCAAGGGCACGCAGGTGGCCACGGTGACGGCCGATGTCGGCAAGCCCGAGGACGTCGAGCGCATCGGCAGCGCCGCGATGGAGCGATTCGGCCGCATCGACACCTGGGTCAACAATGCCGGCATCTCCATCTTCGGCCGCAACGAAGACGTGGCGCTGGAAGACATGCAGCGCCTGTTCCAGACCAATTACTGGGGCGTGGTGCACGGTTCGCTCGAAGCCGTCAAGCACATGAAGACGCGCGGCGGCGGCGCCATCGTCAACCTCGGCAGCGAACTGTCGGACCGCTCGGTCCCGCTGCAGGGCCTGTATTCGGCGTCCAAGCACGCCGTCAAGGCCTTCACCGACGCCCTGCGCATGGAGCTGGAAAAGGAAGGCGCGCCGCTGTCGGTCACCCTGATCAAGCCGGCCGGCATCGACACCATGTTCGCGGTGCACGCCAGGAACTACATGGACAAGGAGCCGGCCCTGCCCCCGCCGATCTACGCGCCGGAAGTCGTCGCCAATGCCATCCTCTATGCGGCCCAGCATCCGAAGCGCGACGTGTTCGTCGGCGGCGCCTCGAAGGCGATCTCCTCCGGCGCGTTCGCGATGCCGCGCGTGCTCGACAAGTTCATGAACGCCTCGATGTTCAAGCAGCAGCAATCCGATGTCGCCAACCCGCCGAACCGGCGCGACGCCCTGCACGAACCCGACCCGCGCAACGAGCTGCGCCAGCGCCAGGGCATGGACAAGCACGTGGCCGAACGCTCCGCGTACACGGCGCTCGCCCTGCGCTCGCACAAGATCATGCCCGCCCTGCTGGGCGCCGGCGCCCTGCTCGCGGCCTGGAAACTGACGCGCCGGCATCACGTGCGCAGCGCCTTCTGAAAGGAACGATCATGTCGGTCAAACTCAAGAAACTGAACGAACAAGTGATGGTCGTGACGGGCGCCACCAGCGGCATCGGCCTGGTGACGGCGCGCCAGGCGGCCGAGGCAGGCGCCAGGCTGGTGCTGGCGGCACGCGACGCCGACGCCCTCGACACCCTTGCACACGAGATGCGCCAGCGCGGCGTCGATGCGATCACGGTGGCGGCCGACGTCGGCAACCCGGCCGATGTCGAACGCATCGGCCAGGCGGCGATCGAGCGCTTCGGCCGCATCGACACCTGGGTCAACAATGCCGGCATCGGCGTCTACGGCAGCCAGGAGCAGACGCCGCTGGACGACATGCACCGCGTGATGCAGACCAACTTCTGGGGCGTCGTGCACGGCAGCCTGACGGCCGTGAAACTGATGAAGCCGCGCGGCGGCGGCGCCATCATCAATGTCGGCAGCGAAGCCTCGGACCGCTCGGTGCCGCTGATGGGCACCTATGCCGCCTCCAAGCACGCGGTGAAGGCGTTTACCGAATCGCTGCGCATGGAGCTGGAAAAGGACAAGGCGCCGATCTCGCTGACCCTGGTGAAGCCGGCCGCCATCGACACCCCGTTTACGGCCCATGCGAAGAACTACATGGCGCACGAGCCCGACCTGCCGCCGCCGATCTACGCGCCGGAACTGGTGGCGAAGACCATCCTGCACGCGGCCGAGACGCCGGAACGCGACCTGTTCGTCGGTGGGCGCGCCAAGCTGATGTCGGTCATGGGCGCCGTCCTGCCGCGTCCGCTCGACGGCCTGATGCGGGCGATGGTGTTCCGCCAGGAACAGCAGCAGGACGTGCCGAACAATCCGGACCGCCGCGACGCCCTGCACGCTCCGGACCCGGCGCGCGAACTGCGCCAGCGTACCGACTTGCCGCACAAGACCAGCGAGCGCAGCTACTACCAGGCTTACCAGTTGCGCTCGGCGCCGGTGAAGGCGGTGATCGTGGGTGGGGCCCTGCTGGCGGCGTGGGGCTTGATCCGGCGGCCGGCGCAGCGGAATGTGTGGCACGCGTGATGCGATAAAGGCGAAAGCCCAGGCCAGCAGCGGGCTGACCAGGGCCTTCGCTTGGATCCAGACTAGTCGAGCGGCCAGAACCAGATCGTCACGGCGGAAAAGAAGCAGCTGCGCGCGCAATCCAGAAAGCCGTGTTCGCCCATTGCAATCAGATCGATATGCCCCTGATGGCTGCGTTCGATCTTGAAGAAGGACACGACACCGTTCCGCCGGCCAATCCCAGCACGTGCAAGCAGCTCATTCTTGTACATCTCCGGCCTCCCCCATAGCCGCTCCAGGATGGCAGACAGCTTGGCCTGGCCGGGTTCGATCCATTTTCCCTTGATCGTCCCAGCCTTCGCCTGCATGCGCGCGCCCGGCAGCATGACGCCAGCGCGTAGCAGGCCAGTACTCATCCGGATTGCACATGTGTCCCAGTATGCCGAATCCTTTACCAGGTCGTCCCACCCGATGTCGGCAAACAAAGCCTCGCGGCTGTCCGTGCGCGGGTAGAACTGGCGCAGTACCTGATAGGCCGGCTTCATGGCGTACCACCAGGGCGGCAAGGATAGAGCCTGGCCAGCACCGCCAGCACCAGGGCGGACGCATCGCCCTCGAGCTGGGCCGTCATCTTCGCGACCTCTTCGACCACGACATAGGGCAGCTCGTGCGGAACCAGCTTGCCGGCCGGGCACCAACGCACCCCTGCCGAGGCGTCCGCCACGCCCTCGATGTATCCCATCGCGCGCTGGCGGCGGATCGAGTTGAGCCCCACGCCCGGCTCGGCCAGCATGTCGCGGACGAGCTGGGTACCCGTCATATGCGCGCGATAGTCCGGCGCCGCACCAGCCCGGGCCGCCAGCAGCGCCAGTATCAATGCCACTGCCAGCCCCTTCATGCCGCCACCCGGTTTGCCGCCAGGTCCCAGCCGCCGGCCGTATTGCCGCCCGCCCCGCCGGCGATCCGCTGCTGGCAGTACTTCCACTTGACCTTGCTGAATTTGAGGCCGATGTGCTCCTGCATGACGTCGCCAGCCGAGACTGCTTGCTGGCACTTCGAGATCAGCACGTTTTCCAGCTCGACCTCGTAGTACTTGACCCGCTTGCCGTCGCCATCGGCCCGCATGAACTCCAGTTTCGCCTTGGGGATCGTTTTGCCCATCGCGCAGTGCTGGGCCAGTATTGGAGATGCAAGGTCGGCGGTTTTGTTGACGCCGATTTCAGTGAACTCGACCCGCTCGGCCGTATGGCCGCCGGCGGTCGAACTGGTCGCGCTCTTTGGCTGGGTCAGGCTCCAGTTGACCGAGCCGCATTCGATCCAGCCCTTGTGCGCCTCGTCCTGCGACTCGCCCTTGATTCCGTCGATCTGCAAATAAACGTCGATTGCCATGATGCCTCCGTCGTGATAACAGTGGAATCATGCTGCGTGGAGCTGGCCGCAATTTGGCAGCCGTCAATGACCAGGTAGAGGGAGGCGTAAACGCAGGGTGGGCACGCCTTGTCCACGAGAACGTCAGCGTCATGCCGGCATCCTCGTGGGCACGGAGTGCCCACCCTACGAACTTCTTGATTATTTATTTGCCCGGCGCCGGCCCCTTCGGCGGCTGGCTGCCGAGGAAGTCCACGTCCTCGTCCGTCAGCGGCAGGTTCGGGATCGATTCGATGTGGTCGGTGTCGATGTCGTTGCCGTCCCGGACGCGCAGGTCGCGGCCGGCGGCGGCACGTTCGCCGGTGCCGCCGAAATCGCTGTCGCTCTCCAGGTTGGGGTCGCCCATGTCGGCGCCGGCGGTATCGTGGGCATAGCTTTCCTCGTTGTCCGAGGTGGTGCCGGTGTCCAGGTCCAGCACCTGGTCGTCGTCCAGGTTGGCCGCGAAGCCCGGACCGCCGACGACGTCGCTGCCGCTGTCGGTCACGTCGCTCGGGCCAAGGGCATCGATGCCGTGACCTTTGCCAAGGCTACGGTCTGGTGCTCCGGGAAAGTTATCCGGATCAAGTGTGCTCGAGCCAGTCATGTATCCTCCGATTCAATGCAATAAGTCATAAAGTCAGGCTACCCCAAATTCAAAACGCATGGCGCATGCCGACGTTCACCGCGGAACTACCGGGGTGCGCCGCGCCGCCGATCAGCACCCCGTTGCCGTTGGTGGTGACCGTGTGGGAGATGGCCGCGTAGAAATCCGTCTTGCGCGAGACGACATAGCTGGCGCCCACCGCGAACTGGTTGGCGTCGCGGTTGGCGAGGTCGCGGTCGTCCTTGTGGATGTAGGAAGCCAGGAAAGTCGTGTTGCGCGTCACCGGCACCGCCACGCCCACCAGGGTGTCGCGGCTGTCGGTCGACGAGGTGCTGGCCACGCCGGCGCCGTAGGGATTGTCCGGGTTGTACAGGGGCGAACTGCCCCAGCCGCGGTTGGCCGCGTAGGCCGCGTAGGCCGTGCCCCAGCGCGTGCGCAGGTTGGCGGCGATCAGCGAGTTCTTCGCATCCATGCTGCCGCCGACCAGGTCGAACAGGCGGATCTGGGCCACGTGGCGGTTCTGGTGGGCGGCGCGCAGCGAGAAGGCGCCCATGTCGACGCCCACCGTCATGCCCCAGGCGCGGTCGGCCAGCGGGTCGCCGCCGAGGGTGTCGACGGTCCAGGAACCGCCGGTGCTCAAGCCGCTCATGCTGCTGCCGTAGTAGCGCACATTCTCGTTCGAGCGCATCCCGTTGCGCCCGACCAGGTTGCTGGCCCGGCCGGCGGTGCCGGTATGGAAGGGATCGCCGACGTCGGCCAGCGACAGGTATTCCAGGTTGTACTGGCGGCCGAGGGTGAAGCCTTCGATGTCGCCGAAGGCCGAGCGGCCGAACTGGCCGTAACCGCGCCGCGGCGGCGTCGCCCAGTCCCCGCTGCGCGTGCGGATGGGAACGCCGGTGAATACCGCGATGTCGTGGGCGCCCGTCGCGCCCCGCGCGGTGCCGGCGGGCGCTGCGGGCGCGGTTCCGGTGCCGGCGTCCTGCGCGAATGCGAGACGGGCGGCTCCGCAAAATACGATGGCGATGATGGGCGGCGTCTTCATGGCGAAATCCTCAGTACGCCTACAGTATTCCCACTCTACTGCTTCGCTCTGTCCAGAATCGCACAATATGCACGATAACTTGGCTCGTGTTTTTGTCGGTGTATTCCGACGTGGCAATCGAGCTCGAGCGTTGCGCTGGTCACTGCCGGGTTTCCGGTTTAGAATCTGTCAACCGCTGTAATTAAACTACATGAAAGCGACCATAATGAGACAGCTTACCCGTACCCTTGCTACAGCCACCCTCGCCCTGAGCGGCGTGTTCGCCGCCTTCCCCGGCCTTGCCGCCGAGCCCGCCGCCGTAGCGCCGATGGCCCACGTGGCCTGGTCGAAGAATGCCAACATCTACGAAGTCAATATTCGCCAGTACACGAAGGAAGGGACCTTCAAGGCCTTCGCCGCCCATCTTCCGCGCCTCAAGAAAATGGGCGTCGACATCCTGTGGCTGATGCCGATCCAGCCGATCGGCGAAAAGAACCGCAAGGGCACGCTGGGCAGCTATTACGCGGTGCGCGACTACACGGCCGTGAATCCGGAGTTCGGTACCCTGACCGACTTCAAGGACCTGGTGAAGCAGGCCCACGGGCTGGGCATGAAGGTGCTGATCGACTGGGTTGCCAACCACACGGCCTTCGACAATCCGTGGACGGTCGAGCACAAGGATTGGTACCTGCTGAACGACAAGGGAGAAATCTTCCCGGTCACCTACACGGACGGCGCGGAGCCGGAATACTGGACCGACGTCACCGGCCTCGACTACAGCAAGCCGGCGCTGTGGAAAGGCATGACCGACGCCATGGCGTACTGGGTGCGCGAAACCGACATCGACGGCTTCCGCTGCGACGTCGCCGGCAAGGTGCCGACCCCATTCTGGAACCAGGCGCGCGATGCACTCGACCGCATCAAGCCGGTCTTCATGCTGGCCGAGGCGGACACGCCCGAGCTGCACGAACACGCCTTCGACATGACCTACGGCTGGGATACCAAGGACCTGTTCAAGGACCTCGCCAAGGGCAAGAAGGATGCGCGCGCGCTGAAGGACTTCCTGGAGCATCCGCCCAGGGCCTATCCGCCGGGCGCCTACCGCATGCGCTTCACCTCGAACCACGACGAGAATTCCTGGGCCGGCAGCGACGTCGAACTCTACGGCCCGGCCTTCAAGGCGATGGCCGTGCTGGCCGCCACCCTGCCCGGCATGCCGCTCATCTACGGCGGCCAGGAAGCCGGCCTCGACAAGCGCATCGAGTTCTTCGAGAAGGACCCCGTCGACTGGAAGAACTACCGGTACGCCCCCTTCTACGCCAGCCTGCTCAAGCTCAAGCACGACAATCCGGCGCTGTGGAACGGCCAGTACGGCGGCGCCACCGAGGTGCTGGCGACCGGCAACGACAAGGTCTTCGCCTTCCAGCGCAAGCGCGACGGCAACACGGTGACGGTCAGCGTCAACCTGTCGAATGCGGTGCAGAAGTTCACGCTGCCCGGTGGCAAGCCGCAGTCGCTGGCGGCCTGGGATTACCGCATCGAGGCGCCGCGCCCGGCGCGCTGAGAACGCCACGGGTCGCCCGCTTTGTTCACATAGTGGGCGACCAGGTAGCGCCAGGCCGGCAGCGCGACCGCCAGCAGCCATACCATCTTCCACACGAATTCCCACAACAGCACGGGCAGCATCTGCAGCGGATAACGCAGCCCCAGGATGGCCAGCATCCAGAAGGCGACCAGCATGCAGTTGAGCACGCCCTGGGCCAGCCCCCACGGGCCCTGGTGGTGCAGGATGCCGGGCAATATGAAGGTCCCGAAACCGACCGCGATGAACAGGTACATTGCGCGCAACAGGTACAGCCGGAACAGGGATACCTCGACCATGATTGCCTCCGTTGGATGACGTTCGGACGAAAAGCGCTCTTATTCGACTTGCTTCAGGATCTGCTCGACGCTGGCCGTGCGCGACTCCAGCCGCGCCAGCGTGGCGCTCATGGCGGCAAGCTGGGCGGCCGTGTCGGCCTGCGCCTGGGCCACCTGGGCCGCCAGCTGGCGCCAGGCCTCGTCGTGGGCCAGCCGGCTCCGCGCTTGCTGCACGGACGCAAAATACTTCATGCCGAAAACCAGCAGCACCGTGACGAGCGGCAGGCACAAAGTCAGCAGATAAACGCTAGTGGACATGGCAACCTCTACTCTTCCTTGTTGTTCAGGGTCTTCACAGCTTCGGCAATGAGGCCGGGCGCCAGCGGCACCGCGAACTCCGCCACCTCGAAATAATTCAGCGCCTTGCCGTCCGCCGACAACTCCATCCGGCTGGTGACCAGGCCGGCCTCCGCCAGCTTCTGCAGGTGCAGGTGCAGCAGCGGCCGGCTCAGGCCGATGTCCCGCGCGAGCTGGCTGACATAGTTGCGTCCGCCCGTCGCGAGCGCCGCGACGATGCGCAGCCGGTGCGGATTCGCGAGCGCCGCCAGCATCAGCAGCAGGCGGTCGCCATCGATTATTTTAGTTTCGTCTTTCACATGTCAATAATTCCTTACACGTGAAAACAAGTCAAGCGAAATCATGCCGTCACCTGCAAGCGGGCATTCGTCCCACCGCGCTTGCCGGGCGCCGTAAGCGGATCGCATACTTTTTTCATCCAGAAACTACGCGATCCGATGAAGACCCTACGAACCGGCACTCCGGCGGCGCTCCTGCTCGCCGTCCACGCCTGCGCCAGCGCGCAGGCTGAATCTCCAGCAGCAGTGCAGCAGGTAATGGTCAGCGCCAGCGCCCTCCAGCAGCGCGCGCAATCGACCACCACCGCCCTCGTCGTCACCCGCGACGAGATCGTGCGCCAGGGCGACCCCAGCCTCATCGAGGTGCTGAAGCGCCAGCCCGGCATCACCATCGACGGCGCCCCGGGCAAGCCGGCGATTCGCATGCGCGGACTCGGCAGCGGCTATGTGGCCATCCTCCTCAACGGCACGCCCGCGCCCGGCGGCTTTTCGCTGGAAGAGATCGATCCCGAGCTGGTCGAGCGCATCGAGATCCTGCGCGCGCCCACCGCCGAGACCAGTGGCCAGGCGGTGGCCGGCGCCATCAACATCGTCCTGCGCAAGGCCGGCAAGCTTGCCGCGCCGCAGACCGAGCTGAAGGCCGGCGCTTCGATGACCGACGGCCACCCGGCGCCCAGCCTCAGCGTCCAGCATGCCGGCCGCGTGAACGCATTGGCCTACACGCTCGCAGCCACCCTCAAGCGACGCGACGAGACCTATACCGGCGTGACGACCGACGAGCGCCGCGCGCATCCGCTGCTGCGGCATACGGCCTGGGAAGACCGGCAAATTAACGACCAGCTGGAACTGGCGCCGCGCCTGGACTGGCAGCCGACGGCGAACGACACCCTGTCTTCGCAAAGCTGGGTGCGCTGGAAGCGCATCGACAACGCCAAGTCCGAGCTGGAGAGCACGGAGATCGGCTCGCCGAGCAGTTTCCCGCACGGCGCCAGCAGCTACCGCGCCCACTCGCCGCCGCAAGCCTATGCGGACCTGTCCTGGACCCGCAAGCTGGACCAGGGCGCGCGCCTCTCCGCCAAGCTGTCCGGCTATACGAAGTCGATCGGCGCCGGCTTCCTCTACCGCGGCATGGACCTCGCCGATACCCTGCTCGAAACCCACCACGTGGACTCCGGCCAGTCCGAGCGCGGGCTGACGTTCAACGGCAGCTACCGCCGGCCGCTCCTGAAGACCCACGCGCTGGCCCTGGGCTGGGAAGCGGGCCGCACGCGGCGCGAGGAATTCCGGCGCGAGCACCAGCTAGACGCCGCCGGCCGGCCGCTGCTGGACAGCGACGAGGACTACCGTGCCAAGGTGGTCCGCACCGCCTTCTGGATCCAGGACGAGTGGGACATCGGTGAAGCCTGGTCGGCCTACGTCGGCCTGCGCCGCGAAGACTTGCGCACCACCGGCGAAGGCAGCGCGCACGCGCCGGTGGACGTCGATTCAGGCGTCTGGAGCCCGATCTTCCAGACCCTGTTCAAGCCCGGCGGCCAGGATAACAAGGGCGACCAGTTCCGCTTCGCCCTCAGCCGCACCTACAAGGCGCCGCAGATCGTCCAGCTCATGCCGCGCCGCTACACGGTGGACAACAACAACAGCGCCACCAACCCCGACCAGCAGGGCAATCCGAAGCTGCGTCCGGAACTGTCGCTCGGCGCCGACCTGGCCTGGGAACACTATGTGGGCAAGGACGACATGCTCAGCATCAGCGCCTTCGCCAAGCGCATCCGCGACATCACGCTGGACCGCGTGATCCTGCAGAACGGCGTCTGGATCGTCACCCCTGACAATGCCGGCAGCGCCATCGTGCGGGGACTGGAATTCGAAGCCAGGACCCGGCGCGGCGCCCTGGCGGCACGGCTGAACGTGGCGCGCAACTGGTCGCGCCTGGAGACGGTGGCGGGGCCGGACAATCGCATCGCCGGCCAGCCGGCATGGAGCGGCAACCTGGGACTCGACTACGGCGCGTCGACGTTGCCGCTCGATCTGGGCGGGACGATGAGCTACCGGGGGCGTGTCGCCTCGCGCCAGAGTCCCCTGCTGGCCGACTATGGCGGCCCCAAGCGCCAGCTCGACCTCTACGCGGTGTGGAAGCGCGACCGGAAAAGCAAGCTGCGGCTGTCGGTGTCCGACCTGCTGCATCGGGATTCCTACGGCCGCAGCGTTTACGCGGGAGCGGACGACCTGGCGACCAGCTACGTCTACCACCCCCGCACCACCTGGCGGCTGATGTGGGAGCAGAACCTCTAAGCCGGCCTAACGGCGAAGCGCCGTGAACGCCGCCGGCTCCCACTCGCGCAAGGCCAGCAGCAGCGCGCTGCCGCGGCGCTTGGGCAGCGGCGAAGCCAGGCTCTCTTCGTGCAACTCGGCGAAGCGGGCGCGCAGCTGGCGCAGCTCGGCCTGCATGCGGGCAAGCGCGCTCTCGGTCAGCATGCCGTGGGTGAAGGCCAGCGACTGCTCGGGCTTGTCGAAGCCGCTGTCGAGGAAATCGTCCAGGCCTTCGGTGCGGAAGTACTGGCGGATCGGCCCGTCCGGCAGCCAGTCGAAATCGCGCGCCACGTTCAGGCGTATCCGGTTGCCGGGCATTAGCGCAATGAGGTGCAGGCGGTCCAGGTGCAGCAGCTTCTGCAGGCACTCCGGCTCGCTCAGCTTGTAGACGGCCAGGATGTCCTGCAGGGTCCAATGGTTCAGCGCGCACACTGCCACCAGCAGCAGCCGCGTGTCCGACACCAGCTCCTTTTCCTGGGCCGGCGTGAGGGTGCGCACGCGGCTTTCCGTCACCGCCGCTTCCTGGGCCAGTTCGGCCAGGGTGAAGCCGAGCATATTGCTGATCTCGACCACGCGGTCGACGCCCAGGTTATCCGAGGTCAGCAGGCGCTTGACGCTGGCTTCCGACAGCTTCAGCGCCACGGCGACGTCGCGGTAAGTCTTGCCCTGCAGCTTGAGCTGGCGTTTGATGGTCGTGATGAGTTGGGAGACTTCGGACATTGCGGCGAGATTTCTTCTATGACAATATGTGGTGTCAGATTACACCATAACAACATAGGGGATGCCAATGCAGCTCGACGATTATCTTGCCCAGGACGCCACAGCCCTCGCCCAACAGGTGGCGCGCGGCGACGTCCGACCCGGAGAACTGCTGGACCTGGCCCTCGCCCAGCACCGGCGCGTGCACGGCAGCGTGAACGCCGTCGTGCGGCTGATGGAAGACCAGGCGCGCGGCCAGCTCGGCGGTCCGCTGGGCGGACCCTTCGCCGGCGTGCCCTTCCTGATCAAGGACGGCCGGCAGGACTACGCCGGCCTGCCCACCAGCTACGGCAGCCGCTCGATGCAGGGCATCATCCCCGCCCGCCATTCCCATGTGGTCGAACGCTTCCTGAAATCCGGCCTGGTCATCTTCGGCAAGACCAACCTGCCGGAATTCGCGATCCGCGCCGTCACCGATCCCGAACTCTACGGCCGCACCAGCAATCCCTGGGACCTGACCCGCACCCCGGGCGGCTCCAGCGGCGGCGCGGCGGCGGCGGTGGCCGCGGGCATCGTGCCGATGGCGGCCGGGAACGACGGCGGCGGCTCGATCCGCATTCCCGCCGCCTGCTGCGGCCTGTTCGGCCTGCGGCCCTCGCGCGGCCGGGTCTCGTCCGGCCCCGGCGCCGCCGAAGGCTGGTTCGGCGCCTCCAGCGAAGGCGTGATCTCGCGCAGCGTGCGCGATTCGGCGCTGGCGCTGGACGTCCTGCAGGGTGCGGAACCGGGCGATCCCTTCGTGATCGCACCGCCCACCGAACCCTATGCAAAGGCGATGCTGCGCGAACCGGGCCGGCTGCGCATCGGCTTCACGACGGCATCGCCGATCGGCACCGAGGTGCATCCGGAAGCGGTGATGGCGGTCGAGCATGCGGCCCGGCTGCTGGAAAGCCTGGGCCATCATGTCGAAGAAGCGGCCCCAAGCATCGACGGCGCCGCACTGGCCCAGAGCTACCTGCACATCTATTTCGGCCAGATCCCGGCCGCCGTCACGCAGGCGAAAAAGCTGGGCGCGAAAGAGAGCGACCTGGAGCTCACCAACCGCCTGCTGGTCACGCTCGGCAACAGCATCTCGGCCACCTCGCTGACCGCACAGCTGAACCGCTGGAACGAGTACGCGCGCGCCCTCGCCGCCTTCCACCAGCGCTATGACCTGCTGCTGACACCGACCCTGGCCGCGCCGCCCGTCAAGCACGGCACCGGCGACCAGTCGGGCGTGGAAAAGGCGCTGCTGGGCTTCCTGCACGGCACCGGCGTGCTGGGCGTGCTCGCCCGCCTCGGCCTGCTCGACGGCACCATCCAGAAGATCGCGACCGACAACCTGCGCTACGTGCCCTTCACCCAGCTCTCGAACCTGACCGGCACGCCGTCGATGAGCGTGCCGCTGCACTGGACGGACGAGGGCCTGCCGCTGGGCGTGCAATTCGTCGGCCCCTTCGGCAGCGAAGACCGGCTGCTGCAGCTGGCCCGCCAGCTCGAACAGGCCCAGCCCTGGTTCGACCGCCTGCCGGCGCTGGCGCGAGGCTGAGTGCGCTAACTCAAAATCGATGAGTTCCAATTGATCAGTATCAAACGGTCACTCGGGAAATCATCGAGATTAGGTCTCTCCTACTACTGAATGACTCAGACAAGGAGAGATCATGGCAACCAGAGCCTCATTTGCCGCTTCATGTGCCGCCGCTGCAGCCGCAATCGCGCTCAGTCCGGCGGCGCAGGCGCAGAGCCTGACCGGTTCACAGGTCACCGTCGCCGGCTACTGCTGCACGGCCGTCACCCCATCCGACCTGGTGACGAATACGCTCACCGCGACCGTCGGCCCGACGGTGGAGTTCCCGGAAGGGAGCTTCATGTCCACCGCGGTGGGCTTCGACGTGCTGCCCGTGACCGTCGATGTCGGCGCCTCGACGATCCGGATCAGCTATACGGCGGGCGGGCCGGTGGCGCCGGGCGGATTCAATGGCTTCGCGTTTTCGTTTGCGGATGCGCCCAGGATCACCGGGGCGACGGTCGATCCCTCGAGTACCTATGAGCCGGTGGTGAGCTTCGGTCCCGATACCATTTATGTGAACGAGGCGGGACAGACGCTGACGTCGACGTCCAGTGTGCTGGTGAATATTTCGGCGGTGCCGGAGCCTGGGGCGTATGCCCTGATGTTGGGTGGATTGGGATTGCTGGGGGTGATGGCTCGGCGGCGCTGGGGTTGATGCTGGAGGGCTGGGCCGATGAGGTCCAGCCTTTCGAGCGATTTCGATCAGGTTCGGCTGCTGCGTTTGCCCTGCCGGATAACTGCCAGGCTAATAAAGCCTGTCCCCAGCAGAATAATGCTCATAGGTTCCGGCACGTTGCCACTCGGTACTGGATCGGCATATTCCACAACGAAACCATTTACCGGTACGGTGGCTATCGTTTGAGAGAGATCATTCCATACACCAAAGCTCGGCCAATTTAAGGTCAAATAATCTTCCGCACCACATTCAACGCAATCGTCAGGTATCCCCAGGTTATTCGGTTCGCCTGGCGACCAGTTGGAATAAGTGAACGCCTGACCAGCTTCCGGACCGGCGCGCCAGGTCCAATGATTGACTGGCGCGCCGTTATCGGATCCGCCCAGCCACAGCGTTGCCTGAGGCGCCAGACTCGCGATGAAGTTGTTTTCGCCCGCAGACGTTACCGTCGCCAGATAGCCATGCTCGCCCGAATAATTCTTCGCGGCCGCGTTAGCCAATGCCTGTGACCAAGTGAAATTACCAAGGATTACTTCGTACCAGTGCCCATTGCCGGCATATTGGATTGGCGCCGCCTGGCTGGAAAAGGTGCAAAACAATATCGTAAGGAATGCCACAAAGCTCTTCTTCATCTTATTCTCCCTATGTAAAGGTGCGGGAAAACAAGAAGCAAAATGCAAGCCAGTTCCATTATCTCTTTGATCGAAAAAGACTGTTTTATTGCTGCGTCCTTTTTTGGAAAGACTTCTGTAAAAGAGCTCGACAGTAGACGCAGATATTGAAAAAAATGTCGAGATACAGAACGGTTCCAGACTACAATGGCCATTGATGCACGTAATACAAGATGTCGATGACCTCCATTTCCTACTACGATGAACATGCGCCCCGACTCGTCCAGCAATACGAGTCGCTGCCCTTCGAAGAAGTACATGCAGGACTACTCGATATGCTGCCGGCACAAGGAGGAACGGTGCTCGACGTCGGCGCAGGGTCCGGCCGCGATGCGGCCTGGTTCGCCGCAAGCGGCTGCGACGTGGTTGCCGTCGAACCATCGGATGCCATGCTCGCCCATGCGCGAGCGCTGCACCCTTCGAACCGTATCCATTGGATATCCGACAGCCTGCCGGACCTTGCAAACGTCCGGCGCCTTGGTCTGAGCTTCGATCTCATCCTGCTGTCCGCAGTCTGGATGCATATTCCTCCGCCAGCCCGTCAGCGCTCTTTGAGAAAGCTCGCAACGCTGCTGGCGCCGAAAGGACGCATTGCGATCAGTCTCCGCCTCGGGACACCCGATACCGAGCGAGCAATGTATGCGGTGTCATTGGCGGAACTAGCGAGTCTCGCCCAACAATTCGGATTGCGGGTCGTTCGCACCAGCGATAGCCAGGACAGGTTGGGACGAGCCGAAGTCTCGTGGACGAATGTCGTACTGGGGCTGCCGGACGATGGACTTGGTGCCCTGCCCTTGCTGCGGCATCTGATCCTGACCGACAGGAAATATTCAACTTACAAAATAGGGCTTTTACGTGTCCTTGCGCGCATCGCCGACACTGCGGCAGGCTTGTGTCGTTATGAAGGTGATTCTGTGGTCGTCCCGCTTGGGCTGGTATCGCTCTTCTGGATGCGCATGTACAAGCCGTTGATTGACAACGCGCTGCCGCAAATGTCGCCCTCGCGCCTGGAAACTGGACCAAGCTTTATCAACGATGATTTCAATGCACTCAGGCCTGTTACAGCAGTCGAGCTACGGACAGGCTCTGTATTCAATGGGCAAGCTGCGAAGCACCTCCATCGCAGTCTTTCAAAGATTGCGGAAGTGATCCGTGATATGCCGGTGAAGCACCTACGCTGGCCATCTAGCGACAATCTGATCTTCGATGTCACGCGCCGCCGCATGATCTCCACGCCCTCCCCACTCCAAATCGACGAAGCTTTTCTGTGGAGCCTCGGCGACTTCCGCATTCCCTTCGAGATCTGGCAGGCCCTGACGCATTACAACGTATGGATCGAGCCGGTGCTGGTGTCGGAATGGGTCAGGCTGATCGAGTCTTACTGCAATGACGGACGCCCGGATATTCGCACGCTCGCGTACTCCCTGCTCACCTGGGTAGACCCTGCGCGTGACACCAGCTTCGCCAGGGCGGCCGTCGATCGCATCCGCGCGGCCGGCAAGCCGGTGTACTGCGTATGGTCAGGCGCCAGCCTACGAGACGAGTACGATGTGGACCACTGCTTCCCGTTCGCCGCATGGCCTTGCGGGGACGCATGGAACCTGATGCCGTCGTCACGGCAGATCAATATCCAGAAATCGAACCGCCTGGTCACCCAGACGGCGCTGGACCGCGCCAGCGATACCATCAGCGAGTGGTGGAGCGATGCCTTCCTGAGCCAGGGCGACGGCATGCGCCGCCAGTTCTTCCTCGAGGCATCGCAGACCTTACCGATCCTGATAACGAATCCCGGACCGGTGGACGTTATCGACGCGATGAAGGTCCATCGCATCAGATTGAGCAAGGATCAGGGATTGCGGCCTTGGGAACCATCCTGCACCGCCGGCGTTTCGATCCCTGTACATCGTTAATCAACGACCATGCAAGCGCGGCTCATGGGCCGACAAGCTTGCAGTGCAGGACGACGTCCGGATCGATCCGGTAGGCCGCACACACGCGGTGAAATCCGTCCGCAATGATCACCTTCTTCAGCGCACTCGCGCGCATCAGCAGCACCGGTGAAATCGCTTCGCCATTCTTGATCTTCTTGATCTGCTCGCGGGTCGGACGATCGTCCGCTTTCGGCACCGTGAGCTGAGCGGCACGGAGCAGGTCCGCCGCCTTGAACTCGGTGATCGTCGCGGATCGCATCTCTGCGACGGCTTTATCGATGTTTTTCTGGACGTCGAGCAGGGACAGGTAGTGCGCTGCCGCGGAATAGTCATCGTCGATCGCATCGTCGAGCCATTGGACCTGGCGGGGCTGCGGCTTGGGCTGCTTTGGCATTTGGTCGCTCCAGTTATCGTTTCGATATCACATTGTATTGCCAGAGTCGAAAACATTTGGACACATTTGAATGCACGCTGCGGTCAACCGTCGCAGCCGGGCTACGTTATTTGAACACGCACGTATGTTCGTGTCCGCTCGAAGGAAGACATCATGAAACAACTCTCACTGCTGGCCGGCCTGGTCATGTTTGCGGCAAGCGCCGCATTTGCCCAGACCACCGTACCGAATCCGGTTGCACCGTCGAGCACGAGCAGCCAGGCGGCGCCTGCCAAGATGCACGAGACGCATGAGAAGGCCACCAAGGCTGCTGAAAAAACTACCAAGCCCAAAGCCGCGCCGATGGAACAGGAGCCGGGTGGTGGTGGTGGGAAGGTTTGGGTGAATACTTCCAGCAAGGTGTATCACTGCGAGGGTGATAAGTACTATGGCAAGACCAAGAAAGGCGAGTATATGACTGAGGCGGATGCCAAGGCCAAGGGCTTTCATGGGGAGCATGGAAAGGCTTGTGCTGCCAAGTCCTGATTGTTGCCTGGCGCTGATGGACAAAAGCCCCGGTTAATGGGGCTTTTGTTTGTATGCTTGGCGGAAGCGGTGAGATTCGAACTCACGAACGGGTTCCCCCGTCGGCAGTTTTCAAGACTGCTGCCTTCAACCACTCGGCCACGCTTCCTTGGGGAACCGGCATTATACATAAATCGTTGCCTTAGAGGCAGGCTGAAACGGGCCAAGTGTGGGCTAACGTAGGGCAGGCAAACTTGGATCCCCGCCTTCGCGGGGACGACGGGCTGGGACCTCACGCCACCAGCAACCAATTCTCCCGCAAAGCCTTCTCGAACTCATACGCCGGCAGCGGCTTCCCATACAAATACCCCTGCACCTCGTCGCACCCCGCCTGCCGCAGGAACTCGGTCTGCTCCACCGTCTCGACACCCTCCGCGATCACGCGGTGCCCCAGCTTGCGGCCCATGCTGATGATGGTGCTGGCGATCGCGCAGTCGCTCACGTCGGCCGGGATCCCGGTCGTGAACGAGCGGTCGATCTTCAGGGTGTCGATCGGGAAGCGCTTCAGGTAGGACAGGCTGGAATAGCCGGTGCCGAAGTCGTCGAGCGACAGGGCCACGCCCAGTGCGCTGATGCGGTCCATGATGCCGATGACGTAGTCGATGTCGTGCATCAGCGTGCTCTCGGTGATCTCCAGTTCCAGCCAGGAGGGGTCGATGCGGTAGCGGTTCAGCGTGCCCTCTACCCTGCCCGGCAGCGAGGACGTGAACTCCCGCGCGGAGACGTTCACCGCCAGGCGGAACGGCGGCAGGCCGGCGCGCTGCCAGACCGCGGCCTGGGCGCAGGCCTGTTCCAGCACCCACTCGCCCACCTGCACGATCAGGCCCGTGGTTTCGGCCAGCGGGATGAATTCGTCCGGCGCCACCATGCCGCGCTGCGGATGCATCCAGCGCACCAGGGCTTCGGCGCCCACCAGGCGTCCGCTGCCGATCTCGAATTTCGGCTGGTAGTGCAGCAGCAGTTCGCCGTTGCCGAGGGCGTGGCGCAGGCCGGACTCGATGTGCATGCGCTGCTGCATGCCTTGGTTCATGTCGAGGCGGTAGAAGGCCACGCTCTGGTCGGGGTTCTCGACTCTCTCCTTGACGCGCTGCATCGCGATGTCGGCCATGCGCAGCAGGGTCTCGGCGTCCGTGCCGTCCTGCGGATAGACGCTGATGCCGACGCTGGCGCCGACGCGCAGGTCGTGGCCGCCGATCGGGAACGGGGCTTCGAGCACCGCCTGCAGCTTCTGCGCCACCGTGGTGGCTTCGAAGTGCTGGCGTACGTCGAACAGGCCGATCGCAAATTCGTCGGCGGCCAGGTGGGCGACGACGTCCTCGTCGCGCAGGGCGCCGCGGAAGCGCTGGGCGACCTGGCGCAGCAGCTCGTCGCCGACGGTGCGGCCCAGGGTGCCGTTAATCAGCTTGAAGCGGTTCAGGTCCACGTACAGCACGCAGGCCGTGCCTTCGTTGCGCTGGGCGGACATCAGGCCCTGGTCGACCAGGCGCGCGAACAGGGTGCGGTTCGGCAGGCCGCTCAGTTCCTGGTAGTAGGCCAGGTGGTGCAGGCGTTCCTCGGCCAGCTTGCGCTCGGTGATGTCGGTCAGGTAGGCGATCAGGCCGATCGGGTTGTCCTCGAGGTCGCGCAGCGGCGACAGCGACAGGCTGGCCCAGAACACCTCGCCGGACTTTTTTCGGCGCCGCACCTCCATCATGCGGCCGCCCTGTTCGGCGAAGGCGTCCGGGAAGTCGGCGCCCTCGTCCTCCATCTCGTCGACGTACAGGAACAGGATGTGCCGTCCCACCGCTTCCACCGAGGTGTAGCCGAACAGCTGCTCGGCGCCGCGGTTCCAGCTGGTGATGTAGCCCATGCGGTCCATGGTCAGCACCGATTCGTGGATCTGGTCCAGGATCTGCGACTGGTGCGCCAGCTGGGCCTCGACCTGGGCGTAGGCGTGGGTGGTGCGCTGGGCCAGGCCGTGCATCTGCATCAGGGTCGCGGTCAGGGTGGCGAGGGCGTCGAGCTGGCGGCGGTCGTCATCGATGAAGGGCCGGCCCTGGATCCGGTAGCGGCCCAGGCAATCGCCGTTCAAGGTCACCGGCGCGGCCAGGCCGCCGTCCGGTGCATCGGCTGATCCAATCCCTGGAATGAACTCGGCCTGCGGACAGGCCAGCAGGCCGGCGGCGATGCGTCCCAGCTCTTGGTGGAGGGCGTCGCCGCGCAGCTGGAGTACGGCCTGGCAGAGGGCAGCGCTGCTGCCGATGAGATCCTGTGGCGCAGCGGCTGGCAGCTCAGACATTGCGTGCTACCTGGATGGCCCAGTGATAGGCGTGGAGTTGGGCCTGCCACCAGTCCAGGCCGTCGACGCCGGCGGCTTCCAGCACGGCGCGGCTCGGGCCCGGCATCTCGCACAGGCGCAGGCGCTGGCCCAGCCGGCCTTCGCGGGCCAGCAGGGCTGCTTCGACCTCCTCCGGCAGGTTCAGGTCGACCAGCAGCTCGGCCATCGGCATGTGGAACAGGCGGTCGAGCAGGGAGAACACGCCGGCCATGAAAGCCATATCCTGTTCGTCGCGGTCGCCGCCGTCGCGCTTGCAGAGTTCTTCCAGCACCGCGCCGCGCCGTGCGGCGATCGGCAGCAGCAGGTTCGGCGGGCCGTCCGGATGCTGGCGCGCGTACAGCAGCAGTTGCAGCCAGCGCTGCAGCTGGCGCCGGCCGATGCGGCTGATGGCCTGGCCGAAGCTGGTGATCTGGGCGCCAATCGAGAAGGCGGCCGAATTCACCAGCTTGAGCAGGTGGAAAGACAGGCCCGGATCCTGTTTCAGCTGGGCTTCGAGCTCGCGCGAATCGGCGTCGCGGGCCAGCAGCGCCAGCATGGTCAGCAGGCGGCGGCGGGTGGTGCCGTCGTCCTGGTGGGCGGCGTCGCGGGCAGCGGCATCGTCGAGCGCATAGCGGCCGGAAAACCAGCCGAAGCCGGCGTTCTCGCAGTCGCGCATGGCATCCAGGGTGTCGACGCCGCGCGCCAGGTGGGGACCGAACAGGGCCGGCAGCGAACCCGGAGGCAGGGGCTCGGCATCGCGGGAGACGTCGCGCGCGACGCTGCGCAGTGCCGCCGGGCGGCTCATCCCGTCCGGCAGGTCGCCGTCCAGCAGCACGCGGTAGCCGTCCATCTGCAGCTCGGCCAGGCGTTTGGCCGCGCCCTCGCCCGCCATCGAGCCCGCGTCGACCGCCAGCACGACGCGGTTCGGCGGCAGAAGGTTCAGGACCGGGGGTGTCAGCAGCGCCGGTGAATCCAGCAGCACGATGCAATCCAGGGGCGCCACCGCGGCCAGCAGGTCCGGCTCGCCGAACACGGCCTGCAAGGTCGGGTCGTCGAGTCCGCCCTCGGCCGCACGTAGCAGCAGCGCGACCCACTCGTTCTGCGCGTTGGCTACCGAGCGTATTTCAACCAACGGAAACGAAGCTGCAGACATTAGTGATTATGCATGATTAGTGTGTCGCTAATAGTAGTGCAGGCATTATCGGAAAGCAACTGGAATGTTTCCTTGTGGATACACTTTCATCAAGACAATTCAGCCGGCATGCTGGACCGCGAATCGGATCAGTTCGGCCTGCCCTTCGATGCCCAGTTTGCGCTTGATATTCAGGCGGTGGGTCTCGACGGTGCGCACCGATAAATCGAGCTGGCGCGCAATCTGCTTGTTCGATTCGCCGTTGGCGATATGGCGCAGCACTTCCTGCTCGCGCGAAGTCAACTGGTTGTCCGGCATCGCGGGCCGCGCCAGCTGGCGGGCCACCGGGGCGCTGTAGTACACGCCGCCGGCCATCACGGCGTCGATCGCCAGCACGATCTCCTTGCCGGGCGAATCCTTCAGCACATAGCCGCGCGCGCCGGCCTGCATCGCCTGGCTGACGTATTCCAGCTTGTCGTGCATCGACAGGATCAGCACGGCGATGCCGGGATGGCTGCGGCTCAGCTGGGCGGTGGCCTCGATGCCGCTGCCGTCGCGCATGGTGATGTCCATCAGCACCAGGTCGACCTGGGCCGCGCCGGCCTTGGCCAGTGCCTCGGCGCCGGATCCGGCCTCGGCGACGACGCGGAAATGCGGCACCGCTTCCAGGCGCGCGCGCAGGCCGTCGCGTACCAGGGGGTGGTCGTCCACCAGCATGATGTGGACGGGCTTGTCGTTAGGTTCAGTCGTCATGGTTCCAGTGGCTCAAGTCGACGATCGCGCGCACCACGGTGCCCGCCTTCGACGAGGTGATCTGGAGCGTGCCGCCGATCGCGTCCAGGCGCTCCATCATGTTGCGCAGGCCGATGCCGCGCTGCGGGTGCACGGCCACGTCCTCGGTGTCGAAGCCGGCGCCGTCGTCCTCGATGGCGAGGGTCAGCAGGCCGCGGCGGCGGGCCAGGCCCAGCCCGATGTTGCGGGCGCCGGCATGCCGCTCGATATTCGTCAGTGCTTCCTGGGCGATACGGAACAGGACCGTGCCCACCACCTGCGGCAGGCGTTCGACCTTGCCCTGGGACCTGAACGCGACCGGCATGCCGCTGTGCTGGCTGAATTCCTCGGCCAGGTGTTCGAGGGCGGCGGCCAGGCCCATGTCGTCCAGCAGGGTCGGACGCAGGTCGTGCGAGATGCGCCGCACCTCGCCCAGCACCTTGTTGAGTTCCTCGGCGGTGCGCTCGAAGCTGGCGCGCGCCTGCTGCTGCTGTTCTGGACTGCCCGCCAGGCGGATCACGCCGGCCTCGATCTGCAGCTTGATCGACACCAGCCACTGGCTGATGCCGTCGTGCAGGTCGCGCGACAGGCGCGCCCGCTCCGTCTCCTGCGAATCGACGACGCGCTGGGCCAGCACCTTCAGCTTGGCGTCGGCGACCCGCGATTCGCTGACGTTGAGCACCAGCCCGGAGCTGGCGACCACCAGCGCCGACAGGATCGCCAGGCCGGCGATCCACCACATCGTGGTCTCGATATTCCGCTTCTGCTGGGCGTCGACCTTCTCGAGGGCGGCGTCGACGTCGTCCAGGTAGAGGCCGCTGCCCATCATCCAGCCCCAGTCGGCAATCGGCACCACATAGCCGAGCTTGGGCGCGGCCACGCCGGTCGAAGGCTTGGCCCAGTTGTAGCGTATCAGTCCGCCGCCCTGCTTCGCCCTGGCGATCAGGTTCTGGATGGTCGGCGCGCCGAACTGGTCGTGCAGGTTCCACAGGTCGCGCCCGACCAGCTCGGGCTGGCGCGGATGCATCAGGTTGCGGCCGTTCATGTCGTAGACGAAGAAATAGCCGTCGTTGCCGAAGCTGAGCGAGGCCAGCACGCGCTTGGCTTCTTCCAGCGTGGCCGGGTCCTTGCGGCCCGAGGACGTCAGGTGGGCGATCGCGTGCGAGGCCAGCTCCACGTAGTGTTCGAGCTCGGCCTGCTTGGTGGCCAGGTAGGCCTGCTGGATGGTGGCGCGCTGCTGCTGGGCCAGCGTGACCGCCTGCTGCCGGATGAAAAGCGCAATCGCGCACAAGGCCACGATCAGCGGGGCGATCGCGAGAAAAATCAGCTTCTGCCGTAACTTCATTCCGTGCGCATGGTTTTCGTCGTAACATGAGATTGTACGCCCGACCAGCTGGACAGGCCAGAAACCGGTCCGGCACGACCGGAGTTTTGCCAGCGCGACAACTACGTAGTACTACGCAGGCGACTGCGTATTCATGCGCTTGTTGATTGTAAAGAGGTGCAAGATACTGACAGATAGCTTGCCACGAATGTAAGCCGGCTTCGTCCCGGCTTCGCTGTAGCACACAGAAAAGCATTCGCAGAATAAGCAATCACCTCTGGAGGAGTCACCATGAATCGTCTTACAAGCCGGCTCGGTTGGGCTGCGCTTTCGCTAGTGGGCGCCATTGCGCTCGCCTACGTCGCGTTGAATCGCGGCGAATCCATCAACGCGGTCTGGGTCGTCGTCGCCGCTGTCTGCGTCTACCTGATCGCCTACCGCTTCTACAGCCTGTACATCGCCGACAAGGTGATGAGCCTGGACCCGCGCCGCCAGACCCCGGCCTACAAATACAATGACGGCCTGGACTTCGTGCCGACCAACCGCTACGTGCTGTTCGGCCACCACTTCGCCGCGATCGCCGGCGCCGGCCCGCTCGTCGGTCCCGTGCTGGCGGCCCAGATGGGCTACCTGCCGGGCATGCTGTGGATCCTTGCCGGCGTCGTGTTCGCCGGCGCCGTGCAGGACTTCATGGTGCTGTTCCTGTCGATGCGCCGCGACGGCCGCTCGCTGGGCGACCTGATCAAGTCCGAAATGGGCGAGATCCCGGGCGTCATCGCGCTGTTCGGCACCTTCATGATCATGGTGATCATCCTGGCCGTGCTGGCGCTGATCGTCGTGAAGGCGCTGACCAACTCGCCGTGGGGCTCGTTCACCGTGATGGCCACCATCCCGATCGCGCTGTTCATGGGCGTCTACTCGCGCTACATCCGCGTCGGCCGTATCGGCGAAGTCTCGCTGATCGGTTTCGTGCTGCTGATGCTCGCCATCGTCGGCGGCCAGTGGGTGCATGATTCGCCGACCTGGGGCCCGATGTTCACCTTCACCGGCGTGCAGCTGACCTGGATGCTGATCGGCTACGGCTTCGTCGCTTCCGTGATCCCCGTGTGGCTGCTGCTGGCGCCGCGCGACTACCTGTCGACCTTCCTGAAGATCGGCACCATCGCCGCGCTGGCGCTGGGCATCGTGTTCGTGGCGCCGCACATGCAGATGCCGTCGGTCACCCGCTTCATCGACGGTACCGGCCCGGCCTGGTCGGGCAGCCTGTTCCCCTTCCTGTTCATCACCATCGCCTGCGGCGCCGTGTCCGGCTTCCACGCGCTGATCTCGTCCGGCACCACGCCGAAGATGATCGAGAACGAAAGCCATGCCCGCTTCATCGGCTACGGCGGCATGCTGATGGAATCCTTCGTCGCCATCATGGCTCTGGTCGCCGCCTCGACCATCGATCCGGGCGTCTACTTCGCGATGAACAGCCCGGCCGCCGTGCTCGGCACCACCGCGCAGAGCGCCGCCGCGGCCGTGTCGAACTGGGGCTTCGTGATCACCCCCGACCAGCTGACCCAGCTCGCCAAGGACGTCGGCGAGAACACCATCATCTCGCGCGCCGGCGGCGCCCCGACCCTGGCGGTCGGCATGGCCCACATCCTGTCGAACGTGGTCGGCGGCAAGGCCATGATGGCCTTCTGGTACCACTTCGCGATCCTGTTCGAAGCCCTGTTCATCCTGACCGCCGTCGACGCCGGTACCCGCGCCGGCCGCTTCATGCTGCAGGACCTGCTGGGCGCCTTCGCCCCGGCCTTCAAGAAAACCGAGTCGCTGCCGGCCAACCTGATCGCCACCGGCCTGTGCGTGGCTGCCTGGGGCTACTTCCTGTACCAGGGCGTGGTCGATCCGCTGGGCGGCATCAACACCCTGTGGCCGCTGTTCGGCATCGCCAACCAGATGCTGGCCGGTATCGCGCTGACCCTGGGCACCGTCGTGCTGTTCAAGATGAAGCGCGCCCAGTACGCCTGGGTCACCATCGTGCCGACCATCTGGCTGCTGATCTGCACCCTGACCGCCGGCTGGCAGAAGATCTTCCATGAGAACGTCAAGATCGGTTTCATCTCGCATGCGAAGAAATTCCAGGCCGCCCTCGACCAGGGCCAGGTGCTGGCGCCGGCCAAGAGCCTGGACCAGATGAGCCGCGTGATCTTCAACGACTATGTCGACGCCACCCTGTGCGGCTTCTTCATGTTCGTGGTGATCGCCGTGCTGGTGTTCGGCATCCGTACCGCCCTGCGCGCGAACAGGGAAGCGCGTCCGACGGTCAAGGAAACCCCGTTTGTGCCGGTCGAGCCGGCGGTCGAGGCTTAAATCATGTTCAGCACGCTCGCACAGGCGGGACGCTACCTCGGGCAAAGCATGCGCCTGATGGTCGGCCTGCCGGAATACGATACCTATGTGGCGCACATGGAAAAGACCCACCCGGGTCAGCCCATCATGAGCTACGAAGAGTTTTTCCGCGAGCGCCAGCAGGCCCGCTACGGCAACGGCAAGCGCGGCGGCTGTTGCTGATGCCTTGCTGACACCCGTGTAATGCCAAGGAAGGGACGCCATGTGCGTCCCTTTTTGTTTTGATACGCGACAAAAGCGGCGCACACCTGCTCCCCTATAGTCCCTTCTTGCGGGAAAGCTCTTTCCCTGAAGACTAGGCCCGACTATGCCGACATTCGAGCGTTCCAGCCTGAGCCAGAAACTGACGACCATGTGCCTGCTGTCGGCCGGCTGCGCATTGCTGGTCGCCTACGCCGCCTTCGCGACGACCACGGTGACCGAGCATCGACGCAACGAAGCCGCGGAACTGAGCGCCCTGGCCCAGGTGCTGGCGCGCAGCAGCCAGGATGCCCTGCAGTTCAACGACCGCAAGCTGGCCACCCAGATCCTGTCCGCGGCCCAGGAAAGGCCCGCGCTCGTGGCCGCCGTGCTGTACGACCGCAAGGGCCGCCCCTTCGCCGCCTGGCGCGCGGACGGCAGCCGCAGCGTCCAGCTGGACAGCCTGCCCGAGCTGGGCCGCGAGGCGCTGGAGGAAGCCACGCACGCCGCCAGCCGTCCGTGGCTGGCGAGCATGCGCGTCTACCGCCAGGTAGCCGCCGGCCCCGCCGGCGAGGCGGCCGGCGCCGTCATGGTCGAGGCCGACCAGCTGCCGGTATGGCTGGGCATGGCGCGCGGCATGGGCGTGATGGCGGCGGCGCTGGCCAGTGCCATGCTGGTGGCCTGGGTGCTGGCGCGGCGGATCCGGCGCAGCATCGCCGACCCGATCGCCAAGCTGATCAACACGGCGCAGAAGGTCGCCGCCAGCCAGAACTACACGCTGCGCATCGCCCACCAGCGCAACGACGAGCTGGGCACCTTGATCGACAGCTTCAACAATATGCTGGCCCAGGTCGAGGGCCGCGGCCAGGCCCTGACCCACCACCGCGACGAGCTCGAGCGCCAGGTCTCGGTGCGCACCGAGCAGCTGGAAAAGGCCAAGAACGCGGCCGAGGCGGCCAGCCGCGCGAAGAGCGCCTTCCTGGCCACCATGAGCCACGAGATCCGCACCCCGATGAACGGCGTGCTGGGGATGGCCGAGATGCTGCTCGGCACCGAGCTGACCGAGACCCAGCGCAACTATACCCAGCTGGTCAAGCAGTCCGGCGAGCACCTGCTGGTGATCATCAACGACATCCTCGACTTCTCGAAGATCGAGGCCGGCAAGCTCACCGTCGAATACATCAACTTCAACCTGTGGGACCTGCTGGACGACATCCACACGGTCTATACGCCGCAAGCCGAGGGCAAGGGCATCGCCATGTACTTCGACATCGCCAACGACATCCCGGTGGCGATCTGCGGCGATCCGAACCGCCTGCGCCAGATCATGGCCAACCTGCTGGGCAATGCGATCAAGTTCACCAACGAGGGGCGGATCCTGGCCAGGGTACGCATCGCCAGCGAGGACAACCAGGCCGTGATGCTGCGCTTCGAGGTGCACGACACCGGCATCGGCATCTCGCGCGAAGCCCGTGGGCGCCTGTTCGAGGCCTTCGCCCAGGCCGACGATTCGACCACCCGCAAGTTCGGCGGCACCGGGCTCGGGCTGGCGATCTCGAAGCAGCTGGTCGAGCTGATGGGCGGCTCGATCGGCGTCGAGCACGCGCGCCCGCAGGGCTCGGTGTTCTGGTTCACGGTGGCCTTCGACAAGCGTCGCGTCGATCCGGATGCGCCGGGCGACCACCAGCACACCATCGACGGCCTGCGGGTGCTGGTGGTCGACGAAAACGAGAGCAGCCGCGTGGGCCTGGAGCGCCACCTGGCCGCCTGGCGCGTCGAATGCGACGGCGCCGACAGCGCCGACGAAGCGCTCGAGCGCCTTCACGACGCCGCGCGCGCCGGCCAGCCCTACGATGCCGCCATCCTCGACATGGAGCTGGAACAGGCCAGCGGCCTGCTGCTGGCGGCCGGCATCAAGCTCGATCCCTTGACCCGCGCCACGCGCGTGATCCTGCTGTCTCCCGAAAAGCTGGCGGCCGATCCGGTCCAGCGGCGCGAGGCCGGGGTGGCCTACCAGCTGATCAAGCCGGCGCGCGCCGCCGACCTGTTCGCCTGTCTTGCGAAGAGTCCGCGCGGCCAGGTGGCGCCGGCGGCGCGCTTCGTGCCTTCGCGGCCGCTGCGCCAGGATAGCGAGCGGCCGCGCGCCCGCCGCGTGCTGCTGGCCGAGGACAACCCGGTCAACGTCGAAGTGGCGCGCGCCATGCTGGAGAGCCTGGAGCTGAACGTCGATTGCGCGCGCAACGGCGAAGAGGCCCTGCACATGCTCCGCGAGGGCAAGTACGACTGCGTGCTGATGGATTGCCAGATGCCGGTGATGGACGGTTTTGCCGCCACCGCCGCGATGCGCCGCGAGGAGCGCGAAGCCGGGCGCGGGCGGGTGCTGCCCATCATCGCGATCACCGCCAACGCGCTGCAGGGCGACCGCGAAGCCTGCCTGGCGGCCGGCATGGACGATTACCTGTCCAAGCCCTTCGCCCAGCAGGAACTGGCCGCCGTGATCGGCCGCTGGATGGCGCTGCCGCTGGCCGCCACCGTGCACCACGACGACGAGCCGCCGCGCCTGCCGCGCGCCTCGGTCGAGGTGATCCAGCGCGACGTCATCAACCGCGTGGCGCTGGAAAAGATCCGCATGCTGTCGCGCGAGCGCGGCGACGCCCTGGTGCAGAAGGTCATCAACGCCTACGTCGACGACACCCCGCAGCAGCTGAGTACCCTGCGCCGCGCGATCGACGGCATGGACACCGGCAACGTGCGGCGCATCGCCCACACCCTCAAATCCGCCAGTGCGAACGTCGGCGCCGAAGCCCTTGCCGCCCTGTGCAGGGAGATGGAGCATCTCGGCCGCGCCGACACCACCGAAGGCGCGGATTCCCTGCTGAATAACATGGAACAGGAGTTCCAGGCCGTCCGCGACTCGCTCAACGCCATCCTTGAGAAGGAAACCTGACATGGCAGCCCCCTGCTCCAAACAACGTGCGAACGGCCGCGGCGTCGTGCTGGTCGCCGACGACGATCCGGTGATGCGCCTCCTGATGCTCGAGATGCTGGAAGGCGTCAACCTCGACGCCATCGAGGCCGAGGACGGCGCCCAGGCCCTGAAGATCGCGCGCGACTGCTCGCCCGACCTGATCCTGATGGACGTCGAGATGCCGCGCATGGACGGCTTCGCGGCCTGCCGCGCGATCCGCGACCTCGAAAACGGCGCCGGCGTGCCGATCGTGATGGTCACCGGCGGCGACGACCTGGAAGCCGTCACCAACGCCTACGAGGCCGGCGCCACCGACTTCGTCTCCAAGCCGATCAACTGGCCGATCCTCGGCCACCGCGTGCTGTACGTGCTGCGCGCCAGCGACGCCATCGTCCGCCTGCGCATCGCCGACGCCCAGAACCGCGCGGTGCTGGCGGCGATCCCGGACACCTTCTTCCGCATGAACGGCGGCGGTATCTACCTCGACTACGAGCCGGGCAGGGAAAATCCGGGCCCCGAGCGGCGCGGCGCGCGCGACGTCTTGCCGGCCGACGAATGCGTGGGAAAGCACATCAGCGAGGTGCTGCCGCGCGAGATCGCCGAGCGCATGCTGGAACAGGTCGAGGTGGCGCTGCGGATCCGGCAGGTGCGCTCGATCGAGTATGAGCTGATCCGCTTCGGCCAGGTCCAGCACTTCGAAGCGCGCCTGGTCGCCACCGGGCCGAGCGAGGTGCTGGGACTGGTGCGCGACATCAGCGAACGCAAGCGCGCCGAAGAGCAGATCCGCCGCCTGGCTTATTGCGACAGCCTGACCGGCATCCCGAACCGCCAGGCTTTCCTCGAGATGCTGGAGCGCGAGCTGCAGCGCTCGAAGATCGGCAACAAGAAGTTCGCCGTGCTTTTCATGGACCTGGACGCCTTCAAGCGCATCAACGACACCCTCGGCCACAACGTCGGCGACCAGCTGCTGCAGCAGGTCTCGGACCGCCTGCGCGACACCATCCGCCCGAGCGACCTGCTGTCGCGCGGCGACTCCCTCACCCGCGACGGCGAGCCGCGCCAGGACACCAACCTGGCCCGCCTGGGCGGCGACGAATTCACGATCCTGATCCCGGACCTCGACCGCGTCGAGCACGCGCTGAACGTGGCCCACCGCGTGAAGGATGCGATGCGCCGCCCCTTCATCATCGAGGGCAACGAGATCTTCGTGACCGCTTCGATCGGCATCTCGCTGTTCCCGGAAGACGGCGACGACTGCACCTCGCTGCTGAAGTACGCCGACACCGCGATGTACCACGCCAAGAACTGCGGCAAGAACAACGCCAAGCTGTACTCGTCCTCGCTGACCATGCAGATCATGAGCCACGTGAAGCTGGAAGTCGGCCTGCGCAAGGCGCTGCAGAACGACGAGCTGTATCTGCTTTACCAGCCGCAGCTCGACGTGCGCTCGTCCGAGATCGTCGGCGTCGAGGCCCTGGTGCGCTGGCGCCATGCCGAGCGCGGCGTGGTCTCGCCCACCGAATTCATCCCGCTGGCCGAGGAGACCGGCCTGATCGTCCCGATCGGCGAATGGGTGCTGCGCACCGCCTGCAGCCAGGCCCGGGCCTGGCAGAAGCTGGCCCGGCGTTCGGTGCGCATGGCGGTGAACCTGTCGGCCAAGCAGTTCAAGGACGAGAACCTGAGCCAGATCGTGCTGTCGGCCCTGCACGATACGGGACTCGATCCGCGCCTGCTGGAACTCGAGCTGACCGAGGGCACCTTGATGGACGACGCCAAGGCGACCATGGCCACCCTGGAACAGCTGCGCGGCATCGGCGTCTACCTGTCGATCGACGACTTCGGCACCGGCTACTCGTCGATGAACTACCTGAAGCGCTTCGACGTGCGGGCGCTGAAGATCGACCGCAGCTTCATCAGCGGCCTGCCCCAGGATTCCGAGAACGCGGCCATCACGCGCGCCATCATCGCGATGGCGCACGGGCTCAAGATGGTGGTGGTGGCCGAAGGCGTCGAGACCGGCGAGCAGCTGGTGCTGCTGGAGGAATACGGCTGCGACCTGGTGCAGGGCTTCTACCTAGGGCGGCCGGCGCCGGCGGATACCGTTACCGGGATGCTGCAGTCGCTTTGGGTGCCGGTGGGCGCGAAATAACGTAGGGTGGGCGCGGCCGGCATAGGCTCTCCGAGCCCACGCGTGGGCACAGAGTGCCCACCCTACCTCGAAAACAGCAAGGTATGCTCAACAGGCCCCGGCAACAACGGGGTCGGCCGTCCCTTCACCCAATCCTCATGCCCGCGCAGGAACCAGGGCGACAGCGGGTGCCCGCTCTGCCCGCCCGGCATGTCGTACAGGCCCTCTTCCTCGCGTCCCGGGGACACCGTCAGCCGCTCCGACTGGCCGAACTTCGGTCCCGCCACGCGCGGCATGTTGGCGTCGCCCGGCAGCTGGTCGGGCGGCACGGCCAGCCAGCGTTTCAGGAAAGGCAGGGCCATGCTGATCGGATGCGCGATCGCGGCCGTGTTGCGCTGGCCCCAGGTGGCCCGCGCCAGCGGCGTGCCGTCCTTGGTCACTTCGAGGATGGCGCGGTCGACGGCGGCCAGCTGCAGGTCTTGCCAGCTGGCGTAGCCCGGCGGCAGCCAGGCCGCCGGACGCTCGTCCAGCAGGCGCTCGAGTACCGCCGGCCAGCGTGAGGTGGCGGCCACCATGCTGGCCTTCGGGTCGAGCTTTTCCATCTCGGCGTTGGCGCCGGCGAACACCAGCTCATACAGGGACCAGCGGAACTGCTGCGCCAGCCGGTAGCCGACCGACGCCGTGCCGGCATGTCCGTCCCAGCTATCCTTCAGCAGGCGGCGGAACTCGGCCCGCCCGGCATGGCCGGCGACGGCATGGTCGTCGAGCGCCGCCAGCAGGCGGTCGCGCCAGCCGGCCACGTAGAGGGCGCGGTCGTCGAGCGCGGCGCGGAAGACGGCCGCGACGTCGGTCTTGTCGCCGAGCCGGCGCACCCCGTCGCGCAACTGGCTGGCGCGGGCGCCGAGGTCGAAGCCGCCGTCGCCGAGCAGTTGGGCGTCCGGGCCGGACAGCTGGCGGCTGTTGGCCGTCACCAGCTGGCCGCCGGGCGGATTCACCACGCGCGGATGCGCGGCCGGCGCCAGCAGCTCGCGCCAGGTCGGCGCGGCGCCCTCCCCGCCCAGCGGGAACGACACCGCCAGCCCGCGGCCCGCCTCGTCGCGGCGCGGCAGCGCGCCGGCCACGGTCCAGCCGATATTGCCGCGGTCGTCGCCGGCCACGATGTTCTGGGCCGGGATGCCGTCGGCGGCGCCGGCGGCCAGGGCTTCGTCCAGCGTGGTCGCGGATTCCAGCTTCAGGTGCTCCAGGTTCAGCGCCTGCGGCGAATGCGCGACCCAGTGGACGGCGTACAGCGTGCCGCCGGCTTCGCGGATCGGGCCCAGGCTGGTCTCGCGCACGCTCAGGCGTTCCGGCGCCTGGCCTTTGACGAGGATGGTTTCGACGTGCTCCGTCGGCGTCTCCCAGCCGGAAGGCAGGCGCACCTGGCCGGCATGTCCGGCGTCGGTGTCGAGGCGGACCAGGTCGAGCGTGTCGGCATAGCTGTTGGTGAAGGCCCAGGCCACGTGGCCGTTGCTGCCGACGATGACCAGCGGCGGCGCGCCCGGCAGGCTGACGCCGACCACGCGCCGCTGGGCGCCTTGCGCGTCGGGGAAGCGCAGCGCCAGCCGGTACCAGATGTTCGGCAGCTGCAGGCCGAGATGCATGTCGTCGGAGACGATGGCCGCACCGCTGCCGCTGCGCGAGCCGGCCACTGCGTAATTGTTGCTGCCGACCGCATCGACGAAGCCGACGCCGGCCAGCTGGCGCGGCGGCACCGTCTCCTTGCGGCCCCACCAGGCCGGCGCGCTGGCCGGAATCGCGGCCGGCGCCAGCATTAGTGCGGGCGCGTCCAGCGGCGCATCCCACTGGCTGGCCTCGGGCAGCAGGAAGGCGCGCTGGGCCGGATCGAGATTGCGGGCCAGCCAGCCGCGCGCCAGCTCGCGCGCTTCCTGGTTGCCCTGCAGGTCGAAGTACATGGCCCACACCACCAGCAGGGAATCGGCCGCCGTCCACGGCCGTGGCGCGGCGCCGGTCAGCGCATATTCGAAGGGCCGTGCGCCGAGCGCGTTCACGCCGTCGTTGACGCCGGCCGCGTAGCGGTTGAGGAAGGCGCGCTCCTGCGGGCCCAGGCGCGCCAGCACCTCGGCGGCGCGGGCGCGGAAGCGATGCAGGCGGTGGGAACGGTCGAGCGGCAGGGCTTTCGGTCCGAACAGTTCAGCCAGTTCGCCGGCGGCGCTGCGGCGCAGCAGGTCCATCTGGAACAAGCGTTCCTGGGCATGCACGAAGCCGGTCGCATAGGCCAGGTCGAGGCGGTTGGCGCCGCTGATGGTCGGCACGCCGTTGGCATCGCGCGCCACCGTCACCGAGCCGGACAGGAGCGGCGAGGTGCGCTTGCCGTCGAGCTGGGCCAGGCTGGCGCGCAGGAACAGCCAGCCCCCGAGCACGGCCAGCGCCAGCAGCGCCGCGAGCAGCAGCGCAAGCCGCCGCGTCCAGATCAGCCATGCCCGTCGTGCCATCCCCGTCCCCCTCGCAAAAACGAGCATCTTGCCAGAAAATCACTACCGCTGCGAGTGAAGGACGCATTCGACAAGCATTGGCGCTGTCCGCCGGCCTGCGCTATTCTGATGCAAGGCGCATGGCGCCGTCGACATGGAGGTCCTATGTCATCAATTTCAGTGGCTGGCGTGCTTTGCCTCGCCGTCGCCGTCTCGTCCTGCGCGACGCCGCAGGAACGCGCCGCGCAGAAACAGGCCGAGGCTGCGAACATGATCACCATCTACGGCCCCGCCTGCGCGCGGCTGGGTTATGCCCCCGATTCCGATCCCTGGCGCAACTGCATCGTGAATCTCAGCACGAAGGACGATCTGCAGCGCTATGGACCGTCCCCGGGCTATTACGCGGGCTGGGGTCCCGGCTATTGGCGTGGAGGCGGCTATTGGGGTCCGTACTGGTAAGCGGCAGCTCGCCGGCCAGGCGCTTCGCGCACTCGGCCTTGGTGACGGCGCTGCGCCGCGCCAGCAGGCGTTCCAGCGCACGCTGGGTGTGCCGCACCAGCTCGGGATAGCGCGCGTCCGGCGGATGCAGGCTGAAGCGCACCAGCGGCCCGTCCGCCAGCAGCGCGGCGGTGGCGTCGGCCACCCGCGGCGACAGCCAGCGGCCGCTGCGGTTGCGCGCCGCGTACACCATCGACGGCGATTTCACGACCGGGCCACCCTGCAGGCAGTGGAAGTGGCTGAAGGTGGTGGTATAGGCGAACGGCGATTCGCGCAGCGCCTGCCAGGCACCCTCGCCCAGCAGCCAGGCCGGCGGCACGAAGCCGGCCGGGTTCCAGCCGCGCTCGCGGAACCAGTCCAGGCCGAGCTCGAGCCGGCGGCGCGCCTCGTCGTAGTCGAGGGCCGCGAATTCGCCTTCGCGCCGCGTGTACACGTTGCGCAGGAAACGCGCGCGCAGGCCGCCGCGCTTGGCTTCGGTGTCGAGGTGGCTGTAGCCGTGCAGCGCCAGCTCGTCGCCGCGCGCCAGCGCCGCATCCAGGCAGGCCTCCATCGCGGGCGAGCGCTCGGGGCGGAAGTGATAGTGCGGCACCACCAGCCAGGTCAGCGGGATGTCGGCCACCGCGCGGATCGCCTGCACCAGGCGCAGGCAGTCGGGCCAGGTGGCCGGCGCGACGTCGTGGATCGACACGCACAGCATGCCTGGCTTCGTATTTTCCGAAGGCTCAGTCGGTGACACAGATACGCTCCGGTTCGCGCGGGACCGGCTGGTAGCCGCCCAGCAGGACGTCGTAGCGGCCCAGCACCTGGGGCAGGATCTGGTCCCAGTCGTAGCGCTCGGCGGCCTTGCGGCGCGCCGCCTGCCCCATGCGGACCATGTCGCGCCAGTAGATGGCTTCGATCGCTTCGGCCAGGCTGTCGACGCTGTCCGGCTTGGCCAGGATGCCCGTCTCGCGGTCGACCAGCTCGGCCACGCCGCCGCGGTTGGTGCCGACGACCGGCAGGCCGCAAGCCATGGCTTCGAGCACGATCAGGCCGAAGGTCTCGCTGTCGCCCGGATGGACCAGCAGGTCGCAGCCGGCCAGCAGGCGGGCGAGCTGGCGCTGGTCGCGCTGGAAAGGAATGATGGTGACGTTGTTCGCGTGCGGCAACTCGTCGCCGCTGCCGACCAGCACCAGGTGGTAGCGCTCGCCCAGCTTGCGCACCGCCTCGATCAGCACATGCAGCTTCTTTTCCGGCGTGAAGCGGCCGGCGTACACCAGCAGGCGGGTGTCGGGATCCAGGCCGAGGCGTTCGCGCAGGCTCTCGGTTTGGGGCTCGTCCTCGCGCAAGGGTTGGAAGACGCGCGAATCGATGCCCAGCGGCTGCTGGACGGCGCCATGCACGCCGATGGATTCGAGATGCTCGACCATCACGCGGCTGGGCGCCAGCACCAGGTCGAACTGGCGATAAAGGTTGGCGAGGTAGCGGCAGGTGCCGTGCGCGGCCAGGCGGCCCAGGCGCGGACGCACCAGGCGCGGCAGGTCCGAGTGGTAGAAGGCGACCGCCGGCACGTCATGGCGCTTGCGCATGCGCAGCGCGGCCCAGGCGCAGTGGCCGGCATCGCCCGCCTCGACCAGGTCGGGCTTGACCGCTTCCAGCAGGCGCGCGGCGCGCGATACCGACAGCGGCATGCGGAAACCGTGAAAGCCCGGCAAGTTGGCGGCGGGAATACGCACCAGCGGCGGCACCGAATCGGCGCAAGTCTCGACGTTGGAACTGAGGATGGTGTGCTGGACGCGGCCGCGGCGCGCCAGCCAGCGCGCCTTGGCATTCAGGTAGGTGCTGACGCCGCCTCCTTCAGCCGCGTAAAACATCGTGATGTCGACGAGGTGCATGCTCGATTCCGGTCAAACTGCGATCAAATGAGCTCCCCAGCCCGCTAGCCCAAGGGTGCCGGCGGCCTCATGCATTGGCTCTGGCAGTCCCTTGTGGGAGGCTCATTATGCACTTCGCCTGTCGAGCATGGCGCGCGCAATCGTGCCCGCGTCCACATACTCGAGTTCGCCTCCTACGGGAACCCCGCGCGCCAGGCGGCTGACCTTCAGCCCACGCGCCTTCAGCATTTCGCTGATGTAATGGGCGGTAGCCTCGCCCTCATTGGTGAAATTGGTGGCCAGCACGACTTCGTTGACGATGCCGTCGGTGGCGCGGCCGACCAGCTTTTCGAGGTGCAGGTCGCGCGGGCCGATGCCGTCCAGCGGCGACAGCCGGCCCATCAGCACGAAGTACAGCCCCTTGTAGGTCAGCGTCTGCTCGATCATCAGCTGGTCGGCCGGGGTCTCGACCACGCACAGCAGCGCATGGTCGCGCTCGGGGTCGGCGCACAGCTCGCAGACCTCGAGCTCGGAAAAGGTATTGCACATGGCGCAGTGGTGCACCGCCTCGACCGCCTGGTAGAGGGCGCGCGACAGCATCGCGGCGCCCTCGCGGTCGTGCTGCAGCAGGTGGAAGGCCATGCGCTGCGCCGACTTCGGCCCGACGCCCGGCAGGCGGCGCAGGGCCTCGGTCAGGAAGTCGAGCGATTTGGACATGATGGTGATCCGGTTTGCCCGCGCTCAGGCGGCGCGGTAGGCGGCCAGCGGCTCCGCCGTCATGACGGGAACGAACTCGGTGATCTCGTAGTGCGCCACCCCGGCCTGCTGGAAGGGATCCTCGCGCAGCACGTCCTCGAGTTCGGCGCGGCTGGCGGCCTGGGCCACGATGACGCCGCCGTCGCGCGGCACCTTGCGGCCCGACATCAGGAACAGGCCGCGCGCATACTGCTTGTCGAGGAAGGCGCGGTGCGCCGCCAGGAGTTCGTCGATGCGCGCCAGCGGCGCCGTGTAGTGCAGCGAGACGATGAACATCAGAACGGCATCTTGAAGCCCGGCGGGATCGGCAGGCCGGCGGTCAGGCCGCTCATCTTTTCCTGGGTGGTGGTTTCGGCCTTGCGGATCGCGTCGTTGAAGGCGGCCGCGACCAGGTCTTCCAGCATGTCGCGGTCGTCGCCCAGCAGCGAAGGATCGATCGTGACGCGCTTGACGTCGTTCTTGCAGGTCATGACCACCTTGACCATGCCGGCGCCCGACTGGCCTTCGACTTCGATCAGAGCCAGCTGGTCCTGCGCCTTCTTCATATTGTCCTGCATGGCCTGGACCTGCTTCATCATGCCTGCGAGCTGGTTTTTCATCATGGTGGTGTTCTCCAAAAAAGTCGGGTGAAACGAAAAAGTGGTGAAGACCCGATCAGGTGCCGATCGGGCGTACCGAGCCCGGCACCACGAAGGCGTCGAAGGTCTGCTCGAGGGCCTGGATGAAGGGATCGGCGCCGACGGTTTCCTCGGCCTCGCGCTGCAGCTGCTCGCGGCGGGCACGGGCTTCGACGCTGGCGGTGTACCAGACCGGACCGATCTCGGTATCGATGTTCACGCGCACCGCCGGGAAGCGTTCCTGCAGGGCCGCGCACAGCTTCTCGCTGTTGCCGCTGGCGCGCAGGGTATCGACCGGCACGCGCAGGTGGAAATGGGCGGACGAGCCGTCCGAGGTGCAGCTGACCAACTCGGTCTGGAAGGCCAGCTGCTGGGCCACGCCGCGCAGCGGCAGCGAGGCGGCCAGCGCCGGCCAGTTGCCGTCCCAGCCGATCTCCGGCACCGGCGTGATCACGTAGGGATGCGGCGGGCTGCTGGGCGCCTGGACCCGTGCGGCAGGCGGCGCGCTTACCGCGGCCGGGGCCTCGGCGGCGACCGCGGTATCGTCGGAAAATTCGGTGACCCAGGACGGCGGCTCGTCGTCGGCCACCGCCTGTCCATAGCCCTGCGATGCCGGTGCCGGCGCCTGGGCGGCCGGCTGCGGCTGGGCCTGGCGCATGGCCGGTTGCGGCTGGGCGACGGCCTGCGGCTGCGGGCGCGCGGCCGGCTGGTCCCAGGGTGCCGGGGG
>NZ_JBFTRS010000019.1:0-145383 GCF_056399645.1 Massilia sp. 01N417 | reverse complement strand
CGGCGCCTGCGTGGTCGCCGGACTGGCCGGCGGGGCGCTCAGCTGGGCGGTCGAGCTGGTGGTCGGCGGCGCGCCGGTGGCGGTGCTGGCCGGCGCATTCACGACGGCGCCCGGCACCGAAATCAGCGGCACCGCGGGATTCTGCAGGGTCTCGGTCGAGCTGCCGCCAACGGCGTCGGCGGAGGCGCCATGCGCCACTTCCGGCTTGGCCACGCCGGCGGATTCGGCATGCTTGCCGCCCGGGACCAGGCCGAAGTGCCAGGCCGCGCCGGCGACGGCGACCACCGCCACGGCGCCGGCGATCCAGCCCAGCGGCAGCGAGGAACGCTTGCCGTGCGAGGGGAACTTCGCCTGCGAGAACGAAGCCGGGCTCGGGCGGCGCACCGCGGCCGGGTTGGCTTCGGCCGGGGCCGGCGTGTCGATCGCGATCTGCGCGACCAGCGGCGCCGGATCGAGTTTCATCAGCTTGGCATAGGCGCGCACGAAGCCGCGCGTCACGGCAGGGCTCGGCAGCGAGGCATAATCGCCGGCCTCCAGCGCCACCACCTGGCGCACGGCCAGTTTCAGCTGGTCGGCCACCTGCTCCACGGTCCAACCCATCGCTTCGCGCTGGGCGGCCAGCACCTTGCCCGGGATCTCATGCTGGCTGGCGGGCGTCGTCGGCTCTTCTGCGCGCTCGGAACTCATCGTCGTCATCTCACTCGTTAAATGCACCGCGCTCGAATGCTGCGTACTCGGCCGAGCCGGGGAAGCGCTTGCGCAGCTGTGCCGCGAGGGTGGCTTCCGTGGCCCGGTCGCCCAGCATGTGCTTGACCCGGACGGCCAGCCACAGCACGTCGGCCGACAGCGACTCGAGCTTCGCTGCGTCCGTCAGGCGGTTGATGAAAAACCCGGCGCGGGTATAGTCGCGCCGCTCGAAATACACCCTTGCCAGGCCGGCCTGGATGGCCGGCAGCTCGGGTTCGTAACGCAGGGCCTCGAGCAGGTAGCGTTCGGCCGCGTCGGTATTCTTCAGTTTTAGACTGCAGTTGCCGGCATTCGTCAGCGCTTTCGCCGGCGAGCGGTACTGCGGGTTCTTCAGCGCCGACTCGAAGAAGCCGAGCGCCTGGTCGGGCCTGCCGCCGGCATCGCACAGGAACAGGCCGTAGTTGTTGGCCAGGTCGGGATTGCGCGGCGCCAGGCGCAGGGCATGGCGGTAGTTCTCGTCGGCCAGCGCGTTCTCGCCCATCGCCGTGTAGATCAGGGCGCGGAAGCCGTAGGCGTCGGCAAAGTCCGGCGCGGCGGCGATCGCCTGCTTGACCTCGTCGAGGGCGATCTCGTACTTGCGGTCCTGGTAATAGCCGACCGCCAGCTGCAGGCGGATCTGGGCGCGCTTTTCGGCGGCGGTCTGGTCGGATGCCGTCTTGAGTTCGCGCGGCGCATCGCCACCCGCGCCGGCGCAGCCGGCCAGCAGGGCCAGCGCAAGCGCGCCGGCAATCGCGTTGACGGATGCGGCCAGCACCGGCTTCAAGAAGGGATCTCCACGATCTTGCCGAAATTCGGACCGAACTTCTGCTGGTACTCCGCCATCTTGCTCATCCGCTCGTTGACACGGGTACGGTCCTTGACCTCGCCCGCCAGCTGGCCGCAGGCGGCGTCGATGTCGTCGCCGCGGGTCTTGCGGATGGTGGTGACCAGGCCCGCGTCCATCAGGATCTGGGCGAAGGCCTTGATGCGCGGGTTCTTCGAGCGCACCAGGCCCGATTCCGGGAAGGGATTGAACGGAATCAGGTTGAACTTGCACGAGACGCCGACCACCGGATCGTTGACCAGGGCGATCAGCTCGCGCGCGTGCTCGTCGGTGTCGTTGACGCCGTCGAGCATGCAGTACTCGAAAGTGATGAAGTCGCGCGGCGCGAACTCCAGGTAGCGCTTGCACGCGGCCATCAGCTCGCGCAGCGGGTATTTCTTGTTCAGCGGGACCAGCATGTCGCGCAGCGGGTCGTTCGAGCCGTGCAGCGAGACGGCCAGCGCCACCGGGCATTCCTGGCTCAGCTTGTCCATGTTCGGCACCACGCCCGAGGTCGAGACGGTCACGCGGCGGCGCGACAGGCCGTAGGCGTTATCGTCCAGCATCAGCTTGAGCGCGGTGACGGTCGGCTCGAAGTTCAGCAGCGGCTCGCCCATGCCCATCATCACCACGTTGGTGATCTGGCGCTCGCCTTTCGGGCCGCCTTCGATGCCCTTGGTCTTGCGCAGTTCGAACTCGGCCATCCACAGCTGGCCGATGATCTCGGCCACGCTCAGGTTGCGGTTGAAGCCCTGCTTGCCGGTCGAGCAGAAGCGGCAGTTGACGGCGCAGCCGGCCTGGGTGCTGATGCACAGCGTGCCGCGCGTCTCTTCCGGGATGAACACGGTCTCGACCGCGTTGCCGTTGCCGACGTCGACCAGCCATTTGCGGGTACCGTCGCTCGAAGTGTGGTCGCTGATGACGGCCGGCGCGCGGACTTCGGCGCGGGTCTTCAGCTTTTCGCGCAGCGACTTGGCGAGGTCGGTCATGTCGTCGAAATTCGACACGCCGAACTGGTGGATCCAGCGCTGCAGCTGCTTGGCGCGGAATGGCTTCTCCCCCAGCTCGGCGCAGTAAGCGACGAGCTGCGCGGGATCGAAGTCCAGCAGGTTGGTGAGAGTTGCCATCTTTGAATCCTGTATCTTCTAAATGAGTCCCGCCCGCCGGGGCCCGCCACACAGTGGCGGGCGAGCATGGGCGAGCGGGTTACTACGGGTGGGTATGCAGCTTAACGCAGCAGACCGCCAGAGCGCGAAATTTTTTCGCGTACTTACAATTAGCGCGAGTAGACGTTCAGCGCCGGGAAGTAGTAGGCGATTTCGACTGCGGCGGTTTCGGCAGCGTCCGAACCGTGCACGGCGTTGGCGTCGATCGAGTCGGCGAAGTCGGCGCGGATGGTGCCCTTGTCGGCCTTCTTCGGGTCGGTGGCGCCCATCAGTTCGCGGTTCTTGGCAATCGCGCCTTCGCCTTCCAGCACCTGGATCATGACCGGACCGGAGACCATGAAGTCGACCAGATCCTTGAAGAACGGACGCTCCTTGTGGACGGCGTAGAAGCCTTCCGCTTCAGCGCGCGACAGCTGGGCCATGCGGGCTGCGACGATCTTCAGGCCAGCGCCTTCGAAACGGCTATAGATTTGACCGATAACGTTTTTTGCAACTGCGTCCGGCTTGATGATCGACAGGGTGCGTTCGATTGCCATATAAACTCCAATGAAAATAAAGGTTTAGATAAAGAAATTCGCGAGAACATCGGAACTCAATCAACCTTCGATTTTACCATATATCCGGAGGCTGGCCGATATTGCGAGGCCGGCATTGCAGGTGTTACAGTGGCGGTGATAAATACTCGTCCATATCGCGGCCTTGCCCCGGCCTTAACCCGGCCTTAAGCGGCGCCAGGCAAGGTCTTTAACGGACGGGAAACGTCCCCATATTGGACACGACAGAAGTTCTTCACCCGGAGGCAATATGATTCCCAATCTGCAGAAAACCTATGACGTCTCGGCCGGCCGCGCCGTCCGCCACCGCGTGCTGCGCAATACCTACTGGCTGCTCGCGCTGTCGATGGTCCCCACCGTGTTCGGCGCCTATATCGGCCTGACGACCCACATGCCGATCATGGGCGGCGGCCTCGGCGCCCTGCTGTTCCTGGCAGTCGCCTTCGGCTTCATCTTCGCCATCGAGAAGACCAAGAACTCGGCGGCCGGCGTGCCGGTGCTGCTCGGCTTCACCTTCTTCATGGGCCTGATGCTGACCCCGCTGCTGCGCTACACCCTGGGCTTCGCCAACGGCGGCGCACTGATCATGGGCGCGGTCGGCGGCACCGCCGTCATCTTCGCGGCCATGGCGACCATCGCCACCGTCTCGAAGCGCGATTTCTCGGGCATGGGCAGCTGGCTGTTCGCCGGCACCATCGTGCTGATCCTGGCCTCGGTCGCCAACATCTTCCTGCAGCTGAGCGCGCTGCAACTGGTGGTGCTGGTGATGGCGATGGGTATTTTCTCGGCATGGCTGATCTATGACGTGCAGCGCGTGATCAACGGCGGCGAAACCAACTACATCAGCGCCACCCTGTCGATCTACCTGGATCTGTACAACATCTTCACCGCCCTGCTGCGCCTCCTCGGCATCGGCTTCGGCAGCAGGGATTGATCGTCTTCCCGATCGCCTGAAAAGAGACCGGCCTCAGAGGCCGGTTTTTTTTGTACAATAATTGGATGTCACGTAGCCTGGTCCATGTATTACTGTCGCTGCTGCTGCTCGTTTCGCAGCAGCTGTCGCTCGGCCATGCCTACTCACACTGGAACGACGTCAAGGAATCGCTGGCGCAAGAGAGCGCCTACGACCCCGACGGCAACGGCGGCAAACCGACCAAGCCGGTCCTGCACGACCAGTGCGGCCAGTGCGCGGCCAGTGCCCAGGTCGCCTTTGCCCTGCCGGCGACGGTCCGGCAATTCGTTCCCGCCGAGCTCGCGTACGCGGTTCCCAGCCTCGCACCGACGCCCGGCATCTGCCTGCTGGCGGCCTGCCCCTTCCAGCAGCGCGGCCCGCCCCGAGCCTGATAACGCTCCCTTTGCTTCAACCGTCCTGCCGCGCCTGTGCCCGGCAGCGCGGAACGTTATCCATTCGCTCGAGGTTTCAAACAAATGAAAAAGATTCAACCGACGCTGATCGCCAGCGCGATCCTGTTCGCCTATTCCCCAGCCTTCGCCCAAGCCCAGGGCCAGGAAACGCCCGACGGCGGCCAGGCCATCAATAACGGCAAGGTGCAGCAGGTGGTGGTCACCGCCAATCCGCTGCGCAGCGGCGAGGGCGACCAGATCCTGACCCCGGCCAAGGTGCTGGCCGGCGACGAGCTGCGCGACAAGGTCGGCAGCTCGCTCGGCGAGACCCTGCAGAACGAGCTCGGCGTGTCCGCCTCGGCCTTCGGCGCCGGCGCCTCGCGTCCCATCATCCGCGGCATGGAAGGCTCGCGCGTGAAGATGCTGGAAAACGGCATGGCCACCTCGGACGTGTCCGGCCTGTCGAACGACCATGCGGTCGCCTCCGAAGGCGCGGTGGCGCGCCAGATCGAGATCCTGCGCGGCCCGGCCGCCCTGCTCTACGGCTCCGGCGCGATCGGCGGCCTGGTCAACGTGGTCAACGAGCGCATCCCGACCGCGCTGGAAGACAAGCCGACCGGCCAGCTCGAGACCCGCTACGGCAGCGTCGACAACAGCCGCAACGTGTCCGGCTCGATGGACGGCGCGGTCGGCCACGTCGGCATGCACATCGACGGCAACTGGCGTGACACCAACGACTACAAGATCCCCGGCAACCGCGTGCTGAACGATCCCACGTCCACCGGCGGCCGCCTGCCGGACAGCGATACCAGCGAGCGCAGCATCGGCGCCGGCGCCTCCTATATCCGCGACTGGGGCTATGTGGGCGTGTCGGCGAACCACCTGTCGAACAACTACGGCATCCCGAGCGCGGAAGGCTCGCGCATCGACCAGCGCCAGAACCGCTACGACTTCGACAGCCTGGTGCACGAGCCCTTCGAAGGCTTCGAGAGCGCGCGCTTCAAGGCCGGCTTCACCGACTACCGCCACGCCGAGCTGGGCGCGGACATGGCGCCGGAAGTCATCTTCAAGAACCGCTCCTTCGAATCGCGCCTCGAGCTGACCCACAAGCCGATCAAGGTCGGCGGCCTCGGTTTCCACGGCACCTTCGGCGCGCAGACGGAGAACACCCACTTCTCGGCGCTCTCGGCGGCCGGCGGTCCCGACACCGTGCCGGTCACCCACTCGACCTCCCAGGCCGCCTTCCTGGTCGAAGAGACGGCGATCGGCCCCGTGCGCGTGAACGCCGGCGCGCGCTACGAGAACGTGCGCCGCGAACCGGTCGGCAACCTCGAACGCAGCTTCAACCTGGGTTCCGGCTCGGTCGGCGCCCTGTGGCCCTTCATGAAGGGCTACAGCGTCGGCGCGACCCTGTCGTATGCCCAGCGCGCGCCGGCCACCGACGAGCTGTACTCGGGCGGCCCGCACGACGCCACCCTCACCTTCGACGTCGGCGATGCCAACCTGAAGAAGGAAGTCTCGCGCAACATCGAACTCTCGCTGCAGAAGGACACCGGCCTGCTGCGCTGGAAGGCCAACCTGTTCCGCAACAACGTGTCCGATTTCATCTACGGCCACATCACCGATCTCGAACTCGACGCGGACGGCCTGCCCGGCGGCGAATTCCGCCAGCGCCTGTTCCAGCAGGCCCCGGCCCACATCCAGGGCGCGGAAGCCGAGCTGACCTGGAACGCGGTGGGCATGGGCTGGAACGGCCGCCTGTTCGCCGACGGCTCGCGTGGCAAACTCGACAACGGCGAGAACCTGCCGCTGCAGCCGGCCGACCGCATCGGCGCCAGCATCGGCTACCGCCAGGCCGACTGGCGCGCCGGACTGTCGTGGACCCATGCGCGCGGCCAGGAGCGGCTGGCGGCCTTCGAGGATACGCCGACGCCGGCCTACAACCTGGTCGACGCCAACCTCTCCTACACCCAGAAGCTCGACAAGATGGACCTGACCTGGTTCGTGCTGGCGAAGAACCTGCTGAACCAGGACGTCCGCCTGTCGACGTCGCTGCTGAAGGACATTTCGCCGCTGCCGGGGCGCAATCTGGTGTTCGGCGTGCGGGCACATTTCTAAGGGAAATTTCCATTAGTCGGCGGAAAATGTATTTTTTCTCAGCCGCGTTCCAGCTAATGCATTTGCGCATAGAATGACCACTTTCGGACTCGAAGGCGATCAGCATGGAAGCGGCTACGCGCGACTTTCATCTCCTCGACACCTCCGGCGCCGTGCGCGCCGGGTACCACCTGCATGACTGGTCGGGCTCGCCGCTCGGCCAGCCCGACCATTGGGATCCGGCCCTGCGGAATGCGGTCAGCCTGATCCTGGAATCCGAATTTCCGATGTACATCGCATGGGGCCCGCGCCTCATCATGCTGTACAACGCCGCCTATATCTCCCTGCTGGACGGCAGGCATCCGTCCACGCTGGGCGCGCCGCTGCTCGAGGTCTGGCCCGATCAATGGCCGGCCATCAAGCCGCTGGCCGAACGCGCCCTGGGCGGCCATTCCACCTACGGCGAAGACCTGCCGCTGACGATCCGGCGCGCCGGCAAGCCCTACCGCGGCTGGTTCACGCTCGCCTATTCGCCCGTGCGCGATTGTGCCGGCGCGGTGCGCGGCTTCCTGTGCGTGATCAGCGAGACCACCCCGCGCGTGCAGCTGGAACGGCGCCACGCGGTGCAGCTGCAGGTGGTCGACAGCCTGCGCCGCCTGCACCACCCCTCCGATATCGTCGAGTGTGCCTGTGCGATGCTCGGCAAGCACCTCGAGCTCGACCACGCCTGTTATGTCGAAGGCGACGGCACCGGGGCCGGCTTCGAGGTCGTGCACGACTGGGCGCGCGACGGTGTCTCCGCGCTCGGCGGCAGGCGGGCCCGCATCCGCGACTTCGGCCCGGCCGCGCTGGCGCTGCTGCGCACCGGCGCGCCGCTGGCGATCCGCGACACCACCAGCGACCCGCGCGTGCCCGAGCACGGCGAGCGCTACGCGGCGGCCGGTGCGCGCGCGATCTTGGCGCTGCCGCGCCTGCGCCGCGGCCAGCTGCAGGCGGCCCTGGTCGGCTACTCGGCCAGCGAGCGCGGTTGGGACGAGGAAGAATGCAAGCTGGCCGCCGACATCGCCGAGCGCAGCTGGGAAGCGCTGGACCGCATGTCGGCCGAGCAGGCGCTGCGCAACGCGGTGGCGCGTCAGACCACGCTGCTGGACATGAACGAGTTCCGGCTCGAGCTGGCCGACCTGCTGCGGCGCCTCGACGACCCGGGCCAGATCTTCCTCCAGACCAGCGCCATGCTGGGCCGCTTCCTGCAGGCCAGCCGGGTGCTGTACGGCGACTACGACGCCGACCGCCAGCTCGTCACCTTCCATTCGAACTACACCGACGGCATCGTTCCCGAACTCAGCGGCACTTTTCCGGCAGCCCTGTTCGGCGCCGCCAACTTCGCCCCGCTGGTCCAGGGCTCGACCATGGTGGCGAGCGACGTGCAGCGCGACCCGCGCACCGGTGGACCGGACACCTGGCCCACCTTCGCCTCGCTGCAGATCCGTTCGGCGGTGGTAGTGCCGGTGCACCGCAACGGCGCCCTGACCACCTGCCTGTTCATCAACGACAACCTGCCGCGGGTCTGGAGCGCCGACATCGTGCGCCTGATCGAGGACGTGGCCGAGCGCTCCTGGAGCGCGCTCGAGCGCGTGCGCGCCGAGGAGGCGCTGCGCCTGGCAGACCGCCGCAAGGACGAGTTCCTGGCGATGCTGGCGCACGAACTGAGAAACCCGCTGGCGCCGATCTCGGCCGCCGCCCAGCTGCTGAACATGGGTCCGCCCGACAGCGCCCGCGTGGAGCGCACCAGCGCCATCATCGCGCGCCAGGTGGCGCACATGACCGAACTGATCGACGACCTGCTGGACGTCTCGCGCGTGACCCGCGGCCTGGTGGTGCTGGCACGCGACCAGGTCGACCTGCGCTGCGTGATCGACGACGCGGTCGAGCAGGTGCGCCCGCTGATCGAAGCGCGCCGCCACCGGCTGACGCTCGACCTGGCGCCGGACATCGGCCCCGCCTTCGTCGAAGGCGATACCAAGCGCCTGGTGCAGGTGCTGGCCAACCTGCTCAACAACGCCGCCAAGTACACGCCCGAGGGCGGCGTGGTCGGCGTGTGGATGGGCGCCTCCGCCGAGCACGTGCTGGTCAGCGTGAAGGACAACGGCATCGGCATCCCGGCCGACCTGCTGCCGACCGTGTTCGACCTGTTCTCCCAGGCCGAGCGCACGCCGGACCGTTCCCAGGGCGGCCTGGGCCTGGGCCTGGCGCTGGTGAAGAGCCTGGTCGAGCTGCACGGCGGGATGGTGACCGCCAGCAGCGAGGGCCGCAATATGGGCACCGAATTCACGGTGCGGCTGCCGCGCCTGGACTGCAAGGAATCGTCTGCGGGCACCCTGCCCGCCATGCCCGCCGCCGCGGCCGACGAGGCGCGCGGCCTGAGGCTGATGCTGGTGGACGACAACGAGGACGCGGCCATGACCCTGGGTCTGCTGCTGGAATCGAGCGGCCACACGGTGACGGTGATGCACGACCCGCTGGAAGCGCTGGTCCGTGCCGGCGACGAGCGCTTCGACGTCTTCCTGCTCGACATCGGCCTGCCGGGCATGAGCGGCGTCGAACTGGCGCGCCGCCTGCGCCGGGTGCCGGGCAACGAGCACGTGGTGCTGATGGCGATTTCCGGCTACGGCCAGCAGTCGGACCGCGAGGATGCGACAGGGGCGGGGTTCGACCGCTACTTCGTCAAGCCGGTGGATGCAGAGGCCTTGCTGGGGGCTTTGGGCGGGGTGACGGCCAGGCGCTGACAGGCGCACTGCCGTCGTTCCGTGCATTGCTCGTCATCCCCGCTTTCGCGGGAATGACCTTGGTTTGCGCTATTACTGAGCGTCCTGCTGCGGCTCCTGCTGCCCCTGCTGCTCGGCCACCTGGAACTCCCGAGGCACGAAATCCTCGACCAGGTCGAACACCCCGATCGACTCCACGTGCGAGGTATGCGGGAACATGTTCGCCACCCCCGCCTTGCTCATCTTGTAGCCGGCGCGGTGGGTCAGGATGCCGGTGTCGCGCGCCAGCGTGGACGGGCTGCAGGACACGTACACGATCCGCTTCGGCATCAGCTCCGGATGCGTCAGGCGCAGCTCGGCCAGGGCGATGGCCAGCGCCACTGCGCCGTCGCGCGGCGGGTCGACCAGCATGCGGTCGAACTTGCCCAGCGCGACCAGGTCGTCCTTGGTCACTTCGAACAGGTTGCGGGTCGAGAAGCTGGTCTTCGCGTCCAGGCCGTTGGCGCGGGCGTTTTCCAGCGCGCGGGTGGTCAGCGCGGTGCTGCCTTCGATGCCGACCACTTCGCGCGCCTGGGTTGCCAGCGGCAGCGTGAAGTTGCCGAGGCCGCAGAACAGGTCGGCCACGCGATCTTCCTTCTGCACCTCGAGCAGGGTCAGGGCCTTGTGCACCAGCAGGCGGTTGATCTGGTGGTTCACCTGGGTGAAGTCGGTCGGCTTGAACGGCATGCGGATGCCGAATTCCGGCAGCGTGTAGTACAGCTCTTTCTTCTTCGGGTAGTAGGGATAGGCGGTATCCGGCCCTTTCGGCTGCAGCCACCATTCGACGTTCCACTGGTCGGCGAAGGCCTTGACCAGCTGTTCGTCGTTGGCGCTGAGCGGCGCCATGATGCGCAGCACCAGCACGGTGCTCTCTTCGCCCACGGCAAGCTCGATCTGCGGCATCTGCTGGTAGATCGACAGCGAAGCGATCAGCTCGCGCAGCGGCACCAGCATCTTCGACACATGCGGCGGCACGATCTCGCAGCTGGTCATGTCGGCCACGTAGCTGGAATGGCGCTCGTGGAAGCCGACCAGCATGCCGCCCTTCTTCGCCACATGGCGCACCGACAGGCGCGCGCGGTAGCGGTAGCCCCAGGTCGGGCCGTACATCGGGCGCATGATGTTCTCGGCCCGGGTCTTGCCGATGTGCCAGAGGTTATCCTCGAGCACGCGCTGCTTCATCGCCACCTGGGCGCTCGGCTCCAGGTGCTGCATCGAGCAGCCGCCGCAATGCCAGAAGTGCGGGCACTTCGGTTCGACCCGCATCGACGTGGCCTTCTTCAGGGTGACCATGCGGCCCGATTCCCAGTTCTTCTTCTTGCGCAGGGTTTCGAAGCTGACCGTCTCGCCGGGCAGCGCGCCTTCGACGAAGATCACCTTGCCCGGTGTGCCGTCCTCGTTCTCCAGGTGGCCGACGCCGCGCGCGTCCATGTCGAGGGATTTGATGTTGATGAAGGTTTCTTGCATGGGAATAGAAGAAAGCAAAGAACAACGCCATCCCCGCGCAGGCGGGAACGACGGAAAATTAGGCCGCCGGCAGTTCAGGGAAAGCCGAACATCATAGCAAGGAATCGCGCACCACGCCACGGGCAGCCATGGCCCGCTTCAGCTTGACGAGGGCTTCCTGCTGGATCTGGCGCACCCGTTCGCGCGTCACGCCCATCTCTTCGGCCAGGGTTTCCAGGGTCGCGGGGTCGTCGTTGTCGAGGCCGAAGCGGCGCATCACGACCACGCGCTGCTTGTCCGGCAGCTTCTGCAGCCAGTCGCGCACCAGCACGGTCATCTCGTGGTGCTCGGCGCGGGCGTCGGGGCTGACGTCGCCCTCGTCCGGCAGCATGTCCATCAGGCTGGTCTGGGGATCGTTGTCGAGCGGGGCGTCGAGCGAGGCCGCGTGTTCGGACAGCGCCATGATGTCCTGCACCTCTTCCACCGGACGGCCGACCAGGCTGGCGATGTCCTCGGCGCTGGCTTCCTTGCCGTCGTGGTGCTGGGCTTCGAGGTGGTATTTGGCGCGCAGCACCTGGTTCAGCTCGCGCACCATGTGCACCGGCAGGCGCACCGTGCGGGCCTGGTTCATGATGGCGCGCTCGATGCTCTGGCGGATCCACCAGGTCGCGTAGGTCGAGAAACGGAACCCGCGCTCCGGCTCGAACTTGTCGATGGCGCGCATCAGGCCGATGTTGCCCTCCTCGATCAGGTCGAGCAGGACCACGCCGCGGTTGATGTAATGCTTGGCGATCGAGACCACGAGGCGCAGGTTGTGCTCGATCATTTTTTGCCGGGCGGCAAAATCTCCGGCCTTGGCCAGGGTCGCGTAATGCACCTCCTGCTCGGCACCGAGCAGGGGCTTGGTGCCGATCCGGTTCAGGTAGTGCTGGGTGGTGTCGGTGGAGAGCTCGGCCTGCAGCACGCTCTTGAGCTCGTCCGCCGCATCGGGCGGCGCCGCTGCCGGCCCTTCGGCCAGGATGCCGGGGTGTTCGCCGCCCTCGGCGCCGAAGTCGCTGTCGCCCAGCGCTTCCTCCGGCACCTCTTCCGGCGCATTGTCCGGCATTTCCTGGTCCATCGGGTCGGGCGGCAGCGTCATTGGTCCTCGCTAACGACTGGGCAGGAACTTCGACGGGTCGACCGGCTTGCCCTGCTGGCGTATCTCGAAATGCAATTTGACCGTGTCGGCATCGGAATCGCCCATCTCGGCGATCACCTGGCCCTTGGTCACGCTCTGACCTTCCTTGACCACGATCGTACGATTGTGCGCATACGCCGACAGCAGGCTGTTGCTGTGCTTAACAATCACGAGATTACCATATCCGCGGATACCGCTGCCCGCGTACATTACCTTCCCGGAACCGGCCGCCATCACCTGCTGGCCCAGCTTGCCGGCGATATCGATGCCCTTGTTCTTGCCTTCGTCGAAAGTGGCGATGATCTTGCCGTCGGACGGCCACATCCAGCTCAGCTTCTCGTCGTCGCTGGCGGTGACGGTGCTTCCGGTCACCGGGCCGGACGGACGCTCGGTCGCCTTCGGATTCACGCCCGGATTGTCGTCCTTGGCATCGGCCAGGCCGCCTTCGCTGTAGGCCTTCTTGTCGCCGCGCGGGGTGGTCTTCTTTGGCGGCGCCGGGGTCTTGTCGGCGCCCGGCATGGTGATCGGGTTGGTGCCGGCGATGGCGCCGCCGTTGCGGTCCTGGGGCGTCACGCGCAGCACCTGGCCGACCTTGATGTCGTCCGGATCGGCCAGGTTGTTCCAGGCGACCAGGTCGCGGTAGTTCTGGCCGAAGTCGAGCGCGATGCGCAGCAGGGTATCGCCCTTGCGCACGGTATAGGTACCGCGGGCGTCGGCCTTCGGTTCGTCGGAGGCCGGCGCCAGCGGGGTTGCCGGATGCGGACGCGGATTCTTGTTGGCGGCGACCGGGGCCGGACGGTCGATCACGGGCGCCTGGCGGGTTTCGGTACTGCAGGCGCTCAGCACGATACTGACGGTCAGCAGGGCTAGGCGGGTTGTTGGTTTCATTCTCATCTAATTCTGTTACGACTTTCTGGCATTCTCATACGATGCCTGGCCGCAGCGGGACAAAATGGCAGGCTTCCAGCGTCTCGCTGGCCCATTCCGATGTGCCGGTGCGGGTGATGCGCTGCAGGTGCTGGACCTGCGCGCCGACGGGCGCCACCAGACAGGCGCCGATGGCCAGCTGCTCGAGCAGTGCGCGGGGCACCTCGAGACCGGCCGCCGCCAGGATGATGCCGTTAAAGGGAGCAACCTGCGGGAGCCCAAGCATACCATCTCCATAGTGCAAGCGCAGATTAGGGATGCGCAAGGGCCGCAGATTGGCCTTGGCCAGCTCGTGCAGCGGCTTGATGCGCTCGATCGAATACACCTCCTGGGCCACGCAGGACAAGACCGCCGCCTGGTAGCCGCAGCCTGTGCCGATCTCGAGCACGCGGCGCAGCGGCTGGCCGCTACCTTTGAGCAACTCGATCATGCGGGCGACGATATACGGCTGCGAAATCGTCTGATTATGGCCGATCGGCAGCGAAACGTCCGCATAAGCCTGGCCCAGCAGGGCCGGTTCGATGAACATATGGCGCGGCATGATTTCCAGCGCGCCCAGCACCTGCCGGTCCTTGACGCCCTGGCGCGCGACGTGGGCCGCCATCGCCCGCCGCGGCGCCTCGGTGGCGGCGAGGTCGGAGCGCGCCAGCGTCTGCTGGGGCGTGACCTGGGGGGCGTTGCCGGGCTGGGCCGGACGCGGGGGTGGCGGCGCCGGTCGCGCCTGGGCCTGGCTGGTACGGGCGTTCTGGGTGGCCGTCTGCGGGGTCGCCATCGGCCCCGGCGCCACCGGCTTGCGGGTCGCGGGGCTGGTCACCGAAGACAGCGGCAAGGGGAAATTGCTGCGCTTTTCGCTCATTCCAGCCATCCTCGCAGCGAGGCCAGTTGTTCGCGGTGGGTCAGGTCGACCTGCAGGGGCGTGATCGACACCCGTCCCTGGCTGGTGGCATGGAAATCGGTGCCCTCGCCGGCATCGCGGCAGGCGCCCGGCGCACCGATCCAGAAGATCTCGCGGCCGCGCGGATCCTGGGCGCGGATCACCGGTTCGGCCTGGTGGCGGCGCCCGAGGCGGGTCGCGGTCAGCGGCCCCATCTGCTCATACGGCAGGTTCGGGATGTTCACGTTCAGCAGGAAGGGGGCTTCGAGCGTCTCGAAGCGGCGCAGCACGATGTCGCGGGCCACGCGCGCGGCCGACTCGACTTCGGACCAGCCGGAGTGGACCTGGGAAAAGGCGATCGCCGGGATACCAAACAGATAAGCCTCGGTCGCGGCCGCCACAGTGCCGGAATACAGGGTGTCGTCGCCCATGTTCTGGCCGTTGTTGATGCCGGAAACGACCAGGTCGGGACGCTGGTCCAGCATCCCGGTCAGCGCGATGTGCACGCAGTCGGTCGGAGTGCCGTTGACGAAATAGAAACCGTTCGCAGCTTTCGACACCGACAGCGGCCGGTCGAGCGACAGCGAGTTGGACGCGCCCGAGCGATTGCTGTCGGGAGCGACCACCACGATGTCGGCAATGCCGGCGAGCGCATCGGCCAGCGCCTGGATGCCAGGCGCGAGATAACCGTCGTCGTTACTGATAAGGATTCGCATGCGTGCGATTTTACCCGAAGCAACGGCTGTATCGACGACCGCAGCTGCACATTTATTGCTCATCGGGATGACGACGGCGTCGCCTTCCCGGCGCCGGCGCGGCTTGCCGTCGCGCATGCGCCACAAGCGCGCCCCGCCGCGGGCTCAGTTGCGGACCGGCCGCCTGCCCTCTTCCATCGCATGCAGTCCCTCTTCGAGCGCGATCACATGCTGTTCGAGGCGGCGCGCGGCTTCCAGTTCGTCGCCCTGCTGGCCCAGGTAGAGCTGGCCCAGGCGCGCCAGTTCGCGCGCCAGCGGCGGCGCCTGGGTGTCGCCGGCGCGCTCGCGCAGGGCCTCGACCGCCTGCACCAGGCGCACCTCGGCCAGCGGCCGCCACGGAAAATGGCCTGGCTCCATCCATTCGAGCAGCGTCTCGATGCTGCGCACCGGGCCCAGCCGGTCGCGTTCGGTGCCGCGCGCGTCGTACAGGCGGGCCTCGCCCAGGCTGGCGGCCGGCAGCTGCACCTCGTCGAGATAGCTGTCGAGGGCGATGCCGTCCAGGCCATAGCATTCGCCCAGCAGCTTTTCGAGCACCGCCTGGTAGCCGGCGCCGTCCTGGCGGGCATCGCCATGGCGCCAGCCGAGGCGTTCCTCGACGCCGCCGTCCGGCGGACTGGGCAGCGGGTAGACCATCAGCGGCCGCTGCTCGTCCTCGTGGCTGCAGCGGTAGTCGAGGGCGCGCCGCACCACGCCCTCCAGGCCTTCCAGGCTGCGCGGTTCGGGCGTGAACAGCCCGACCATCCTGTCGGGCAGCAGCGCCGTGCAGACGCTGGTGGCGGCCGAGCGGCCGCTGCGGCAATCCACCAGCACGTGGGGGAAGCGCCGCGTCAGGTGGGCGGCAAAGCTGCGGAACAGGGCCGGGCAGGCGCAGAACAGCGCATCCCAGTCGAGCCGGTCGACCCGTTCGCCGTAGCTGTCGTCGAAGCGGCCGGCGCGCATCAGGTACAGGGGGCGGCTGTCGTCGACTCTTTCGAGGTAGCTGTCCCAGTCGAGGCCGTCGAGCACGCGCTCGGCCAGCTCGCGGGCCTCGTCGGGCGGCACCCGCCCGGGGACCCGCAGCTGCTCGCGGCACGCCTCGAACAGCTCGAGCACGCCCTGGCGTTCGTGGTGCGGCCGGCCGCCGGAAAAATAGTGGTGCAGGCCGGGCGCTTCGAGGTCCCAGTCGATCATCAGCACGGGTTTTTTTGCATGATTTCTCCCAGACAATAGCCAGGCGGCATGAGCAAGCGCGCGACTACGCGCGCCCGCGCCATCATAGGCGTAAAACGTCGTCACCTCGCCGGCCACGGCCGGCGCAGCGGTGATGCGGTTGGTATCCATGTTTCTCCTCATTTTTTGGGAAAGGTGGTATCCGTGATCTCGCGCCATGGGGGTGGGACATCGGGGAGCATGAAATGGTTGCAGTCATGCTCCTGCGGCATGTTTTTTTTCAGGCACTGGTAATGCGCGACGATGCGCCGGACCATCTTGTCGATGTCGGGCAGGAAGTCGGGATTCGATTTCAGGTCGCCGGTCGCCATCGTGAAGCGGGAAAAATCGACGTAGAAGCTGGACTCCGTGATCTCCCGGGGCAATTGCTCCGGATGCTGGGTCATGATGACGGGAATGATCAGGTGGCTGGGCAGCGCATACCACTTGCCGCGCTCGATCTCCAGCTGGCGCATGGCGGCGTACTCGCGCCGCGTGTAGGCATGGGCTTCGTACTTGGGGGTGTAAATCAGGATCATGCAGACGCTCTCGCACATCGCGCGTGCGATCTTGCGGTCGAGGTCGTCGCCGCCGCCGAGCTGTTCGGTATCGACGAAGAGTTCATCTTCGTGGTCGAAGTAGGGTTCCAGATAGCAGCGCAAGGCGTCCGCCAGGGTGGCCTTGAAGCGCTGCATGAGCTCGTGCCGCCCATGGGCATAGCTGAAGAAACAGCCGTAACGGATCGACATTCCCTATTCCCTTTCATCGCCGCCACCGGCAGCGGACCCTGCTGACTCTAGCAAGCCATGCATCCCGCATGTTGTGGAAGCACAAGCGCCCCGCCAGCCTCGGCCGTCGTGCCTTGCGGCATAATCCCGACTTTGAAGTGGCATCGAACAGGAGAATCAAATGAAAGCCGTCGTCTGCAAGGCGTGGGGCCCACCGGACAGCCTGGTGGTGGAAGAACGTGCGGACCTGGTTCCGGCAGCGGGACAGGTGGTGGTCGACGTGAAGGCGGCCGGCGTCAACTTCCCGGACGTGCTGACCGTGCAGGGCAAGTACCAGGTGAAGCCGGCGCTCCCCTTCACCCCGGGCAATGAATTTGCCGGCATCGTGCGCGCGGTCGGCGACGGCGTCACTGCGTATCAACCGGGCGACCGCGTGATCGGTTTCACCCGCACCGGCGCCTTCGCCGAGCAGGCCCTGGCCCCGAGCGAGATGCTGATGCCGATGCCGGCCGACATGGACTTCGACGTCGCCGCCGCCATCACCCTCACCTACGGCACCTCGCACCACGCGATCGTCGACCGCGGGGGACTCCAAACCGGCGAGACCATGCTGGTGCTGGGCGCGGCCGGCGGCGTCGGCCTGGCGGCGATCGAGATCGGCAAGGCCCTCGGCGCGCGCGTGATCGCGGCCGCTTCCAGCCCCGAAAAGCTGGCGGTGTGCAAGGCCCACGGCGCCGACGTCCTGATCGACTACGGCAAGGAAGACCTGCGCGAAGCGATCAAGGCCGCCACCGGTGGCCGCGGCCCGGACGTGGTCTACGATCCGGTCGGCGGCGTCTACAGCGAGCCGGCGCTGCGTTCGATCGCCTGGCGCGGACGCCACCTGGTGGTGGGATTCGCCAACGGCGAGATCCCGAAACTGCCGTGGAACCTGATGCTGCTGAAAGGCGCCTCGGTGGTCGGCGTGTTCTGGGGCGACTTCGTGCGCCGCGAGCCGCAGGCCAACCTGGCGGCGATGCGCCAGATGCTGGGCTGGATGGCGGAAGGCAAGCTGCGCCCGCTGGTATCGCGCCGCTACGCGCTGGCCGATACCGCGACCGCCTTGAACGACATGGCCGAACGCAAGGTCACGGGCAAGGTCGTGATCGTACCGGAGGAAGGACGATGAGCAAGGACGAACAATTGAACCCCGACAGCCTGGCCGCCCTGCGCGCCCGCTTCGAACAGCAGTCGCGCAAGGCCCAGGCCTATTACACGGTCATGCACGCGGTGCGCGCCGTGCTGGGCGGCGACGATGCCGCCAGCGCCTGGATGGAAGCGCCGCTCGCCGCATTCGAGGGCCGTACGCCGGCCCAGCTGGTGAACGAGGGCCGTGTGGACGAGGTGCTCGCCCACGTGCGCACCCTCAAGGCCTGAGCGCCGGCGCCCGCGCTTATTCGGCCGGGGCCGCCTCGCGGACCCGGACTTCGCGCTGGCGCAGCTCGGCGGCGCGCTTTTCCCAGTAGTGGGCGTTGGGGATGCCCAGCGCCACCGGATCGAATTCCGGATCCTTCCCGAGCGCCTTCTGCGCCTCGTAGTCGCGCAGGCACTTGAAGGCGGTGTTGCGCATCAACAGGATGGCGACGATGTTCAGCCAGGCCATCAGGCCCACGCCCAGGTCGCCCATCGCCCAGGCGACGTCGGCCGTCTTCACCGTACCGTACACGGTGGCGCCGATGATCACGACCTTCAGCAGGACGTTCATCCAGGGGCGCGGCGTGTGGCGGTTGATGTAGGCGATATTGGTTTCGGCGATGTAGTAGTAGGCGACGATGGTCGTGAAGGCGAAGAACAGCAGGGCCAGCGCGACGAAGATCGAACCGAAGCCCGGCAGCACGTTTTCCAGCGCGGTCTGCACATAGCCCGGACCGGCCGCCACGCCCCGCACGCCCTGGTAGATGTGGCTGCCGTCGGCACGTTCGACGTTGTACTGGCCGGTAATCAAGAGCATGAAGGCGGTGGCCGAGCACACGAACAGGGTGTCGATATACACCGAGAAGCCCTGCACCAGCCCTTGCTTGGCCGGGTGGCTGACCTCGGCGGCCGAGGAGGCATGCGGGCCGGTGCCCTGCCCCGCCTCGTTCGAATACACGCCGCGCTTGACGCCCCACTGGATCGCCATGCCGATGATGGCGCCGAAGCCGGCGTCCAGGCCGAAGGCCGAGCTGAAGATCAGCTTCATCACATGCGGCAGCTGGCCGATGTTCAGGAAGATGATGACCACGGCGACGATGATGTAGGCCAGCGCCATGAAGGGCACGACGATTTCGGCGAAGTGGGCGATGCGCTTGACGCCGCCGAAGATGATGAAACCGAGCACGATCGCCAGGCCGGCGGCGGTGACGTTCGGGTCGATGCCGACCGCGGTCTTGAGGCCGTCGGCGATCGAGTTCGCCTGCACCCCGGGCAGCAGCAGGCCGGTGGCCACCACGGTCACCACCGCGAACAGCCAGGCATACCATTTCACGCCCAGTCCCTTCTCGATGTAGAAGGCCGGACCGCCGCGGTACTCGCGGTTGATCTGTTCCTTGTAGACCTGGCCCAGGGTCGATTCGACGAAGGCCGAGCTGGCGCCGAGGAAGGCGACCGCCCACATCCAGAACACGGCGCCGGGGCCGCCGAAGGTGATGGCGGTGGCGACGCCGGCGATGTTGCCGGTGCCGACCCGGCCCGCCAGGGTCATCGCCAGCGCCTGGAAGGAGGACACGCCCTGGTCCGAACTTTTACCTTCCATCATCAGCCGCGTCATCTCGCGCATGTGGCGCACCTGCAGGAAGCGCGAACGGACCGAGAAATACAGGCCGGCGCCCAGGCAGAGGGCAATCAGGGCCGGGCTCCAGACGTAGCCGTTGATGGCGTTGACCAACTCATTCATCGATAGTGTCTCCTTGGCTTGAGATCGTTACAAAGTTGTATATGCAACAATTGGCTACAAGATACCCGAAGCGCCTGAGCCTGCCTATCACTTTTTCCCGCCGGGCGCCGCCCTGCTATGATGGCGTCATCATGTGCGTCAACTACCGCCCTCCCCTGCCCGAACAGCTGGACATGGTCCTCGGCACCCTGGTCGATTTGTACAGGGACTGGGACTGGCCCACCGAAACCTGGAAAGACTACCTGGCGCCCATCGTGCGCACGGATGCGAACAACCAGCGCATGCTGAGCCTGGCCAGCTACGGCATGGTCCCGCGCCGCCACATCCCGGCCGGCGTGAAGGTCTTCGATACCATGAATGCGCGCGCCGAGTCGATCGGCGAGAAGCGTTCCTTCGCGCCCGCCTGGCATCGCACCCAGCTGTGCGCGGTGCCGATGACCTGCTTCTACGAACCGAACTACGAAAGCGGAAAGGCCGAGCGCTACGGCATCGGCATGGCCGACGAAACGCCCTTCTTCGTGGCCGGACTGTGGCGCGAGTGGCGCGAGATGGACGGCAAGGTGGCGACCTCCTTTACCCAGATCACCATCAACGCCGACGAGCACCCGCTGATGAAGCGCTTCCACAAGCCGGGCGACGAGAAGCGCGCGCTGGTGGTGCTGCCGCCTGGGGACGTGGATGCCTGGCTGGCCTGCCGCGATCCGGAACTGGCGCGCAGCTTCCTGCGGCATTATCCGGCCGAGCGGATGAAGGCGTGGGCGGCGCCGGCGGCGCCGCGGGCGAAGAAGGTGGTGGTGCCGGAGACGGGATCGCTGTTCTGACGTCACGCGTCCGGTTTCGGCTGCCTGAAAAACTCGATGACGTCCGCCTGCACCCGCGTACGGCGGAACGGCGGCAGGCTCTGCCAGATGCGGCGGCCATAGGGCTTGCTGATCACGCGCGGGTCGCACAGCATCAGCACGCCGCGGTCGTCGACGTCGCGGATCAGGCGGCCGGCGCCCTGCTTCAGGTTGATGATCGCTTCCGGCAAGGTGTGGTGGACGAAGCCGTTCATGCCCTTCTTTTCCATCACCTCGATGCGCGCCGCCAGCACCGGATCGTCCGGCGGGGCGAAGGGCAGCTTGTCGATGATGACCAGCGACAGCGCCTCGCCGCGCACGTCCACGCCTTCCCAGAAGCTCTGGCTGCCCACCAGCACGGCGTTGCCTGCGTTGCGGAAGGAGTCCAGCAGCTCGGTGCGGCCGCGCTCGCCCTGCACGAACAGCGGGAACTCCAGGCCGCGCGCGGCGAATTCCTCGCGCAGGCGCTCGGCCACGCGGTTCACCGCGCGGATCGTCGTGCACAGGAAGAAGCAGCGCCCGCCGGCCGCCTCGATCACCGGCAGCGCCATGTCGACCACCGCGTCGGTGTAGCCGAAGGTGTTCGGTTCCGGCAGGCCGGTCGGCACGTACAGGATGCCCTGCTCCTGGTAATTGAAGGGGCTGGGCCAGGTGCGCGCCGGTTCGCCGGTCATGCCCATCTGCGAGGTGAAGTGCTTGAAGTCGCTCTTCACCGCCAGGGTGGCGGAAGTGAAGATCCAGCTGCGCGGCGTGCCTGCGCGCTGGCCGGCGAAGATCGGCGCGATCGACAGCGGGGTCTTGTGCAGCTGTAGCGAGGACGAGAAGGCCTCGACCCACAGCACGGCGTCGGCGCCGCCGAACTGGCTGTAATCCTTTTCCTTCGGGTCTTTCTTGACCGGCGCCTGCTTCCAGTCCTTGAAGTTGTCCAGCAGTTCCACCGCGCGCACGCGGCACTGCTCGATGGTCTCGGCGCGCTCGGCGTTTGCTTCGAGCACGTCGACCATGCCTTCCAGTTCTTCCTTCAGCTTTTCCAGGGCCGGGAAGAAATCCGAGCTCGGAGGGATCTGCGGCAGCGACAGGCGGGTGCCGCCTTCCGGGAAAGTCAGGCGCAGGTCGCGCGCGGCCTTCTCGACCACCATCACGACCTTGGCCCAGTCCGGGCCGCCGCGCGCGTGGGCGAGGCCTTCGGCCAGCACGTCGCGGCACAGTTCCAGCACCTGGGAGGTCGACACCGTGGTGCCGAAGAACAGGGTCGCGACTTCCGGCAGCTGGTGGGCCTCGTCGAAGACGATGGTGTTCGCCGACGGCAGCAGTTCGGCCATGCCGCCCTCTTTCAGGGCGACGTCGGCGAAGAACAGGTGGTGGTTGACCACCACCACGTCGGCCTGCTGGGCCTCGCGGCGCGCCTTCATCACGAAGCAGTCCTGGTAGTACTGGCATTCCTGGCCGACGCAATTTTCGCGGGTCGAGGTCACCAGGTTCCACACGGAGGCGGTCTCGGGCACCTTGGCCAGCTCGGCCTTGTCGCCCGAGTTGCTCATCTTGATGAAGCGCGAGATCTCGCGCAGGTGGCCGACGTCGTCGCGCGAGGTCAGGCGGCCGTTCTGCAGCGTGCGCTCGAGGTGGTAGTGGCAGACGTAGTTGGCGCGGCCCTTCAGCAGGGCCACCGAGACCGGCGCGCGCAGGGCCTGGCGCACGTTCGGGATGTCGCGCGAGAACAGCTGGTCCTGCAGGTTCTTGGTGCCGGTCGAGATGATGGTCTTGCCGCCCCACAGCAGGGTCGGCACCAGGTAGGCAAAGGTCTTGCCGGTTCCCGTGCCGGCCTCGGCGATGAGGGTGCCCTGGTTGCCGATGGCATCGGCGATCGCCTTCGCCATCTCGGTCTGCGACTGGCGCGGCTTGAAGCTGCCGACGGCGGGCGCGAGCGGGCCGTTCGGGCCGAAGATGCGGTCGATCTCGGCGTCGTATTTACCAGGCGCAGCAGGTACATGCGACTCGGCGCCGGACTCGGCGGAGGAATCGGCGGGAAGCGCTGCGGCGGCGTCGGCGGGAGTGGCCTCGGCATCGAGGCCGGGCATGGGCAGGTGATCGGTCAAAGTCGTCGGAAAGGGTAAAACCGCCAGCTTACGCCGGCACGTCCGGCACCAACTGCATTTTCAGCAAAGTGATGTGATCCTTCAGCTGCAGCTTGCGCTTCTTCAGACGGCGCAGCTGCAACTGGTCGGAATGACCGTCGCGGGTCAGCATGTCGATGACGGCGTCGAGGTCGCGATGTTCCACGTCGAGTTCAATAATACGGCGCTGGATCTCCTGGACGTCGATCATAGTGGACATTTCCGAACTAAAGGGCTGATGCTGGGGTGGGAGGACGCGAATCGTCGTGATTCTTCGTTACGGCTTGCAACTGTAGTGCAAACCAGTGCATAGTTTAATCTACGCCGACGTTGCCGCCAACAAAGATCGGCACGCCGGTATCGGAAAGCCACGTTTATGAGTTCATACAAGTTAGAAGCGGGAACCGCGCAGCACATCGGCAACCGTCCGCAGCAGAACGATCGGGTCGCCCTGATGACGGGCGCCCGCGCTCCCGGATACGTGCTGGCGGTGCTGTCCGACGGCATTGCCGGCGCGGCCGCTTCGGAACAGGTGTTGCACACGGCCAAGCAGGTGTTCGACCTGTTCAAGCCCGGCGACGGTCCTGCCGTCCAGCGTTTGGAGCAACTGCTGCGCGATATCGTGCAGGAGACCCACCTGGTGATCAAGATGAACGCGGTCAGCCATCAGCTCGATGCCCACGCCAGTTTCGTCGGCCTGCTCCTGAGCCCGCATGGCGAAGCCGTCTGGGCGCACGTCGGCGATTCCCGCCTCTACCACTTCCAGAACGGTGCCTGCCTGGCACGCACCAACGACGCCGCCTATGTCGAGCACCTGGTCTCGAGCGACCGCCTGCCGCCCGACGCGGCAAAGAACCACCGGAAGTCCAAGCTGCTGGTGAACGTACTTGGCAATGGCCGCAAGGATCCTTACGTCACCGTCGGCCACCATACGGGCCTGGCCGCGGGCGACGTCTTCCTGCTGGCGTCGGACGGCTTGTGGCATTTCTTCACCGATGCGGAACTGGGCGCCGCCACCTCGCGGGCAACGCCGCGCCAGGCGGCCGAGATGCTGATCAACAAGGCCGGCGAGCGCTCGCAGGGCAAGGGCGGCAATTGCACCATGGCGATCCTCAAGCTGGTACAGCCGCCTCAGGAAGCGGGTAATTACACGGTGCAGAAGCTTAAACGCGCGGTGTAATGTGCGCGTGGGCACGGTGTGCCCACCCTACGGCAAACGGCAATACGTACGGCGGGCACGGGGTGCCCACCTACCCGTTCATTGCGCGGCCGGGGCCGGGGCCGGCGTCTTGGCCGCCTTGGCCTTGTCTTCCTCGGCCTTCCTGGCGGCCTTCGCCGCCCGCTCCGCCTTCTTGCGCGCGACTTCGCGCTGGCGCTCCTCCGACTCGGCCTTGCGGCGTTCGAAGTCGCGCACGCTCTGGGCGCGCCTGGATGCGCCGGCGGCTTCCTTGGCCTGGGCGGCCTTCAGGCGGGCGTCGCGCTCGGCGATGCGGCCCGGCACCGTGGGCGCGCGCGGCGGCGGCGCTTCCTCCACGGTCTTCGGCGGCGGCGGCGCCTGGGTCGCCATGCGGGCTTCCTCTTCGCGGTAGCGCTTGTCCGCCTCGGCCAGCTTGCGGTCGCGCTCGTCGACCGCGGCCTGGCGCTTGAAGCGCTCGGCCTGCACCTCGATCGCGCGCTGGGCCGCCAGGGCGGTGCGGTGCTGTTCCTTGGCTTCGTCCAGGCAGCGGTTCACGAAGAACTTGTCGTAGCAGACCCGCTCGCGCTCGGCGAAGCGCGACTCGATGATCGCGCGTTCGCGGGCCACGGCGGCCAGTTGCTGGTCGGCCTGGGCCACGGAGGTCACCGGCGGCGGCGGCATTTCGCGCGGCGCCGGGCGGTTGGCGGCGCAGGCGGCCAGCAGGGTGCACAGCAGGGCTCCCTGGACGCCGAGGACGGCGCGGCGCATGAACGGATGAGCTTTCATCTTCTTTTTTTCCCTTAGGCGAGCGAATCGGCGGCGCCGCGGCGCTCCGCCACCATGTATTCGCGCGATTGCATCTCAATGATACGCGACACCGTGCGATGGAACTCGCCCGCCATCGCGCCTTCCGTGTACAGCTGCTCCGGCGCCACCTCGGCCGACATGATCAGCTTGACCTTGTGGTCGTAGAACACGTCGATCAGCCAGGTGAAGCGGCGCGCCGCCGAGGACATCGACGCCGACATGCGCGGGATGCCGGACAGGATCACGGTGTGGAACTGGCTGGCCAGCTCCAGGTAGTCGTTCTGCGAGCGCGGGCCATTGCACAGGGTCGCGAAATCGAACCAGATCACGCCGCCCGCGCGCCGCAGTGCGCGCAGTTCGCGCTGTTCGATGTGCACCACCGGACTTTCGTCGGCGGTATCGGCGATCTTCGCATAGGTCTCGCGCAGCGCGTGGTCGCTGGCCGCGTTCAGCGGCGTGTAATAAGCCTGCACCTGCTCCAGCGTGCGGTGGCGGTAGTCGATGCCGGCGTCGACGTTCATCACGTCCAGCTTGTCCTTCAGCAGCGCGATGGTCGGCAGCATGCGGTCGCGGTGCAGGCCGTCCGGATACAGCTTGTCCGGATCGTAGTTCGAAGTCATCACGAAGGACACGCCGTTGGCGAACAGCGCGGACAGCAGGTTGTACATGATCATCGCGTCGGCGACGTCGTTGACGTGGAATTCGTCGAAGCAGATCAGGCGGTATTTCTTGGCGATGCGCTTGGCGACTTCGATCAGCGGGTCTTCCATGCCTTTCAGCTCGTCGAGCTGGCGGTGCACGGCGCGCATGAATTCGTGGAAGTGCAGGCGGGTCTTGCGCACCACCGGCACCACCGAATAGAAGCTGTCCATCAGGAAGGACTTGCCGCGCCCCACCCCGCCCCACATGTACACGCCCTGGGGCACGTCGGGACGGTTGATCAGGCGCTTGAAAGCGGACGACCGCTGGGCCTTGTAGTGGACCCAGTCGTCGTACGCCTGCTGGAGACGGTCTACCGCGCGCTGCTGGGCCGCATCGGACTTGAAGCCGCGCTCGGTCAGCGCGTGCTGGTAATACTCTTGGACGTTCATGGAATACCGGTGGGGGATTAACGCACCGTGGGCACGGTGTGCCCACCCTACGGATGCCGACGACCGGCATGTAGGATGGGCACCCCGTGCCCACGTCACGTGTGTTGCTTAGAAGTTCAGCGAACGCTTGTCGACGGCGAGCGCGGCTTCCTTGGTCGCTTCGGACAGGGTCGGGTGAGCGTGGCAGATGCGGGCGATGTCTTCGGCCGAGGCCTTGAACTCCATCGCCACCACGGCTTCCGAGATCAGCTCGGAAGCGACCGGGCCCACGATGTGGACGCCCAGGATCTCGTCGGTGGCCGCGTCGGCGATCACCTTGACCATGCCGGTGGTGTCACCCAGGGCGCGCGCACGGCCGTTGGCCATGAACGGGAAGGTGCCGGCCTTGTACGCGACGCCGTCCTTCTTCAGCTGCTCTTCGGTGCGGCCGACCCAGGCGATTTCCGGCGAGGTGTAGATCACCCACGGAATCGTGTTGAAGTTGACGTGGCCGTGCTGGCCGGCGATGCGCTCGGCAACCGCGACGCCCTCTTCTTCCGCCTTGTGCGCCAGCATCGGGCCGCGCACGACGTCGCCGACTGCCCAGATGCCCGGCACGCCGGTGCGGCACTCGTCGTCCACGGCGATGAAGCCGCGCTCGTCGAGCTGCAGGCCGACGGTCTCGAAGCCCAGGCCGATGGTGTTCGGCACGCGGCCGATCGAGACGATCAGGCGGTCGAAGGTGGCGGTCTGCGCGGCGCCGGTCGAATCGGCGTATTCCACGGTGACGCTGTTGTCGCCCTTGGTGATGTTACCGATCTTCACGCCCAGGTGGATGTCCAGGCCCTGCTTGGTGAAGGCCTTCTGCGCTTCCTTGGCGATCTGCTGGTCGACCGCGCCCAGGAAGGCCGGCAGGCCTTCCAGCACGGTGACCTTGGCGCCGACACGGCGCCACACGGAACCCATTTCCAGGCCGATCACGCCGGCGCCGATCACGCCCAGCTTGCCTGGCACGGCGTCGATGGCCAGTGCGCCGGTGTTCGACAGGACCAGCTTCTCGTCGAACGGGGTGCCCGGCAGTTCGCGCGGGTTCGAGCCGGTGGCGACGATTACGTTCTTGGCGGTAATGGTGTCGGTGGTGGCACCGGAGACCTTGATCGTGAAGCCTTCGCCTGCCTTGCCGGCGAAGGTGCCGCGGCCGTGGAAGAAGGTGACCTTGTTCTTCTTGAACAGGTAGACGATGCCGTCGTTGTTGGCCTTGACCACGCCATCCTTACGCTTCAGCATCTGGGCCAGGTCCAGCTCCAGGCCCTGCACGTTGATGCCGTGCTCCTTGAAAGCGTGGCCGGCGTGCTCGAAGTGCTCCGACGATTGCAGCAGCGCTTTCGACGGGATGCAGCCGACGTTGGTGCAGGTGCCGCCCAGGGCCGGACCGCCCTTGGCGTTCTGTGCCTCGTCGATGCAGGCGACTTTGAAGCCCAGCTGGGCAGCGCGGATGGCGGCCACGTAGCCGCCGGGGCCGCCGCCGATCACGACGACGTCAAATTGTTTTTCGCTCATTATTTTTTCCCTTCTACGTCATTCCCGCGAAAGCGGGAATCCATGCTGAGCCACACATCGCGCGGCGTATGGGTTCCCGCTTTCGCGGGAGCGACGGTTGATAGTTATTCTTCCGGTACGAAGATCCACAGCAGCAGGTAAATCACCGCCCCAAACCCGAACGTGAGGGTGAACAGCGTGAAGACCAGCCGCCACACCCACGATTCCACACCCGAGGCCTTGGCCAGGCCGCCGCATACGCCGCTGATCCAGCGGTCGGTGCGCGAGCGGCGCAGGGTGTTGAGCTCGTCGGCGAAGCTGCCGTTGCCGCTACCGCTTGCAGCGGTGTCCTTGTTCAGGTTCACCGTCGACGCGGACAGGATCTTCGCCTTGGCCTGTTCGAATTCGGCGTCGGTCAGGGCGCCGGCCTGGTGCAGCTCGTGCAAGCGCTTGATTTCATCGGCAATCATGGTGACTCCCTTCCATCATTCAACAGCACGAGCGCGCCGGGCGGCGCGCCCTTCCAACGGGTGATTACAGGTCCAGCAGCAGGCGGGCCGGATCTTCCAGCGCGTCCTTCATGGCCACCAGGCCCAGCACGGCTTCGCGGCCGTCGATGATGCGGTGGTCGTAGGACATGGCCAGGTAGTTCATCGGACGGATCACGATCTGACCGTTCTCGACCACGGCGCGGTCCTTGGTCGCGTGCACGCCCAGGATCGCCGACTGCGGCGGGTTGATGATCGGGGTCGACAGCATCGAACCGAAGGTGCCGCCGTTCGAGATCGAGAAGGTACCGCCGGTCAGGTCTTCCAGGGTCAGCTTGCCTTCCTTGGCTTTCTGGCCGAATTCACCGATCTTCTTCTCGATTTCGGCGATCGACATCTGGTCGGCGTTGCGCAGGATCGGCACCACCAGGCCGCGCGGCGAACCGACGGCGATACCGATGTCGAAGTAGCCGTGATAGATGATGTCGTTGCCGTCGACCGAGGCGTTCAGGATCGGGTACTTCTTCAGCGCGTGCACGGCGGCCTTGACGAAGAAGGACATGAAGCCCAGCTTGACGCCGTGTTGCTTCTCGAAGTTGTCCTTGTACTTGGCGCGCAGGTCCATGACCGGCTTCATGTTGACTTCGTTGAAGGTGGTCAGGATCGCGTTGGTCGACTGCGACTGCAGCAGGCGCTCGGCGATACGGGCGCGCAGGCGGCTCATCGGCACGCGCTCTTCCGGACGGTCGCCCAGGTTGGCCGGGGCCGGCGCGGAGACTTGCGGCAGGGCCGGCTTGGCGGCTTGCTGCTGCAGCGGTGCCGGAGCGGCCGGCGCAACGCCTTTGTTGGCGACGGCGGCCAGGGCGTCGCCCTTGGTCACGCGGCCGTCACGGCCGGTGCCGGTGGCGTCGGCGGTGCTCATGTTGTTGTCGGCCAGGATCTTGGCGGCGGCCGGCATGGCGACGTCGCCTTTCGAGCCGGTGGCTGCGGAAGCCTGCGGTGCCGGTGCGGCGGCCGGTGCGTTGGCGACCGGGGCCGAGCTGATGCCGATCGGGCTGGTCTGGGCCGATGCTTCGGTGTCGATGATGGCGATGGTTTCGCCCGAGACGACGGTGGCGCCGTCGGCCTTGATCAGTTGCACGATCACGCCCGCGCTCGGGGCCGGCAGTTCCAGGACCACCTTGTCGGTTTCGATGTCGATCATGTTCTCGTCGCGCGAAACGGCTTCGCCGACTTTCTTGTGCCAGGACAGCAGGGTCGCTTCAGCAACCGATTCCGACAGTTGGGGGACCTTGACTTCGATTTGTGCCATTTAAAACTCCGTTATTTATTCTTTGCGAAAACCCCGCGCCGTCTGCAACGGCGCGGGGTGCTCATGGGCTTGCGATCTACCGATCTATGTTACTTGGTGAGAATGAAGCCCTTGAGCTTCGAGAACGCGGTTTCCAGCAGTTCCTTCTGCTGCGCCACGTGCTTGTCGGCGTAACCGACGGCAGGCGACGCCGAAGCCGGACGGCCGGCGTACGACAGGCGCTGGCCCGATTCCATGCTTTCGAACAGATTGTGCTGGATCTGGAACCACGGGCCCTGGTTCTGCGGCTCGTCCTGGACCCACACCACTTCGGTCGCGTTCGGGAACTTCTTCAGTTCGGCGACGAAAGCCTTGTGCGGGAACGGATACAGCTGTTCGATACGCACGATCGCGGTGTCGTTCGCATTGCGGGTCTTGCGGGTATTGACCAGGTCGTAGTAGACCTTGCCCGAGCAGACCAGCACGCGCTTGACCTTGTTGGCGTCGATCTTGTCGTCCAGTTCACCGATCACGGTCTGGAAGCCACCCTTGGCCAGGTCGGTCAGCGGCGAGCCGGCGTCCTTGTTACGCAGCAGCGACTTCGGCGTGAAGATCACCAGCGGCTTGCGGAACTGGCGCACCATCTGGCGGCGCAGCAGGTGGAAGATCTGGGCGGCGGTGGTCGGCTGCACGACTTGCATGTTGTGGTCTGCGCACAGCTGCAGGAAGCGCTCGATACGTGCCGACGAGTGCTCCGGACCCTGGCCTTCGTAGCCGTGCGGCAGCATCAGCACCAGGCCCGAGGCGCGGCCCCACTTGACTTCGCCCGACGCGATGAACTGGTCGATCACGACCTGGGCACCGTTGACGAAGTCGCCGAACTGGCCTTCCCAGATGGTCAGGGTGTTCGGCTCGGCGGTCGAGTAGCCGTATTCGAAGCCCAGCACCGCTTCTTCCGACAGCACGGAGTCGATGACGGTGAAGTTGGCCTGGTTGTCCGACACGTTCGCCAGCGGCAGGTAGATGCCCTGGTCCCAGCGCTCGCGGTTCTGGTCGTGCAGCACGGCGTGGCGGTGCACGAAGGTGCCGCGGCCGGCGTCCTGGCCCGACAGGCGGACGGCATAGCCCGACGACAGCAGCGACGCGTAGGCCAGGTGTTCGCCCATGCCCCAGTCGAGGTTCATCTCGCCCTGGCCCATCTTGGCGCGGTCGCCCAGCACCTTCTCGACCAGCGAGTGCAGCTTGAAGTTTTCCGGCACGGTGGTGATGCGCTGCGACAGGCGCTTCAGCTCGGTCAGCGGCACGGCGGTGTCGGCGGCGTCGGTCCACTTCTTGTTCAGGAACGGCGCCCAGTCGACGGCGTACTTGTTCTTGAAGTCGGTCAGCACCGGATCGATGGTGTGCTTGCCGGCGTCCATGGCGTTGCGGTACTCGGCCACCAGCTGGTCGCCGCCGTCGGCGGGGATGGCGCCCTGCGCAGCCAGCTTGTCCGCGTACATCTTGCGGGTGCCCGGGTGCTTGGCGATCTTCTTGTACATCAGCGGCTGGGTCAGGGCCGGGGTGTCCTGCTCGTTGTGGCCCAGCTTGCGGTAGCAGACGATGTCGACGACCACGTCCTTATGGAACTCGGTGCGGTAGTCCATCGCGATCTGGGTCGCCAGCACGACGGCTTCCGGATCGTCGGCGTTCACGTGCAGCACCGGTGCTTCGATCATCTTGACCACGTCGGTGCAATAGATGGTCGAACGGGCGTCGCGCGGGTCCGAGGTGGTGAAACCGATCTGGTTGTTGATGACGATGTGGACCGTACCGCCGGTGCCGTAGCCGCGGGTCTGGGCCAGGTTCAGGGTTTCCATGACCACGCCCTGGCCGGCGAAGGCGGCGTCGCCGTGCACCAGGATCGGCAGCACTTCCTTGCCCTTGCGGTCGCCGCGGCGTTCCATGCGCGCCTTGACCGAACCCTCGACCACCGGGTTCACGATTTCCAGGTGCGACGGGTTGAACGCCAGCGACAGGTGGACCGGGCCGCCCGGGGTCGAGATATCGCTCGAGAAGCCCTGGTGGTATTTCACGTCGCCTGCCGGCAGGTCGTCGGCGTGCTTGCCTTCGAATTCTTCGAACAGCTCGGACGGGGCCTTGCCCAGGGTATTGACCAGCACGTTCAGGCGGCCGCGGTGGGCCATGCCGATCACGATTTCCTGCACGCCCTGCTCACCGGCGCGCTGGATGACTTCGTCCATCGAGGCGATGAAGGACTCGCCACCTTCCAGCGAGAAGCGCTTGGCGCCGACATACTTGGTGTGGAGGTAACGCTCCAGGCCTTCGGCCGCGGTGAGGCGCTCGAGGATGTGCTTTTTCTTCTCGAGGGTGAAGGCGGGGGTCGAACGGATCGATTCCAGCTTTTCCTGCAGCCAGCGCTTTTCGGTCGGGTCGCTGACGTACATGAACTCAGCGCCGATCGAACGGCAGTAGGTATCGCGCAACATGTTCAGCAGGTCGCGCAGCGAAGCGTCGTCCTTGCCGAAATAGGTGTTGCTGATGTTGAATTTGGTGTCGAGGTCGGCTTCGGTGAAACCGTAGAAGGCGGGGTCCAGTTCCGGGATCGGCGGGCGCTCCTGGCGCTGCAGCGGGTCCAGGTTGGCCCAGCGGGAACCGAGGTAGCGGTAGGCGGCGATCAGCTGGGTGACCGACACGCGCTTGCGGCCGAGTTCTGCATCCGGGGAGGCGCTGACGGTGCGGATCGGACCCTGTTTGGCACGTTCGGCGAAGGAGGCGATCACGGAGGAGTGATCCACGTCCGGCTTGGCGGTACCGTCGACGGCGGGCATGTGCTGCATCGCGTCGAAATAGGCGCGCCAGTTGTCCGGCACCGAGCCCGGGTTGTTCAAATATGCTTCGTACAACTCTTCAACGTACGGCGCATTACCGCCGAACAGATACGAGTTGGCTTCGTATTGTTGCATCATTCTTGCTCACCTTTCTTCGCGCTTCGCGAGTTTGGGGCGGGTTAGTCTAACCTTCCGCGACACGGCCTGACCGGTTAGCGGATCGCACTTACTACTCAAGTTGTGGGGGAAGGACTCTACAAGCGGGACATTTGCGGTGGATCAATGCAGCAGATCATCGCCGCGTGCTGCCAATTTGCGCACAACATTGTAACGCAAGCGGCCGAGCAGGACAGCGCGCAGAGTTGTTTTTATTTGTTACTGTGTAGCATCGAGCATGCCATCTCAGCGGCTGAGTTGACCGGCTAAATGATAATCGTTATCATTTGCCTTATGCATCCGACCAATTCATCTCAATCCAGCCAGCCATCCGCCTCCCTCCCCGGCCCCAGCCGCGCCGTCTGGCTGCGCCAGCTGCATCAATGGCACTGGATCAGTTCCGCCATCTGCCTGATGGCGATGCTCCTGTTTAGCATCACCGGCTTCACCTTGAACCACGCCTCGCAGATCGAAGCGAAACCGCAGGTCACGCGCCAGAAGGCCGCGCTGCCGGCCCCGCTGCGCGAGCGCCTGGCCGCCTTCGCCGACAGCCATGCGGACGCCAGGCTGCCGCTGCCGGACGCGGTCGCGGCCTGGGCCAATCGGACCTTCCCGGTCGACGTGCGCGGCCTGAACGCCGAGTGGAGCGAAGAGGACGCCTACGTCGCCCTGCCCCGCCCGGGCGGCGACGCCTGGCTGCGCATCGGCGTCGACGGCCAGGCCGAATACGAAAAAACCGACCGCGGCTGGATCTCCTGGCTCAACGACATGCACAAGGGCCGCAACGCCGGCGCCGTCTGGAGCTGGTTCATCGACATCTTCGCCGGCGCCTGCCTGGTGTTCTGCATCACCGGTTTCCTGATCCTGAAATACCACGCCGCCAACCGGCCGTCGACCTGGCCGGTGATCGGCTTCGGGATCGTGCTGCCGATCGTGCTGGCCCTCCTGTTCGTTCACTGAGTTTGCTTCCTACAACTACGAAAGAAAGTCCATGAAACTGTCCCGATCGCTCGCGCTGACTCTGCCGTTGGCCCTGCCCCTGGTATCGAACGGCGCGATGGCCGCCGACCTGACCGTCAAGTTCGAACTGCCGCAGCTGAACGTGGCCGAGTACCACAAGCCCTACGTCGCGATCTGGATCGAGCGTGCCGACCAGAGCGTGGCCTCGACCCTGGCTGTGCTGTACGACGTCAAGAAGAAGGACAACGCCGGCACCAAATGGGTCAAGGACCTGCGCACCTGGTGGCGCAAGGCCGGCCGCGACGTCGAGCTGCCGATGGACGGCGTGTCCGGCGCGACCCGCCCGGCAGGCCTGCAGGCCTTGAATTTCTCGACCGCCAAGGCCGGCCTGGACAAACTGCCGGCCGGCGACTACAAGCTGGTCATCGAGGCCGCGCGCGAAGCCGGCGGCCGCGAACTGGTGCGCGTGCCCTTCACCTGGCCCGCCAACGGCAAACTGGCCGCCAACGCCGCCGGCAGGGAAGAGCTGGGCGCGGTATCGATCTCGGTCCAATAAGGAGGCAGCATGCAAGGCAAATTCATGAAACAGTTCGTCATCGCCGCCGCCCTCGCCGGCATCGCCTGCGCCGCCCAGGCCCATCGTCCGTGGATGCTGCCGACCAGCACCTTCATCGAGACCGACCGCGAAGCCTGGGTCACGATCGACGGCGCCGTCTCGGAAGGCCTGTTCAACGTCGACCACATGCCGCTGCGCATGGATGGCCTGACCGTCACCGATCCGGACGGCCAGACCGCGCCGGCCCCGGCCGCCACGGTCGGCAAGTTCCGCTCCAGCGTCGACCTGAAGCTGCCGAAGGACGGCACCTACCGCGTCACGCTGGCCGCGACCAATGTCATGGGCAGCTACAAGCTGAACGGCGAGATGAAGCGCTTCCGCGCCACCGAGCAGACGGCGGACAAGGAAGTGCCGGCCGGCGCGACCGAGGTCAAGCGCACCACCATGGTCCAGCGCCAGGACACCTTCGTCACCCTGAACAAGCCGAGCAACGGCGCCCTCAAGCCGCTGGGCAGCGGCCTCGAAATGGTGGCGCTCACCAACCCGACCGAGCTGCGCGCCGGCGAAAAGGCCACCTTCCGCTTCCAGCTGGACGGCAAGCCGCTGCCCAACTTCCCCTTCAGCCTGATCCCGGGCGGCGTCAAGTACCGCGGCACGATCAACGAAGTGCGCCTGACCACCGACGCCAAGGGCGAAGCCAGCTTCACCTTGCCGGCGCCGAACATGTACTGGCTCAGCGCCAAGTATCCGGCAACCGAGCAGGCGAATGCCCCGCGCGGCCCGGGCGCGGAAGGCCCGGCCGACGCCAAGCGCTACAGCTACTCGGCGACCCTCGAAGTCCTGCCGGAGTAAGCGGTCCAGCATGCGCGCCGTTCTCGTTCCGCTGGAGATCGACCCGGTCCTGCCCGAAGCCGGCAGCCGCCCGCACGGGCTGGCCGGCACCTCGATGGGCACCGACTGGTCGGCCCGGATGCTGCTGCCTCCCGGCCTCGACGTCGACCTGCAGGCCGCCCTGCAGCAGGAGCTGGACGAGATCGTCGCGCAGATGAGCCACTGGGACGCCGGTTCCCTGCTGTCGCGCTACAACCGCGCGCCGGCGGGCAGCTGGCGTGCGCTGCCGCCGCAGTTCTTCGCCGTGATGGACTACGCGCTGTCGGTGCATGAAGACAGCGGCGGCGCCTACGACCCGGCCGCGGGCGCGCTGGTGAACCTGTGGGGTTTCGGCCCGACCGGCCGCTACGACCAGGCCGGCTTCTATGCGCCTGCCGGCGACGCGGTGGCCGCCGTGATCGCCCGGCGCCAGGAACAGCGGCCGCGGCTCGACCGCGAAGGCCGGCGTCTGTACCAGCCGGGCGGCGCCATCCTCGACCTGTCCTCGGTGGCGAAAGGCTTTGCGGTCGATTGCCTGGCGCGGCGCCTGCAAGCGCTGGGCGTGCGCCACTACCTGGTCGACATCGGCGGAGAACTGCGCGGCGCCGGCGTCAAGGCCGATGGCCAGCCCTGGTGGGTCGAGCTGGAAGGCGTGCCCGACAGCGCCGGCGCTCCGGTACTGCAATCGGTGGTGGCGCTGCACGGGCTGGCGGTGGCCACCTCCGGCGATTACCGGCGTTACTTTCATCACGCACGCCGGCGCGCCTCGCACACCCTGGATCCGCGCACCGGGGTCCCGATCGACAACGGCGTCGCCTCGGTAACGGTGCTGGCGCCGACCTGCATGGCGGCCGACGCCCTCTCGACGGCGCTGACCGTGATGGGCCCCGATGCCGGCCTGCCCTTCGCCGAACAGCGCGGTCTGGCGGCCCGCTTCCTGCTGCGCACCGGGCACGGCCTGCGCGAAATCGACACACCGGCCTGGCGCGCACTGCTGCAATGAACATGATGACGATCGAACCGCTGCGCTGGGGCAGCGCCCTGCTGCTGTCCACCAGCTACCTGGCGATGTGCGCCGCCTATTTCCGCGCCGCCCGCGCCCGCTCGGCAGCGAATGCCGCGCCGGCCGACTGGCTGGTCGTCTACGCGAGCCAGACCGGCAGCGCCGAAGTCCTCGCGCGGCGCAGCGCCAGCCTGCTCGCCACCGGCGGCCTGGCGGCGCGCGCGGCCTGCATCTCCAACCTCGACGAAGCCGGCCTGCGCGGCGCGACGCGCATCCTGTTCATCGCCAGCACCTACGGCGAAGGCGACGCCCCGGACACCGCCGCCCGTTTCGCCGGCCGCCTGATGGCCGAAGGCGTGGACCTCCCCCACCTGCACTACGCCGTGCTGGCCCTGGGCGACCGCAGCTACGCCAACTTCTGCGGCTTCGGCCGCGCCCTCGACGCCTGGCTGGCCCAGGCCGGCGCCACGCCGCTGTTCGAGCGCATCGACGTCGACCGCGGCGACGCAAAGGCGCTGGAAGACTGGCAACACCACCTCGGCCGCCTGGCCGGCACCATGGACGCCCCCGACTGGGAAGCGCCGGCCTACGCCGACTGGCGCATCACCGAACGCGAGCTGCTGAACCCGGGCAGCCTGGGCGCTCCCCTGTACCGCCTGGCGCTGGCGCCTGCGGACGGCCAGCTGCCCGCCTGGGAAGCCGGCGACCTGGCCCAGGTCAGCGCCCCGGCCGACCCGGCGCACCCGCGCGAATACTCGATCGCGTCCATCCCGTCCGACGGCAGGCTGGAACTGCTGGTACGCCTGCAAAGGCACGAGGACGGCAGCCCCGGCGCCGCCTCCGGCTGGCTGTGCGAAAGCGCGGCATCCGGCGATGCGATCCGCCTGCGCATCCGTGAACACGCGCGCTTCCGCCTCGGCGACAATGCGCGCCGGCCCATGCTCCTGATCGGCAATGGCAGCGGCCTGGCCGGCCTGCGCGGCCTGCTGCGCGCCCGCATCGGGCTCGGCATGAAGGAAAACTGGCTGCTGTTCGGCGAACGCAACCGCGCGCACGACTTCCTGCTGCGCGGCGAACTGGAAGGCTGGCGCGAGTCCGGCTGGCTGCAGAAGCTGGACCTGGCGTTTTCGCGCGACCAGCAGGAGCGCCTGTACGTGCAGGACGTGCTGCGTGCCCAGGCGCCTTTCGTGCGCGAGTGGATCGAACGCGGGGCCGCGATCTATGTGTGCGGCAGCCTGCAGGGCATGGCGGGCGGCGTGCACGATGCCTTGACCGATATCCTTGGCGAAGACCTGCTTGAACAGTTGACCGCCGACGGGCGCTATCGGCGCGACGTGTACTGAGCGCTGTATCGGGCGCTCAAGCCCACAGCCGTTTCCACCAGCCGGTCTTCGGCCTCGCCCGCAGGTCCTTCAGTTCCTGGAACGGGACGGCATCGAACGCGGCGTCGGTTTCGGCGTAGTGGAAGCCGCTGAACTCCTTCGCGAGGATCAGCGGGATGTCCATCAAAAAGTAGCCGTCCAGGTCCTCGCTGTCTTCCGGCGTGACGTGCGCCAGCAATTCCTCGAAGCGGGGCGGCAGCTCGCCTTCGTGGCCGAACTCTTGCGGAATCTCGCCGCCGGCGTAGTGGACCTGCCAGATCCGCCTGCCATCCCGCCACAGCTCGGACATCGACCACGACACATGCTCCTCGACCGAGCAGGCCAGCGCTTCGCAGCCCGCCGACAGCCGGGCCATGCTGTCGGCCTCGATGATGCGGTGCGCGCAGTCGAGGGCCGCGACCAGGTGGGCGCCGCCGGCCAATGGATGCGCGGCGATATCGGTCTCGAGGATGTCACAGTCCCTCCCCGTCGGCGCCAGGTCGAGCCTGGCCAGGATGGTGTCCGCATCGAGTCCCCTGACCGCGACCCATGCCATCGAAATGCCCATGATGTCCCTATCCTTATCAGCCTGGAATCCGGACAAGCTTATCAGGACCCGGCGGCGCGAAATGCGCACTTTGTCACCTGCTGCGGGGCTCATCACGTGTCATCAAGCCGACACGAAGGCGCGCCAAGCTGGCCGCCTCTCTCTTTTTTCGCCCTACTCTTCCCACCTGACGGGAACGTTCAGCACTTCGCGCTCGTTCCAGGCCTGGACCGTCGCGGACACCACCGTCGGCTTCGCGGGCGCCGCCGTGATCGGCCTGCTGTATTGCAGCGTCTGGGTGTAGTACCGGTATCCCGGACCCAGGCGTTCCGCGACCAGCCGGCTGGCCTTGCGGCCGGCTTCGCCGTCCAGGATGCGCACCTGCACCACCGCGGCGCCCACTGCGAGGACGACGCCGATGACCAGCGGGATGCGCGCGCTGTGCGCGGGCCGGCCGGCGCGCACGCGTGCCGCAAGCAGCAAGGGGTGACCCAGGGCGCCTGCCGCGATGCCCATCATCGCCATCCAGAGCAGCCAGGGAATGCAGCTCAGGGCGAACTGGATCGGGTACAGGCGGATCTGGGTGAGCGTCAGGCTGGCGGGGACGACGACGAAAGGCAGGACCGGCCCAAGCAGCATTCCGCCGATCACCAGCAGCGCCAGCCAGCGCACGACGGCATGCACCTTCATGCCGCCGAACAGGATCAGGAGTCCGGCCAGTATGCCGATGATCCTGAAATTGATCATGCCCGGCGGGGCAAACACGATCCCGTAGGCCAGGTCGGCGATGCCGAGACCGATGACGAATAAGCCCGCGCGCCGGGCGATCCAGCGGGCGTCCTGCGGCGCCGTCGTGTCGCTCACAGCTTCACCTCGAGATTCACCCCCACCCGCACCGACGCCGGATTGAAGTTCGTCTCGCGCGAGGTGCCGGACGCATCGCGGTAGTAGCGGTCCGAGGCATTGTCCTGGCCGAGGATATTGTTGGCCGACAGACGCAGCTGGTAGCGCGGATTGAACTTGTACAGCAGGTAGGCGTCGAGGTCGCGGCGCGACTGCTGGTACTGGGACTGGCCGTCGGAGATGCGGACCCAGCCGCCCTTCTGCCAGGACAGGCTGCTGCCCGTGGTCAGGTCGCCCTTGCGGTAGTCGACACCAAAGGTGGCCGACATCGGGGTCTGGCCGTCGAGGCGGTTGCCGGGACCGGGCACGGCGGAAACGTGCGACCAGTTGCGGCTGAAGCTCGCCCGCAGGTCGAAGCCACTGAGTCCGTCGGCCAGCAGTTTGCCGGGCGCCTTGGCTTCCAGCTGCAGCGAGCGCACCAGCGCGTCGCCGTCGTTGACCGGGCGGTAGACCCAGCGTCCGTCGGCGTCGAGGTCGAGGCGGGTACGGATATAGTCCGAGATCGCGCGCCGCGACACGCTCGCCGAGAACATCGCACCGTCCTTCAGGAAGTGTTCGTAGGTGAGGTCGATGCCGTTCGCCAGTTCGGGGCGCAGGCCCGGGTTGCCGCTGGAGTCGGCGTCGAAGCGGGTGTTGACCGGGGTCTCGTAGCGGCGCGCGGTGAGCTGCTCGACCATCGGCGCTTTATACGTGCGGGTCAGGGCCAGGCGCAGCTGGCGTCCGCTGTCGCCGGGGAATTTGTAGAGGGTCTGGGCCACGGGGCTCAGCACGTGGTTGCGCGACGTCGTCGACAACTTGCCGGTGCCCGGCTCGGTGGCCTCGCTGTCGGTCTGCACGCCTTCCCAGCGCGCGCCGAGGTAGACCGAGAGCTGCTTGTCGATGTTCCACTCGTTCTGCACGAAGCCGGCCAGGCGCGTGATCTTCGGCTCGAAGGTCTCGACGGTGTGGGTAGGCAGCTCCTGGTTCAGGCGGTCGTTGCGGTTGCGGACTTCGTCGCTGGCCTGCACGCTCGCATCCAGGCCGGCCGCCAGCGAGTGGCCGTCGAACAGCGAGCGCGTGTACTTGCCGCGCAGGCTGGTGCGGCGGCCGCGGTTGACGGTGTCCCAGTCGCGCAGCAGGCGCTCGGTGTGTCCGGCGGTGTAGCGGTCGGTGAGCGAATCGCTGTAGTTGCGGCTGCGCTCGCCCGACACCTTCAGGTCCAGCTTGCCGCCGGCGATCTTCGCGATCCAGCCGAGCTCCATCTGCCCCATCCAGCCACCCGACGGCGTCCCGCTCAGGGTCTCGACATAGTCCGGATTGCCGAAGCTGCCGACCAGGTTGTCGTTCAGGCTGCGTCCGCCCCAGTTCATGCGGTTCGCATGCGCCATGCCCGACAGGTTCAGCTCGTCCCCATCCGGGAACTTCCAGTTCAGGCGCGGCGACAGCACGGCGCCGCGGTAGCTGCCGTCACTGTCGTTGCGCGAGGTGCGCGATTGCGTCACCTGCCCGGACGGCAGCGTGAACACTTCGCTGCCGGTCGATTGATTGTCGTTGTCGCCGCCGTACAGGCCGATGTAGGCGAAATACGAGAGCCTGTCGATCTTGTCGGCCAGGTTGATGCCGACGTTCGCGTTGCGGCTTTGCTGGGAACGGAAGCCCGACAGGCGCAGGTCGTGCACCGCCTTCGAGGTCACCTTCTTCAGCACGATGTTGATGGTGCCGGCGATCGCCTGCATCGAATACTCGGCGCTGGCGGCGCGGATGATCTCGATGCGCTCGATCTGGTCGGGCGTCAGCGCATCCATGTTGAAGCCTGGCGGTGGACGGTCGCCGTTGACCAGGATCTGGGTATAGCCCGCGCCCAGGCCGCGCATGCGCAGGGTCTTGCCGGTCACGGTCACGCCCGGCGCGCGCTTGAGGACGTCGTAGATGTTGTCGTCGCCGTACTTGCGGATCTCCTCCGCGTTCATGACGGTCTTGCTGGCGGTGTCGTCGCGGCGCGGATCGTAGTCGCTGGCCGCGCCCTTCACCTCGACGGTCGAGATCTTGCCATCCTTTTTCGGTGGCGCTTCCCTGGCGGCGGCAGGTTCGGCCGCGGTTTGCGCCGAGACGGCCGGCTGGGCCGCGCTCTGGGCAAGCGCGGCGGCTGGCAGGGTCGACAGGGCGAGGTGGACGGCGGCGAGGCGGCGGTGCTGGAGGATCATGAAGGGCTGGGTGGCGTTACTGAACAGCCCGTCACGATAGCAAATGCATGGCGCCTAAATTGCGCCAATTGTCACAACGCACTATTTGTTGCGATTCAACAGTTCAGCGCACGCAGCTGACGTAGGCGATGCCCACGTCGGGGTGGGCAGACACTGCGCCGGTGGACAGGTCGACCACCATGTGACTGGCGGTCGTGGAGCTCGTGGGCAAGGTCGACGACCAGGTGGCGCCAAGGCTCCAGCCCTGCCCGGCGAGGGCGCCGGACTTCTGCAGGGCGATCAGCTGGTCCGCGGTCGGCTGCTTCCATCCCGTCACGCCGCCGATCGTGGAGGTGGTGCAGAAGTTGCCCGCATTGGCGAAGTTGTCCGTGCTGCTCACGCCCATCCAGGCAAAGCCGTCGAAATGCACCACGGCGGCGCTGGTCGTCGGCGGCACGCACTGGTTATTGCTCAGGACCGCCGGCGGGACGCAGGTCGGCACCACGGCGCATTTTCCGTTGACGACCGCGCTGCCGGCGCCGCAATCGACCTTGCTGACGGTGAGCGTGGTGCTCGCCGAGGTCGGCCCGAAGCTGCCGATGCGCGGCTGGGAGGCGGTGATCGTGGTCTCGCCCGGGCCCTTGATGGTCACCAGGGTGCCGGCGATGGTGGCGACCGCGGTGTTACTGCTGGTGAACGTAAAGGCGGCCGGGCTGCGCGAGGATGGCGGCGTGATGTCGAAGGCCGGGTCGGTTTCCTTCTTGCTGATGGCGGCGAACGGACCCAGCGGCGGACCCTGGTCCGGATCGCTGCATGCTGACATCAGGAACATCATCAAGAGCAAGCCAACGATCCGCTTCATCATTCCCCCACATGGTCAAATTGAACGACTGGCACAGTAACAAATTCCACTGCCCGAAAATGCGTGCTTTGTCACGCGTGCGCAGGCAGGCCCGGCTTCAATGGCGCGCGGCCTGTGCCGCATCAATCTTCACCAGGTAGCGGCTCATCGATGCTAATGAGCAGGTGGTTTGCCGTCAATCGAATCCGTGATTCGTCGTTCCCGCTTTCGCGGGAATGACCCGGGGTGGCGCTTACCTTAACCTTGGTCGGCGCTTGCCTTAGAATGCCCTGTCGCCAACCTTTTTGAACGCCTTGAAAATCTCGATCGGCCATCGCCTGTTCGCTTCCGTCCTGCTCGCGATCCTCGCGGTGGCGGCGGGTGCCGTCTATCTGCTGCGCCAGAACGTGCTGGCGGGCTTTGGCGATTACGCCGTCGGGATCGAACTCGATCGCCTCGACGAGCTGTCCGGCGCGCTCGCGCGCCAGTACCGCGGCCATGGCGACTGGCGCTTCCTGCCCGCGCAGGATGGCCGGCGCCAGTGGATCGCGCGCGAGCTGGAACGACTGCAGCGCGAGCGCGAAGCCGCAGCCCTGGCGCCGCCGGCCGCACCGCCTGCTCCGGCAATACCAGCCGTGCCGGCCGCAGCAGCGACCAAGGCTGCGCGGCCGGCGCCGACTTCCCTACTCTCCCCACCCGCGCCGCCGGCACCGCCCGCCCCACCCTCGCCGCCGGCGGCACCGGCGCCGATGCCGCCCCTGTCCGCCCCGCGCGTCGGCCCCGCCCTCGCCGCGGATGCCGCGGTGGATGCCGCGCTGCCCGAGCGCATCACCCTGCTCGACGCCGACGGCGGTTATCTGGCCGGGCGCGTGCCGGATGCGATTCCGCTGGCGCGCCGCCCGCTCGAGGTGAACGGCCGCACGGTGGGCTACCTGGGCGTGGCGCGCAGTCCGCGTCCGAGCGACGCCATGGCGCTCGCCTTCCTGCAGCAGCTGAGCGCCAGCCTGTGGTGGATCGTCGGCTTCGCGATCGCCCTCTCTGCGCTGGCGGCGACCCTGCTGGCGCGCCACTTCCGCGGCCCGATCCGCGAACTGGCGGGCGGCGCCGGCATGCTGGCCGAGGGCCGCTTCGACGTCCGCCTGCCGGCAGGCCGCAGCGACGAACTGGGTGACCTGGCGCGCCACTTCAATACCCTGGCCGAGCGGCTGGACCGCGCCGAAAGCGCGCGCCGCCAGTGGGTGGCCGATACCTCGCACGAGCTGCGCACCCCGCTGGCCGTGCTGCGCGCCCAGCTCGAGGCGATCCAGGACGGCGTTCGCAGCGCCACCCCGGCAACCGTCGACGCCATGCTGCGCCAGGTGCTGGCCCTGAACAAGCTGATCGACGAGCTGTATGCGCTCGCGCGCGCCGACGTTGGCGCCCTCGACGTCAAGCCCGAACGCCTCGACGCCTGGCAGCTGGCCTGCGCCCAGGCCCACAGCTTCGAAGCGCGGCTGCAGGCCGCCGGCCTGGCGCTCGAACTGGGTTCGGCGCCGCCGCGGGCCGAGGCTATGGCCGATCCGGACCGCCTGCGCCAGGTGTTCGACAACCTGTTCGAGAACAGCCTGCGCTACACGGCCGCCGGCGGCCGCGTGGCGCTCAGCGCGGAAAGCGCCGGCGCGCTGCTGCGCCTGCACCTGGACGACAGCGCGCCCGGCGTGCCGGACGATGCCCTCGATCGCCTGGCGCAGCGCTTCTACCGCGTCGACGCTTCGCGCAGCCGGGCGCACGGCGGCGCCGGCCTCGGCCTGGCCCTGTGCCGCCGCCTGCTGGAAGCCCAGGGCGCGCAGCTGTCCTTCGCCCATTCTCCACTCGGCGGCCTGCGCGCCACCGTCACGATTTCCCTGAGCGAGCATCCATGAGCGCCGACATCTTCATCGTCGAGGACGAACCCGAACTGGCCGCGCTGGTGGCCGACTACGCGCTGGCCGCCGGCTACCGGCCCACCGTGTTCGGCGACGGCGCCCTGGCCCTGGAGGCGATCCGGCGCCAGCCGCCTGCGCTGGTGGTGCTCGACCTGATGCTGCCCGGCCTCGACGGCCTGTCGGTGTGCCGCGAAGTGCGCGCCTTCTCCGCCGTGCCGGTCGTGATGGTGACCGCGCGCGTCGAGGAAATCGATCGCCTGCTGGGCCTCGAACTCGGTGCCGACGACTACCTGTGCAAACCCTTCAGCCCGCGCGAGCTGATGGCCCGCATCAAGGCGATCCTGCGCCGCGCCGGCCCGGCCTGCGTGCCCGCGGCGCCGGCGATCGAGGTCGACACGGCCGCGCGCCGCATCCGCATCCATGGCCGGCCGCTGGAGCTGACACCCACGGAGTACGGCATCCTGGCGGCGCTGGCGCGGCGGCCCGGCCAGGTGTTTTCGCGCGCCCAGCTGCTCGACGCCGCGCGCGAGGGCAATGCCAGCCTCGATGTGGCCGACCGCGCCATCGACAGCCACGTCAAGAACCTGCGGCGCAAGCTGGACGCGGCGCTGCCGGGCGTGGAAGCCATCCATGCGATCTACGGGCTCGGCTACCGCTTCGATTTATAGCGCTCTTATAATCGTCTTCATTTTTTCTCCACATTCCGGCTGCATCATGCACACATGGCCCGCCGTCCCGGACGGGTTCCAGCCTGAGGAGAAGAAGATGAAACATACCGCCGCCATCCTGACATTCGCCCTGCTCTCGGGCGCCGCCGGCGCCGGCCTGGCCGACGTCCATGTCTACGTCAACTGCGACGCCAAGGGCGCCAACTGTCCTCCGCCGCCCAAGCCGCCGAAACCGCCGCGCCCGCCCGCTCCGCCGGCGCCTCCCGCCCCGCCCGTCCCCGGCGATGCGAGCGCCTACGCGTCCGCCGTGCCGGCCATGCCCGCGATCCCGGCCGTGCCGGCGCCGCCCGACGTTCCCGCGCCACCATCGCCGCCGCCGCCGCCGAAGCTGCCGCCGGTACCGGACAGCGCCCACGCCGACTGCGCCGCGAAGCAGCCGGGCACCCGCCTCAGCTTCACCCTGCGCCCGGGCGAAACCATGACCGGCGTCTGCGTGAAGCAGGACGGCAGGATGAGGTTCGCGCTGCGCGAATACCAGCTCACCGAGTGACTTTCACGGCTGGAGCGGGTATGCTTCAACGCATGTCGCATCCCGCCCCACCCAAACCGACACCGTCCGAACTGGAACTGCTGCGCATCCTGTGGCAAACCGGCCCGTCCACGGCCAGGCAGGTGCACGAGGCGGTGGCCACCGACCGTCCGGACATGACTGCCGCCACGGTGCTGCGCCTGCTGCAGCTGATGCATGCCAAGGGCCTGCTGCTGCGCGACGAAAGCCAGCGCGCCCACGTGTATTCGCCGGCCCAGCCGCAGGACACCCTGCAGACCAGCCTGGTCAACGAATTGATAACCAAAGCCTTTTCCGGCTCCGGCAAGGCACTGGTGCTGGCCGCCCTGCGCGGCCACGTCAGCAAGAAGGAGCGCGAAGAGATCCAGCAGATCCTCAACGGCGGGAAGGAATCGTGAGCACCGCTCCCTCGCCCGAAACGGATCCGCGTCCGCTGCCGCCGAAAGAGCCCGAGCTCGAGGATTGCTGCGGCACCGGCTGCGTCAACTGCGTGTTCGACATGTACCAGATCGCGCTCGAGAACTACGAGCGGGCCTTGAAGGCGTGGGAAGAGCGCCATCCCGGGCAAGCCGGTGCAGGCGCCTGACGCCGGCAGGGGCGAGCGCCTCGGCGGCCGGCTGCGCGAGCTGCTCGGCAAGAATGCCCTGCTCCTGCTGGCGGCCCTGGTCGGTTTCGTCGGCGCGCTGGCCACGGTCGCCTTCCGCGAAGGCCTGGTCCTGATGCAGGAGCTGCTCTACGGCCGCTCCGGTTCCTTCGTCGAGATCGCCGCTTCCCTGCCCTGGCATACCCGCCTGCTGCTGCCCTGCGCGGGCGGCCTGCTGGCCGGCTCCCTGCTCGCCCTCGGCCGCCGTATCCCCTCGCAGCGCCGCCCGGACTACATGGAGATCGTGGCGATCGGCGACGGCCGGGTACCGGTCCGCCTCACCCTCGTCAACGGCCTGTCCTCGCTGCTGTCGATCGCCTCCGGCGGTTCGATCGGCCGCGAAGGCTCGATGATCCAGCTGGCGGCGCTGTCGGCGTCGCTGAGCGGGCGCGCGCTGCGCCTGAACACGATGCGCCTGCGCCTGCTGGTGGCCTGCGGCGCCGCGGCCGGCATTGCCGCGGCCTATAACGCGCCGATCGCCAGCGCCTTCTTCGTCACCGAAATCGTGCTCGGCGCGATCGCGATGGAAAGCCTGGGCCCGATCATGGTGGCGGCGGTGGTCTCGAACATCACCATGCGCCACCTGCCCGGCTACCACCCGACCTACGAGATGCCGGCCTTCGCACCGATCGCCGGTACCGAGATGCTCGCCTTCGTGGTGCTGGGCGTGCTCGCCGGCCTGGTGGCGCCGGGCTTCCTCGGCGCCCTGCAGCGCACCCGCCGCCTGTTCCAGGCATCCAGGCTGCCGCTGCCGCTGCGGCTCGCGCTCGGCGGCCTCGGGGTCGGCGCGATCTCGCTGTGGGTGCCGCAAGTCTGGGGCAACGGCTACAGCGTGGTGAACTCGCTGCTGCACCAGCCCTGGCTCTGGCAGGGCGTGCTGCTGGTACTGGTCTGCAAGGTGCTGGCCACCTGCCTGACCTGCGGCTCCGGCGCCGTCGGCGGCATCTTCACCCCGACCCTGTTCGTCGGCGCCACGGTCGGCTACCTGTTCGCGCTGGCGCTGCAGGCCCTGTGGCCCGGCGCCGCCGCGCTGCCCGCCGCCTATGTCGCGGTCGGGATGGGCGCGACCCTGGCGGCGGCCGCCAGCGCGCCGCTGATGGCGATCCTGATGATCTTCGAGATGACCCTCAGCTACCAGCTCATGCTGCCGCTGATGCTGGCCTGCGTGGTCGCCTACGCGGTGGCGCGCGCGCTGGGGGGCGCCTCGATGTACGAGATCACGGCCCAGCGCCTGGCCGAGGCCGAGGAGCGCGAACGGCTGCGCACGATGCGCATCGCGGAACTGATCCGCCCCGCCGAGACGGTGCTGCCCGACACCGCGCCGCTGTCCGCCGCCGCCGAACTGTTCGGCCAGCACAACGTCAAGTACGTCTACCTGGTCGACGGCGCCGGGCGCTACCGCGGCACGGTGGCCCTGCACGAGATCGCGCCGCGCTTCCAGGACCCGCTGCTGGCGAGCCAGCCCTGCAGCACGATGGCGCGCCAGGATGCGCTGCCGCTGCTGGACGCCGGCATGGGCCTGGACGAAGCCTTGCGCCAGTTCATGCGCCACCACGGCGAACGCCTGCCGATCGTGCGCGCGCCAGGCGATCCGGAACTGCTCGGCACCGTCCACAAGACCGATCTGCTGGATGCCTACGTGCGCCTGAACCGCAGCCTGCTGCACGCCCGCATCGAGGCGTAGAATGCCCGGCATGGACCACCTGCTCGACAACATCTTCTGGCACACCCTGAGCGGCATGCACGCCCACCTGTCGGCCGGCACCGGCACGGCCAGGCGCTATGCCCCCGGGTTCTCGCCGATCGTCGGCTTTCCCGACCCGCGGCAGCCGGACTTCGCGGCGCTGGCGCCCTTCTGCGAAGCCGGCGAACAATTCTACTGCGACGCCTGGTCCGGCCCGGCGCCCGCGGGCTGGCGCATCGAGGCCGAGTCGACCATGTACCGCATGGTCTGGGACGGCGTCACGCCGGAGCGCGACGAAGCGCCCGATGCCATCCGGCTCGGGAAGGAGCATGCGGAACAGGCGCTGGCCCTGGCCCGGCTCACCCGCCCCGGCCCCTTCGGCCCGCGCACCATCGAGCTGGGCGAGTACTTCGGCCATGTCGACGGCGGCAAGCTGATCGCGATGGCCGGCGAACGCATGGCCGCGCCCGGGCTGCGCGAGATCAGCGGCGTCTGCACGCATCCCGATGCCCAGGGCCGCGGCTACGCGCGCCGCCTGATGCTGAAGCTGATCCGGCGCCAGCTGCTGCGCGGCGAGACGCCCTTCCTGCACGTGATGCGGGCCAACGAGGCGGCGCACGGGCTGTACCTGCGCATGGGCTTTCGCGATTATTGCGAGACGGTGGTGCGGGTGGTGACGCCGGCCTGCTGATCCGCTACGTTCCCTGGCGAACAATCAAACGGCGCACTCGTCCTTACAATCCTCCCATCCGTGGTCATTCACTGGGAGGCTGTCATGTTCGATATGGATCTTCCTTGGTGGGAATTTATCGTGCGCGGGGCGTTGGTCTACCTGGCCCTGCTGGTCATGGTGCGCCTGTCCGGCCGCCGCACCATCGGCCAGTTCACGCCCTTCGATTTACTGGTGGTGATGCTGCTGTCGGAAGCGGTGTCGAACGGCCTGTCCGGCGGCGACAATTCCGTCAGCGGCGGCCTGATCATCGCCACCACCCTGATCGTCCTCAACGGCAGCATCGGGCTGCTGTCGGCGCGCAGCCGCAAGGTCGAAGCGCTGGTCGAGGGCGACGTGGTGCTGCTCGGGCGCGACGGGGTCTTCTTCGACAAGGTCCTGCACCGCAACCGCATCGGCGAGATCGATATCGAGCAGGCACTGCGCTCGGCCGACTGCGCCCGCCATGAAATGCAATGCGCCTTCCTGGAATCGGACGGCAGCATCAGCATCATGAAGCGCAAGCAAACCGGCCAATGATCTCTTGATGCCAAGGTTTCCAGAACTCAGTCGATCATGGGCACTATCTCAGCCGTACGGTGCGGCTCAGGGCCTGGCTCCGGTGCTAAGTTTTTGAGCGCATCCCAGGACGGGGTGCGTTGCAGAGACTCTGCTCAACAGGAGGTATCCATGAAACACGTTCTGTCTGTTCTAGCACTGGCAGCGACAGCGGGGCTGGCCACCCCGGCTTTCGCCCAGACCTACAAGGCGACCGCCAGCGGCCCGGCCGAGAACCCGCCCAACGCGTCACCGGGCACCAGCATGGTGACGCTCGAGTTCTCCGGCACCAAGCTGTCGGTCGACGTACCGTTCAGCGGCCTGGCCGGCGACTCGACCGAGGCCCACATCCACTGCTGCACCACCAGCGCCTTCACCGGCACCTCGCCGGTGGCCCTGCCGTTCACCGACTTCCCGACCGCGGTCAAGGACGGCAGCTACACGAAGACCTTCTCGCTGTACGACGCCGCGACCTATGACCCGGCCTTCCTGGCGGCGAACGGCGGCACGGTGTCCGGCGCCGCAACGGCCTTGGTGAACGGCATCAATGCCAACGAAGCCTACGTCAACATCCATACGACCTCGCATCCGGATGGCGAGATCCGTGGCTTCGTGGTGGCCGCACCGGTGCCGGAACCGGCCGAGTGGGCGATGCTGGCGGGCGGCCTGGCCGGCCTGATGTGGATGGGCCGCAGGCGGCGTTGGGAGAGCAGCTGGCAGCGCTAGCCGGCGGTTCGGCTAGCCGGTAAGCAAAGCGCCGCGTTCGGCAAGCAGCTTGGCCCAGGCCGGGACCGCCTCTTGCCAGAACGCGGCCAGGGAAGTGGACTGTGAAGCGATCGGCGCCGTCAAACGCAGGCCGAGGAAGCCGGCGGCTTGTTGCAGGGCCGCGACGGCGGCCTCTTCGTTACCGGGCAGGACGGCCAGCGCACCGGTCTGCTTGGACAGCTTCTCGCCGTTGGCGTTGCGCACCACCGGCACATGCAGGTAGCGCGGCGTCGGCACGCCGAGCAGGCGCTGCAGGTAGATCTGGCGTGGGGTCGAGTCGAGCAGGTCGGCGCCGCGCACGACGTCGGTCACGCCCTGCTCCGCATCGTCCACCACCACGGCCAGCTGATAGGCCCAGTAGCCGTCGGCACGCTTGAGCACGAAATCCCCCGATTCCAGCGCCAGCCGCTGCTCCTGCCAGCCGGCGAAGCGGTCCTGGAAGCCGATCAGGTCCTCGCCCGGTTCCGGCACCCGCAGGCGCAGGCTGCGCGCTTCGCGGCCCGGCGCCAGGCCATGGCGGCAGGTGCCGGGATAGATGGCGCTGCCGTCCGGTCCCACGCCCAGGCGCGAATCGGCGATCTCCCTGCGGTTGCAGCCGCAGCCGTACACGTAATCGGCGATGCGTTCGCGCGCGGCCTGGTACAAGTCCTTGCGCCGGCTCTGCCAGACGATCTCGCCGTCCGAATGCATGCCCAGCCAGTCGAGCTGCGCGAGGATGGTCTCGGCGGCGCCGGGCACGGCGCGGCCCTCGTCGATATCCTCGATGCGGATCAGCCAGGCGCCGCCGTTGGCGCGCGCGTCCAGGTAACTGGCCAGGGCCGCCACCAGCGAACCGGCGTGCAGGGGGCCGGTGGGAGATGGGGCGAAACGGCCGATGTAGGGGCTCGGAGGGATCATGCGCGATGGAGAAAAGCGCAACCTTAGCACAGGCCGCGCCGTGGCGCCGGGCCGCGCCGGCAGCATGATATCCTTGTCCAGGACAAAATTTTGCAATACTGGTTGAAATTTCTAAAAAGCAATATACAATCACGGTTTGTCCTGGACAAACCATCAACCGAGAACAATCGAGGAGCATATGCTGTCTACCCTGAACGTCGTCGCCTTCGGCAAGGACGACATCGATAACACCCTGTCCCGCCTGTCCGGCCAGCAGATCGACGAACTGGCCTTCGGCGCCATCCAGCTCGATGCGCAGGGCAAGGTCCTGCGCTACAACCAGGCGGAAGCCATGATCACGGGCCGCCAGGCCAGCGCCGTGATCGGCACCAACTTCTTCCGCGACGTCGCCCCCTGCACCAACACGGCCCGCTTCAAGGGCGTGTTCGACGCCGGCGTGCGCGCGAATAACCTGAACACGATGTTCGAATACGTGTTCGACTACAAGATGACGCCGACCAAGGTGAAGATCCACATGAAGAAGGCCATCAGCGACGGCACCTTCTGGATCTTCGTCAAGCGCCTGTAAGCGATGCACGAACCTGCCCTCGACCTCGCCCCATGGTGGGCCGACCGCGGCGCGCTGCTGCGTTTCGTCGCCGACCTGGTGGCCGCCGAGCTGACGGCGCTGCGCCACGAGCGGATCCTCCCCGATGGCTGGAGCGGCGCGCTGTCGCTGGACCAGGACCTCGGCGTCGATTCGCTGGAGCTGCTGCAGCTGGCCGGCGCGCTGGCCGAAGCCCTGCAGATGCAGCGCAGCGGAGTCGAGGATTACCTGCTGGCGCGCCGCACCCTGGACGGCTGGCTCGACATCGCCACCGCCGCCCTGCAGCACTGGAGCGAGGAACTCACTTTCCGCACCTCGGGCAGCAGCGGCGAGCCGAAGCGCTGCAGCCACGAACTGGTCCTGCTGGAACAGGAAGCGGCGGCGCTGGCCGCGCTGTTCCCGCGCCGCCGGCGCCTGCTGCTGGCCGTGCCCTGCCATCACATCTACGGCTTCCTGTTCGGCGTCCTGCTGCCGCGCCACCTCGGCCTCGCACCGGACCAGGTGCTGAGCGTGCGTGCGCGCCTGCCTTCCCAGCTCGCGCGCCACGTCCTGCCCGGCGACCTGGTGATCGGCCATCCGCATGTCTGGCAGGATGCGCTCGGCGCCGGCGCGGCATTTCCGGACGACGTCGACGGCGCCAGCTCGACCGCGCCCTGCCCCGACGCGGTGGCCGAACGCGCCGAGGCGGCGGGACTGAGGCTGGTGCAGGTGTATGGCGCCTCCGAGACCGGCGGCCTGGGATGGCGCCCCTCGCACCGCGAACCCTACCGCCTGATGCCCTACCTGGACCGCGCGCCGGACGGCGTCGACGCCCTGCTGCGCAGCTGCCCCGACGGCCGCACCGCGCTGCTGCGCCCGCAGGACAGCCTGGTCTGGCAGGCGCCCGACCTGTTCACCGTGGGTGCGCGCCGCGACGCCGCGGTCCAGGTGGGCGGCACCAATGTATTCCCGGAGCGGGTGCGCCAGGTGCTGCTCGAACATCCGCTGGTGGAAGACGCGGCGGTGCGCCTGATGCGTCCCGACGAGGGCATGCGCCTGAAGGCCTTCATCGTCCCGCGCGCCGGCGCCGGCGAGCGTTTCACGCAGGAGCTGCGGGCCTGGATCGACACCAGGCTGGCGGCGCCGGAGCGCCCGAAAGCGATCACGCTGGGCGAGCGCATCCCGCGCGGCGCACTCGACAAGCCGGCCGACTGGAGCATCGGCCCCACGAACGGCTAGAATGAACGCCGACATGACGATATCGACCACCTCACCCACCGCTCCCGCATCGGCCGGTTTGAGCATCGCCGCCGTCGAGCGCGAGACCCGGCTGTCCAAGGACGTGCTGCGGGTCTGGGAGCGCCGCTACGGCTTTCCGCAGCCGGAGCGGGATGCGAACGGCGAACGCTGCTACCCGGCCGACCAGGTCGAGCGCCTGCGCCTGATGAAGCGCCTGATGGACCAGGGCCACCGCCCCGGCGCGCTGGCCGCGATGGCGCACCCTGAACTCGCCGCCCTGGCCGCGCCGGAGCACGCCGCGCTGGCCGACGATGCGCTGGACGGCGCCAACCTGCGCCTGCTGGAGTTGATCGCCGCGCGCGACCCGGCCGCCTTCCGCCACGCGCTGCGGCAGTCGCTGGCGCGCCAGGGACTCGAACGCTTCGTCGAGCAGACCATGGCGCCGCTCACGCAGGCCGTCGGCGCCTGCTGGGAAGACGGCAGCTTCGACGTCTTCGACGAACATTTCTATACCGAGTCGGCGGAGCGGCTGCTGCGCCAGGCGCTGGCCGACCTGCCCGGCGCGCGCCACGGTGCGCGCATCCTCCTCACCACCGTCCCCGGCGAAGCCCACGGCCTTGGCCTCATGATGGCGGAAACCATGTTCGCGCTGGAGGGCGCAAGCTGCATCTCGCTGGGCACCGAGACCCCGCTGCTGGACATCGCGCGCGCCGCCGCGGCCTATGGCGTGGGCGTGGTCGCGCTGTCGTTCTCGGCCTCCTATCCGCGCCGCCAGGTGGCGCCGGTGCTGCTGCAGCTGCGCCAGGCCCTGCCCGATGGGGTGGAATTGTGGGCCGGCGGCGCCGGCGTGGAAAGGCTGGAGGAAGTCGCCGGCGTGCGCCTGCTGCCGACCCTGGACAGCGGCCGCCAGGCCCTGGCCGGCCTCAAGGCCTGATCAGGCGGCCTGCGCTTCCCAGCCCTGCAGCTGGGCGATGAAATCGTCCAGCGGTACCGGCCGCGAAATGAGGAAGCCCTGCATGGCCGGCTGGCGGTTGGCTGCCAGGAAGCTGGCCTGCTGCTGGGTCTCGACGCCCTCCGCCACCACGCGCAGGCCGAGGTGGTCGGCCATCGCCAGGATCGACTGCACGATCGCGGTGCCGTTGGCATCGCCCGGGGTATCGCGGATGAAGCTCTTGTCGATCTTCAGTTCGTACAGCGGCATCTTCTTCAGGTAGGCCAGGCTCGAATAGCCGGTGCCGAAATCGTCGATCGAGAAGCGGATGCCCATGCGCGCCAGCTCGTGCATGCGGCCGATGGTCTCGTTCAGGTCGTTGACCAGCAGGCCTTCGGTGACCTCGAAGATCAGCTGGGACGCCGGGGCCCCGGTCTCGACCAGCACCGCGCACACCTGGTCGACGAAGTCGGGCTGGCGGAACTGCAGCGGACTGACGTTCACCGACAGCGGCACCGCGAGGCCGGCGCGGTCCAGGCGCAGCCAGGACAGGCAGGCCTGGCGCAGTGCCCACTGGCCGAGCGGCAGGATCAGGCCGCTCGATTCGGCGGCCGGGATGAAGACGTCCGGGGCGACCATGGTGCCGTCGGCGCGGCGCCAGCGCATCAGCAGCTCGGCGCCGACCGGCGTGCGCTCGTGATCGATCTGCAGCTGCATGTGCATCGCCAGTTCGCCGTTCTCCATCGCGGCGGCGAGGTCGCGCTCGAGGGTCAGCTTGCGCTCGGCCTCGGTCAGCATGCTGGATTCGAACAGGGTCACGCCGTTGCGGCCGGCCACCTTGGCGCGGTACATCGCGGTATCGGCTTCGCGCAGCAGGTCCTGTCCAGTCCTGCCGTCGCGCAGCGGCAGCGCGACGCCGATGCTGGCCGAAGCGTGATAGAGCTGGCCGCCGATCTCGACGTCCTCGGCGAGGGCGGCGCGGATCTTCTCGGCCACCGACTGCGCGGCGCCGGTGGCGCGCTGCACGTCGCGGCCCAGGTTCTCGAGCAGGACCACGAATTCGTCGCCGCCCAGGCGCGCCACGGTATCGCCCTGGCGCAGCACCGCCGCCACGCGCTGGGCCGCATGCTTGAGCATGACGTCGCCGATCGCATGGCCGCGCGCATCGTTGATGGTCTTGAAGTTGTCGAGGTCGATGAACAGCACCGCGCCCAGCCCGCCGCCGGTGTGGGCGCGCACGACCATGGCGTCGAGGCGCTCGATCAGCAGGCGCCGGTTGGGCAGGCCGGTGAGCACGTCGTAGAAGGCCAGCCGGTGGATGGCATCGGCGGCGTTCTTGCGGTCGGTGATGTCGCGTCCGACCACCACCCAGTGGGTATTGCGGCCGCCTTCGCCGGCGAAGGGCACCAGCTCCATCTCGACCCAGTATTTTTCGCCGTTCCTGGCGTAGTTCACCAGCTCGGAAGTCACCGCTTCGCCGCGCGCCATGGCGTCGACGATGCGCCGGACTTCATGGTCGTCGGTCTCGGGGCCGTGCAGCACGCGCATGCTGCGTCCGACGATCTCCTCGCGCGAGTAGCCGGTGCGGCGCACGAAGGCATCGTTGGCGAAGATGATCGGCTGCTCCGCGCCTTCGCGGGGATCCACCTTCGCGATCAGCACCATGTCGTTCAGGCGCGCCACCGCGGCCGAGGTCAGGCGCAGCTCGGCATTCAGCTCGTGCAGCCGGGTGTGGCCTTCCTCGAGCGAGTCGGCAGTCCGGCTCAGCTCTTCCATCGAGCTGTCGAGGCGCTGCAGCAGGCCGCCGCAGGTCAGGGTGATCAGGGCGCCGACGAACAGGTAGTTCAGGGTGACGATCAGGCAGGGCAGCAGCGCATGCTCTTCCATGCCGGTCACGTAGAGCCTTGCGTAGCCGCCGAGGCCGAGGAAGAAGATGGAGGCGCCGCAGAAGCAGAGCGCGCCGAGCGCCGGCCGCATGCCCAGCAGGACCACGCCCAGCACGGGCAGCGCCATCAGGAAGATCTGGCTGACCGGGCCGATGGTGAGCATCAGGCCGATGCCGATCATGTACAGGATCGCGAGGAAGTTCAGGACCCGGACGGTGTAGTTCAGGCGCGGCAGGCGCCACAGCGTGGCCACCCAGGCCAGCGCCACGCTGTCCATCAGGGCGACGGACCACAGCCCTTCGCTGACGGACAGGCCGATGCTGGGCACCGCAGCCAGCGTACCGAGCAGGACGACATACGACAGCAGGGATTCGAAAACCCTGGAGCGCCAGTGTGCGATGTCGTAGTAGGTTCCCATTAAGCCGACGGCCCATTGTTGCAAAGCAACATTCTATGTGAGTGCTGGTCGGCTGTCAGCATTTGCGCGACAGCCTGTTGTGCGCGGGGGACGAAACAATATCTTTAAGGAATTGAATGCTTACTTGGCGGGCGCCGCTTCGGCTTTCTCGACCAGCGAGGTCACCTGCCCGGCGATCTCGTTCGGCACCGCGATCGACAGCTGGTAGTGCAGGATCTCGAAGCCCTTGGCGGTGTTGCGGATCACGCCGCTGGCCATGCAGTGGCCCATATTCGCGGTGTCGAGCAGTTCGTCGAACCAGATCAGCTTGCCGTCTTCGGCGGCGTAGACGTTGCGGCGGCTGGCCTTGAAGGTCCAGGCCGAGTTCTTGCCCTCGAAGTATTTGCGGGCCCAGGCCTTGAAGGCGTCGCGCTGCCACAGCTCGCTGCGGTCGGTGCCGATGTAGACGCCGTCCGGCGCCATCTTGTCGAAATAAGCCATGCGGGCATGGGCCGCGTCGTCGTGCCAGGCGTCGACGAAGGCGTTCACCTGCTTTGCCAGCGCGGGGTCGGCATTCGCCGCCTGGGCGATTCCGGCGAAAAACAGGCAGCAGGCGAGGAGCAGCGATTTCATGGTGAATCCTTTCATTGGAAGCGGCCGCCGTCGACGTCGCGCAGGAATTTGATGAGGCCCTTGAAATAGGTCTTCTGGTCGTCGTACATCGACATGTGGCTGCCGTTCTCGCACATCAGCAGGCGGCCATGCTGCACCTTCTGCGACACCATCTTCATGTGGGCCGGGTCCATGGTGTCGTGGCGGCCGGCGATCACCAGGGTCGGCACCGCGATCTTCGGCAGGTCGGCGACGCGGTCCCAGTGTTCGAGCTTGGCGTTGTGGGCGCCCAGTTCGCTCGGCCCCTGCATCGGCACGTAGATCTTCGGATTCATGTGCCCGATCGAGCGCGTCACCGGCTCCGGCCACTGCTCGTAGGGCATGCGCAGCACGTGCTTCACATAGTGGTTCGGCAGCAGCAGTTCCATGTAGCGCGGATCCTCGTACTTGCCCTCGGCTTCCAGGCGCTTGATCTCGGCCAGGGCCTTCTGGTCCATTGCCGGCATCAGCGCCGTGTCGGCGTATTTGTTGTACGCCGGGATGCTCATCATCATGTTCGAGATGACCAGGCCTTTCAGGTTGCGGCCATACTTCAGGGCGTACTCGGCCGCCAGCAGGCCGCCCCAGGAGTGGCCCAGCAGGTAGAAGTTCTTGTTGTCCAGGCCCAGGGCCTTGCGCACCTGCTCGACCTCTTCCACATAGCGCGGCAGCTCGACCAGGGAGGGATCGTCGGGCTGGTCGCTGTAGCTGGAGCCGAGCTGGTCATAGTAGTAGTACTCGATGCTCGCGCCGGGGAAATAGCTGTCGAAGGCTTCGAGGTATTCGTGGGTCATGCCGGGGCCGCCGTGCAGCAACAGCACCTTGATGGTCGGGTTGTTGCCGACCCGCTTTGTCCAGACCTTGAACGTGCCTTTCGGCGTGGTGATCGGGATCATGCGCACGCCGCCGGACAGCACGTCGCTGCGGCCGGTGTTGTCGAAATAATTGCCGGCCGCGCTGGATGCGGCGCCTGCCGGCAGGGCGATCAGCACCGCGGCCATCAGGGCAAGGAAGCGTTTCATCGGGACCTCGTCGTTTACATTGTCGGTACATTGTACGTTGGAAATGTAACCAAATGTGCAAGAAACGCTGTTGTTCGGGAACTCGTGTAGAGTTGGTTGACCAGCAACTTTATCGGCGAGCGATGAGAGCGTGGACATGGACGTGGATGACGGCGTGCGGCCTGAGCCTGGCCTCGGCGCAGGCGCAGGAACTCGAAGCGCGCAAGGATGATGCGAAACCGCCGCCTCCGCTGAGCCTGCGCCTGAGCGACGAGGTGATCAGCAATGCGGTGCGCGAGACCCTGGCCGAGAGCAAGGGCAGTCCGAAGCGGGAACAGGGAAAAGCGCTCAGCGGCGATGCCTACCGGAAGTTCGAAAAGGGCTTCTCGGAAGCCGAAAAGCCAGGCTGCCTGGGACCGGACGCGCTGAAATTCCAGCCGGCCAGCACGGTGGTCAAGACGCCTTTCGGCGCCTTCAACGTCGGCGCCGGCGGTATCTTCGCCCTGCCCTTCTGGGCCGCCGCCGTGGCGCGCGGCAAGTGTAATTGAGGCGGGATCGGGAATCGTGGATAATGTCGAACCATGAACGATACTACCCAACTCCCTCCCCTGCCCGACCGCCTGTCCATCGACCCGAAGAGCCCGCACCACGATGCGGAAGTCTTCAAGCACCCGGTCGGCATCCGTTTCAACGGCAAGGACCGCACCGACGTCGAGGAATACTGCATCAGCGAAGGCTGGATCAAGGTCGCCGCCGGCAAGGTCGTGGACCGCAAGGGCCGTCCGATGCTGATCAAGCTGAAGGGCACGGTCGAGCCGTACTACGCTGACTAATCCCCTGTCATTTCACAAATGCAACGGCCGCCGGAACCATCCGGCGGCCGTTTTCGTTTGCGGCACGGGCCGGCTCAGCGATGCAGTTCGCCCGAGCGTTCCGGCTGGTACAGCAGTTCCAGCGCGGTCAGCTTGAACAGTTCGCCGCCCGGGCGCGCCCACTCGATCGTATCGCCCACCGCCAGGCCGAGCAGTGCGCTGCCGATCGGCGACATCACGGACAGGCGGTCGCTGCCGAACGCCACGTCCTTCGGGTAGACCAGGGTCATGCAGAATTCCTGGGGCGGATGGTCGACCGCGAAGCGCACCGTCGAATTCATCGTCACCACATTGGACGGCACCTCGTCCGGATCGACGACGTCCGCCCGGCCCAGCTCGTCGAGCAGGTTGTACTCGCGATCGCCGGGAATGACGGGCATGTCGTCGAACAGCGCTTCCAGGCGCGCCATGTCGAGGGTGGATACAGTGATGTTCGGTCTCATGTTCAACTCCTGTAAAAAATAGACCAGCAAGACGGGTTGGCCAGCGCCTGGCGGCGGCGGCCGGGTGTGTCGTTGGAACAGGCTCGGAAGGACGGCCGCGCGGGCGGTCGGGTCCTACCGAGCCCAGGAGGGCCGGGCGAGATCTCGCGGGAAAAACCGCGCGTGCAGCAGCCGTACTCCCTCGTGCAGGGGCGCACGTTGATAGCAGGCATGAACGGCGGGGTGAGACATTGGCGGTGACGAACGATGTTAGTGGTACCAGTATAGCCGTGTTGGGCGATTGTTGCGACCTTCAGGCGGCGGGTGCGGATGCGGCGCCGGCGAACTGCGCCAGCAAGGCATCCAGGGCGCGCCGGTACTGCTCGCGCAGGGCTGCCGATTGCTGCGGATCGGCGAGAAAAGCACCGACCGCCAGGCCGCTGCCGTGGGCATGGTCGACCAGGATGTCGCGCCACAGGATATGTTCCGGGCCCAGGGCTTCCAGCAGCGCCTCCAGGCGCCCGGTGATCCGCTGGGCCGCCCCGGCCAGCGCGGCCGGCTCGGCAAAGATCGCCAGGGTCAGCTGGGGATGCCTGCCGACGGCGTCGTGGTAGCGGACCAGCAGCCCGCGGATGGCGGCCAGGGCGTCCGCCGGGCTGCCGGCCTCGTCCAGCACACCGCAATAGACCTTGTCGGCGAGCAGCCGCAGCAGGCCGGCGCGGTCGTCGACGTGGTGGTAGAGGCTCATCGGCGTCAGATTCATCTGCCCAGCGAGGGCACGCATGCTCAGCCCCCGCCCGCCGTCCTGTTCCAGCAGGACCAGGGCGGCGGCCAGGATGGCGTCGAGCGTGACGCCCTGCCCGCGCGTGGGGCGGCCGCGCGGACGGGTCATGCGAGCACGCGCCAGGTCGACTGCACCAGGCCGGAAGGAAAACTGCGGCTGGCGACGAGGGCCAGGTCCTTGTCCCGCGGGAGCGCGCCGAACAGCGGACGGCCGGCGCCGATCAGTACCGGCACGGTGGTGACGACCATGTCCGCGACCAGTCCTTCGCGCAGGAAGGCTTGCACCACCTGGCCGCCATCCACATAGACCTTGCGCGCGCCCTGGCGCTCCAGCTCTTGCATTGCCTCGCGCGGCGGCAGGTCCGTGAAACGCACCTTGCCCTGCAGGCGCTCGGCCACCGGGGTGCCATTTAGTTGCTTCGACAGCACCACCACCGGGCGATCGTAGTGCCACTCGCCGAATTCCAGCACTTTTTCATAGGTGCCGCGGCCCATCACGACGGCGTCCTTGTCGGCGATGAAGGCCTTGTAGCCGTGGTCCTCCCGCGGATCGTCGCGCTGCAGCAGCCAGCCGATGTCGCCGTCGGGACGGGCGATGTAGCCGTCGAGGCTGGTGGCGATGAATACGTGTCCTGTGATCATGTCTCCTCCGCTTTATTTATACACCGTATATTTTAATCGCAGGACGAAAAAAAGCGAGCCCGCAGGCTCGCTTTCTGATCACGACGAAACGGGATTAACGCTTGTCGATGGTCGGCACGTCGCGGACGGTCGAACCGACGAACAGCTGGCGCGGACGGCCGATCTTCTGTTCCGGGTCGGCGATCATCTCGTTCCACTGGGCGATCCAGCCGATGGTACGGGCCATCGCGAAGATACCGGTGAACAGCGAGACCGGGATGCCCAGGGCCGACTGCACGATGCCCGAGTAGAAGTCGACGTTCGGGTACAGCTTGCGCGACACGAAGTATTCGTCGTTCAGGGCGATCTTTTCCAGTTCCATGGCCAGCTTGAACAGCGGGTCGTCCTGCAGGCCCAGTTCGTTCAGCACTTCGTGGCAGGTTTCACGCATCAGCTTGGCGCGCGGGTCGAAGTTCTTGTACACGCGGTGACCGAAGCCCATCAGCTTGACGCCCGAGTTCTTGTCCTTGACCTTCTCGATGAAGGCCGGGATGTTTTCGACGCTGCCGATTTCCTTCAGCATGTTCAGGGCGGCTTCGTTGGCGCCGCCGTGCGCCGGGCCCCACAGGCAGGCGATGCCGGCCGCGATACAGGCGAACGGGTTGGCGCCCGACGAACCGGCCAGACGGACGGTCGAGGTCGAAGCGTTCTGCTCGTGGTCTGCGTGCAGGATCAGGATGCGGTCCAGGGCGCGCACCAGCACGTCGTTGACCTTGTACTCTTCGCACGGGTTGGCGAACATCATGTGCATGAAGTTCGCGCTGTACGACAGGTCGTTGCGCGGGTACATGAACGGCTGGCCGATCGAGTACTTGTATGCCATGGCGACCAGGGTCGGCAGCTTGGCGATCAGGCGGATTGCCGAGATCTCGCGCTGCTCCGGATCGTTGATGTCCAGCGAGTCGTGGTAGAACGACGCCAGTGCACCGACGGTACCCACCAGCACCGACATCGGGTGCGCATCGCGGCGGAAGCCGCGGAAGAAGAAGTTCATCTGCTCGTGGACCATGGTGTGCTTGGTCACGGTTTCGGTGAACTTCTCTTTCTGCTCGGCGTTCGGCAGTTCGCCGTTCAGCAGCAGGAAGCAGGTTTCCAGGAAGTCGCAATTGACGGCCAACTGCTCGATCGGGTAGCCGCGGTACAGCAGCTCGCCCTTGTCACCGTCGATGTAGGTGATGGCCGACTGGCAGGCGGCGGTCGACATGAAGCCCGGGTCGTAGGTGAACTTGCCGGTCTGGCCATACAGCTTGCGGATGTCGATGACGTCCGGGCCGATGGTGCCTTTGTAGATCGGCATGTCTACCGACGGGCTGCCATCCGAGAACGACAGGGTGGCTTTGGTATCAGAGATGTTCATGGCACTTCCTTCTGTGGGAGGTGGTATACAAAAAAACGAAACCAGGTTTCGTTACGCTTGCCGCAACCGCGCCACCAAAGCACGTACATGCGGCAGGTCGACCTCGCCCTCGGGCTCGGCGCGTCCCAACAGCAGGTCCATCAGCGGATTGTCCGCCAGGTCCAGCAAGCGGGTCAGCGCATCGACCTCTTCGTCCGTCAATTCCTCTTCGTGCGCATCGAGGAAGCGCGTGAGGATCAGGTCGTTTTCGAGCAGGCCCCGGCGGGCGCGCCAGCGCAGGCGCGCTCGGTTGGCGGGGTCGGATTGATGCGTTTTCACACTAGAGTCCGTTGTTCGGTCAACACTATACTCCGGCTGCCGTTTCGCGGCAGTACGGTAGTTTTACTATATTTATGACGGGTGTTCGCGCGTGGGCCCGATCTGCCCACCCTACGATGCAACCGCCGACGAGATACCGGCAGGGTGGGCACACCGTGCCCACGCCAACCACAGCAAATCGCAGCTTAGATCGCGCGGCGGACCAGCAATTCCTTGATCTTGCCGATCGCCTTGTTCGGGTTCAGACCCTTCGGGCAGACGTCCGTGCAGTTCATGATCGAGTGGCAGCGGAACAGGCGGTACGGGTCTTCCAGGTTGTCCAGGCGCTCGTTGGTCGCTTCGTCGCGCGAGTCGGCGATGAAGCGGTAGGCCTGCAGCAGGCCGGCCGGGCCGACGAACTTGTCCGGGTTCCACCAGAACGACGGGCAGGAGGTCGAGCAGCAGGCGCACAGGATGCACTCGTACACGCCGTCCAGCTCTTCACGCTCTTCCGGCGACTGCAGGCGCTCTTTCTCCGGCGGGATCGAGTCGTTGATAAGGAACGGCTTGATCGAGTGGTACTGCTTGAAGAAGTTGGTCATGTCGACGATCAGGTCGCGCACGACCGGCAGGCCCGGCAGCGGACGCAGCACGATCGGCTGGGTCAGTTCGTTCAGGTTGGTGGTGCAGGCCAGGCCGTTCTTGCCGTTGATGTTCATCGCGTCCGAACCGCACACGCCTTCACGGCAGGAGCGGCGCAGGGCCAGCGAGTCGTCGACGTCGGCCTTGATGCGCTGCAGTGCGTCGAGCAGCATCTTGTCGGTGTCTTTCAGCTCGACGGTGATGTCTTGCATGTAGGGCTTCGTATCCTTGTCCGGATCGTAGCGGTAGATCTTGAGTTGGACTGTGCGTGCCATGTTTTACCTATCGGGTGGGGACGGGGCAAAGCCCCTGTCCGCAAAAATTATTTTTCGACGAAGCGCTTAGAACGTACGTGGCTTCGGTTTGAAGGTGTCGACCGTCAGCGGCTTCTGGATCACCGGCTTGTACTCGAGGCGGTTGCCTTCCGAGAAGAACAGGGTGTGCTTCATCCAGTTTTCGTCGTCGCGGTGCTCGTAGTCGCTGTGGGCGTGGGCGCCGCGCGATTCCTTGCGGGCCGCTGCCGAGACCATGGTCGCCTTCGCCACTTCGATCAGGTTGTCCAGCTCCATCGCTTCGATACGGGCGGTGTTGAACACCTTCGACTTGTCCTTGAACGAGATGTGCTTGCGGCGCTCGTCCAGCTTCATGATTTCCTTCACGCCTTCGTCCATCAGCGCCTGGGTGCGGAACACGCCGCAGAACTTCTGCATGGTGGCGCGGATGGCGTTGGCGACGTCCTGCACCTTCTCGCCGCCGGTCGAGTTCTCGAGGCGGTTCAGGCGGTCCAGCGCGTAGTCGGCGGCATCCTTCGGCAGCGCGCGGTTGCCCTGCGCCTTCAGGTTCTGGGCGACGATGTGGTTGCCGGCCGCGCGGCCGAACACCACCAGGTCGAGCAGCGAATTCGTACCAAGGCGATTCGCGCCGTGCACCGAGACGCAGGCGCATTCGCCGATGGCGTACAGGCCGTTGACGATCTTCTGGCCGCCGGTGCCGTCAGGGGTAACCACCTGGCCGTGGATGTTGGTCGGGATGCCGCCCATCTGGTAGTGGATGGTCGGCACGACCGGGATCGGTTCCTTGGTCGCATCGACGTTGGCGAACTTGTGGCCGATTTCCAGGATCGACGGCAGGCGCTTGCGAATGGTGTCCGCGCCGATGTGGCGCAGGTCCAGCAGCACGTGGTCCTTGTTCGGGCCGACGCCGCGGCCTTCCTTGATCTCCTGGTCCATCGAGCGCGAGACGAAGTCGCGCGGCGCCAGGTCCTTCAGGGTCGGCGCGTAGCGCTCCATGAAGCGTTCGCCGTTCGAGTTGATCAGGATGCCGCCCTCGCCGCGCACGCCCTCGGTGATCAGCACGCCCGCGCCGGCCACGCCGGTCGGGTGGAACTGCCAGAACTCCATGTCCTGCAGCGGCAGGCCGGCGCGTGCCGCCATGCCCAGGCCGTCGCCGGTATTGATGAAGGCGTTGGTCGACGCCGCGAAGATACGGCCGGCGCCGCCGGTGGCGAACACGGTGGTCTTCGCCTGCAGCATCATGACATCGCCGGTTTCCATTTCCAGCGCCACCACGCCCAGCACGTCGCCGTCGGCGTTGCGGACCAGGTCCATCGCCTGCCACTCGACGAAGAAGTGGGTGCGCGAACGGACGTTACGCTGGTACAGGGTGTGCAGCAGCGCGTGGCCGGTGCGGTCGGCGGCCGCGCAGGCGCGCTGCACCGGCTTCTCGCCAAAGTTGGCGGTGTGGCCGCCGAACGGACGCTGGTAGATGGTGCCGTCCGGGTTGCGGTCGAACGGCATGCCGAAGTGTTCCAGTTCGTACACGACCTTCGGCGCTTCGCGGCACATGAATTCGATCGCATCCTGGTCGCCCAGGTAGTCGCCGCCCTTGACGGTGTCGAACATGTGCCAGAACCAGTCGTCCTCGCTCATGTTGCCCAGCGAAGCACCGATGCCGCCCTGGGCCGCCACGGTGTGCGAACGGGTCGGGAAGACTTTCGACAGCACGGCGACGTTCAGGCCGGCTTCCGACAGTTGCAGGGCGGCGCGCAGGCCGGAGCCGCCGGCGCCGACGATCACGACGTCGAAGTGGCGGGTTGGAATTGAAGAATTAAATGCTGCCACGATTAAACGCTCCAGAGAATTTGCACAGTCCAGGCGGCGCAGGCAAGCAGCCAGAACACCGTGAGGGTCTGCAGGGTCAGGCGGATGCCGACCGGTTTGACGTAGTCCATCCAGATGTCACGGATACCGACCCATGCGTGGTAGAACAGGCCAAAGAGGGTGACCATGGTGAAGAGCTTGAACCACTGGCGCGAGAACAGCCCGGCCCAGCCTTCGTAGGTGAAATTCTGGCCGGTCAGGAAGGAGACCAGCAGGACGATGGTGAACACCGCCATCAGGATCGCGGTCAGGCGCTGGGCCAGCCAGTCGCGCATGCCGTAGTGGGCGCCGACGACCAGGCGGCGCTGTCCGATATTCTTCTTAGTATGGGATTGCATGATTAAAACACTCCGAACAGTTTGAGGGCGACCAGCAGGGTCAAGACCAGGCTGACGACCAGCACCCAGCGTGCGGTCTTCTGGGATGCGTCCTTGTCCAGGGCCATGTGGTTGTCCATGAACAGGTGGCGCACGCCCGCGCAGAAGTGGTGCAGGTAGGCCCAGGACAGGCCGAGGATGATGATCTTGGCGAACGGGTGGCTGACGACGCCGGCAAAGTGCGCGTACGAGATTTCCGAACGCAGGCTTTCCTGGAACAGCCAGAGCAGGAACGGCAGGAAAAGGAACAGGCCGGCGCCGCTCACGCGGTGCAGAATCGACACGATCGCCGACGGCGGCTGTTTGTAATACCCCCGGTACGTAATATCGCCAAAGTCGACATTACGAATTACCGGTCGGCCCTTCTTTTGAGCCTCTCTCACGGCTTCGGACATTGCAACACCTCCCTCAAATACTGAAATTTATCGAACCCATTGCATCGATTTTGTGACCTGCTCGGAACCGTTTCCGACTCCGGGGGAACGTCGACCGGGCCCCGTCTTCGCTTTCCCAAAACCAACTCATTTTACTCGCTCAAAGCGATTCCTGCACCAGCATAGAGCTAGCGCAAAAACTTATCAGGACAATTCGTTTTGGTAATGATGCTGCGCGGTCAGATACAGGCCGCGACGCAACTCCACCGCTTTGTCTCCATAGGTAAACGAAATCCTGTCGGCGCATAGCAGAGGTGTACCCTCCGGCACTTTCAGGTATTCGGCCGCGCCGGCGTCGGCCGCCACCGCGCGGATCTTTTCCGTCGCGCGGATCATGCGGGTGCCGAACTCCGATTCGAACAGGCCGTACATCGGCCCCTTGTATTCCGCCAGGCGCTCCGCCGTCAGTCCCTTGAACAGTTGTCCCGGCAGCCACAGCTCTTCCAGGATGGTCGGCACGCCCTCGAAGGACATGATGCGCTTGATATAGACGACCGCGTCACCGGACTTGAGGTCGAGCAGGCGCGCCACCTCGGCCGCGGCACGGATGCGCTTGACTTCGAGGTATTGGTGGTCGGGATGCTGGGTCACGCCCTCGTCGGGCACGAGCTTGAGGAAGCGGAAGTGCGCGCGCGCCTCGTTGTGCGTGGCGACGAAGGTTCCCTTGCCCTGGCGACGCACGACCAGGTTCTCGGCCGCCAGCTCGTCGATCGCCTTGCGGACCGTGCCCTGGCTGACCTTGTAGCGGCCGGCCAGCTCGACTTCGCTGGGGATCAGTTCGCCCGGCTTCCACTCGCCGGACTGCAGGCTCTGGGTGATCAGGGCCTTGATCTGCTGGTACAGCGGGGAGAATGTGGGGGACGTGCCAGCCTGGGGCATGCCCGATCCGGAGGCGCCGCCGGCGCTGCCCGCTGCGCTGCTGCTGGCGGCTCCATTGCTGTTCGGATTGGACGGTGCTTGGTTCATAGTCCGCGATTTTTTCACAAAACCCCCTCTGCGTCCAGTGTGGAAAGCCGCAGATTATGTGTCTTATATAAGACATATGATATGAATTGACAGATGGAATATCGGAGGACTACACTCGCGGTCGACTGGACGTGGGCGCACCCTCTCACGGCAACGCGCCTCATGCCCGAATCGCGGGTGGGCTTTGGTATGATTGCAGTTTTCCCAAACTGGCGTATCCTCGGCGTCGCCCGCCCATTTGTCAGTTCTTTATCCCACTTTTGGAGATTCATCATGGCTAAAACCCCAATGCGCGTCGCCGTTACCGGCGCGGCCGGCCAGATCGGCTATTCCCTGCTGTTCCGCATCGCCAACGGCGACATGCTGGGTAAGGACCAGCCGGTCATCCTGCAGCTGCTCGAAATCGACAACGAGAAGGCACAGAAGGCGCTGAAGGGCGTCATGATGGAAATCGACGACTGCGCATTCCCGCTGCTGGCCGGCATGACCGCCCATAGCGACCCGATGACCGCATTCAAGGACGCCGACGTCGCCCTGCTGGTCGGCGCCCGTCCGCGCGGCCCGGGCATGGAACGCAAGGACCTGCTGGAAGCCAACGCCCAGATCTTCACCGTGCAGGGCAAGGCGCTGGACGCCGTCGCTTCGCGCAACGTCAAAGTGCTGGTGGTCGGCAACCCGGCCAACACCAACGCCTACATCGCCATGAAGTCGGCCCCGAACCTGCCGGCCAAGAACTTCACCGCCATGCTGCGTCTGGACCACAACCGCGCCCTGTCGCAAGTCGCCGCCAAGATCGGCAAGCCGGTCGGCTCGATCGAGAAGATGGTCGTGTGGGGCAACCACTCGCCGACCATGTACGCCGACTACCGCTTCGCCACCGCCGACGGCCAGTCGGTCAAGGACCTGATCAACGACGACGTCTGGAACCGCGACACCTTCCTGCCGACCGTCGGCAAGCGCGGCGCAGCGATCATCGACGCCCGCGGCGCCTCGTCGGCAGCGTCGGCAGCCAACGCAGCGATCGACCACGTGCGTGACTGGGTCCTGGGCACCAACGGCAAGTGGACCACCATGGGCATCCCGTCGGACGGTTCCTACGGCATCCCGGAAGGCACCATGTTCGGCTTCCCGGTGACCACCGAAAACGGCGAGTACAAGATCGTGCAAGGCCTGGCAATCGACCAGTTCTCGCAAGAGCGCATCAACAATACGCTGAACGAACTGAACGAAGAGAAAGCCGGCGTGGCGCACCTGCTGGGCCAGTAATCACCCGTCGTTCGCAATTACGCCGTCATCCCCGCGAAAGCGGGAATAGTGCCCCGGCACTATTCCCTCCATACCGAGCCGGCTTCGGACACTCGGTATGGGTTCCCGCTTTCGCGGGAACGACGCAGTTATACATACCTTAGCTAAAAATGCATCCTTCCAAGGTTTTATTCCAGGGCCAACGCCAGCCGCTGCTGCTTCCTGCCTGCGACCACTACGCCGGCAGCGAAAAGCTGATGCGCAAATCGATGGCCCTGCAACAAGAGCTTGGCCCGGTATTCGACATCACCTTCGATTGCGAGGACGGCGCCAGCGCCGGCCGCGAACGCGAACATGCGGAACTGGTGGCGAGCCTGCTGAACGACGAGGGCAACCGCTTCGGGCGGATCGGCGCGCGCCTGCACGACGCCGGCTCGCCGCACTTCGCCCAGGACGTCGAGACCATCGTCGGCGCGGCGGCGCGGAAACTGGCCTATGTGGTGCTGCCCAAGCCGAACGGCGTGGCCGACGTGCTGCGCGCGCAACAGATCGTGAATGCGGCGGCGGACAAGGCGGGACGTCCGAACCTGCCCTTGCACGTGCTGATCGAGACCCACGGCGCCCTGCACGAGGCCTGGCAGATCGCCGCCCTGCCCCAGGTCGAATGCCTCTCGTTCGGCATCATGGATTTCGTTTCCTCGCATTACGGCGCGATTCCGGCCGCCGCCATGCGCACTCCGGGGCAATTTACCCACCCACTCGTAGTACGGGCGAAGCTGGAGATGGTTGCGGCATGTCATGCGTATGACAAGGTCCCCTCCCATAATGTGACGACCGATATCAAGGACAGCGCGGTTGTCGCCAACGACGCCACCCGTGCCGCCGGCGAGTTCGGGTTCACGCGGATGTGGAGCATCCACCCTGACCAGATCAAGCCGATCGTCAAGGCCTTCACCCCGCGCTTGTCCGAAGTGAACGAGGCAACCAACATCCTGCTCGAAGCAATGGCGGCAGATTGGGGGCCGATCGCCCAGCATGGACGCTTGCACGACCGCGCCAGCTACCGATATTATTGGACGGTGTTGCAGCGCGCGAAGCTGGCCGGCCTTGCGCTGCCAGATGCCGCGGCGGCAATCGTCAATCAACCGGAATCCATCTGATGGCCATCACTCTGAATCAAACGCTCGCCGCCTGCGCTGTCTCGCTGGCGGCCGCCGGCCTTTGCGCGCCGGCATTTGCCGCATCCAGCATCCACGAAACCCACCCGAAGGCAACCCAGGTCCTGAAGGAAAAAGCCAAGGCCAAGGCCAAGAAAGCCAAGAAAGAAGAAAAGCAGGAAGTCGCCGACGACCCGGAACCGGACATCACCGATACCGTCGTGACCGACTATGCCTGCGAGCTGAACAACAAGATCACCATCTATACCAACGACAAGGATAGTGGCCACATCGCACTGCGCTGGAAGAACCGCCTGCACCGCCTCGAGCGCGTGGGCACCACCACCGGCGCGCTGCGTTTCGAGAACACGAAGTTCGGCCTGGTCTGGATCGGCATCCCGAGCAAGGGCATCCTGCTCGACTCGAAGCAGAACCGCCAGCTGGCCAACGAATGCAAGAACGCCGAACAGGCCAAGCCGCTGGTGGCGGCCGCGCCTGTTACTGCGAAGAGCTGATTTCCCGTCGTCCCCGCGCAGGCGGGGATCCAAGACGGCCGGATAACAAGTAGTCCCTAACGAAGGAGAGTTCATGTCTCACAATACCTTGAACACGCTGAAGGAATTCCCGCTGCAAGCGGGCCAGACCGGCCAGTTTTACTCGCTGCCGGCACTGGGCGAATCCCTCGGCGTGAACCTGTCGCGCCTGCCGGTGTCGATCCGTATCGTCCTCGAGTCCGTGCTGCGCAACTGCGACGGCAAGAAGGTCACCGAAGAGCACATCCGCCAGCTGGCGAACTGGGGCCCGACCGCCGCCCGCACCGAAGAGATCCCCTTCGTCGTCGCGCGCGTCGTGCTGCAGGACTTCACCGGCGTGCCGCTGCTGGCCGACCTGGCCGCGATGCGCAACGTCGCCTACAAGATGGGCGCCAACGCCAAGAAGATCGAGCCGCTGGTGCCGGTCGACCTGGTGGTCGACCACTCGGTCACCATCGACCACTTCCGCACCCCGGACTCGCTCGACCTGAACATGAAGCTCGAGTTCCAGCGCAATAACGAGCGCTACCAGTTCATGAAGTGGGGCATGCAGGCCTTCGACACCTTCGGCGTCGTGCCGCCGGGCTTCGGCATCGTCCACCAGGTCAACCTCGAGTACCTGGCGCGCGGCGTCATGAAGAACGGTTCCATGTACTACCCGGACACCCTGGTCGGCACCGACTCGCACACCACCATGATCAACGGCGTCGGCGTGGTCGGCTGGGGCGTGGGCGGCATCGAAGCGGAAGCCGGCATGCTGGGCCAGCCGGTCTACTTCCTGACCCCGGACGTCATCGGCGTCAACCTGACCGGCTCGCTGCGCGAAGGCTGCACCGCGACCGACCTGGTGCTGACCATCACCGAGATGCTGCGTAAAGAGAAGGTCGTCGGCAAGTTCGTCGAATTCTTCGGCGAAGGCACCGCCTCGCTGTCGACCACCGACCGCGCCACCATCGGCAACATGGCCCCGGAATACGGCGCGACCATGGGCTTCTTCCCGGTCGACGAAAAGACGGTCGACTACTTCCGCGGCACCGGCCGCACCGAAGAAGAACTGGCTGCCTTCGAAAACTACTTCAAGGCCCAGCAGCTGTTCGGCATCCCGCGCGAAGGCGAGATCGACTACACCCGCGTGGTGGCGCTCGACCTGTCGACCGTGACCCCGTCGCTGGCCGGCCCGAAGCGTCCGCAGGACCGTATCGAACTGGGCGCGATGAAGTCGACCTTCACCGACCTGTTCTCGAAGCCGACCACCGCCAACGGCTTCAACAAGGCGCCGGAAGACCTGAACAAGGTCTACGAGACCACCAACGGCGTGCGCGTGAAGAACGGCGACATCCTGATCGCCGCCATCACCTCCTGCACCAACACCTCGAACCCGAGCGTGCTGCTGGCCGCCGGCCTGCTGGCCAAGAAGGCCGTCGAGAAGGGCCTGACCGTCGCTCCGCACATCAAGAGCTCGCTGGCTCCGGGATCGCGCGTGGTCACCAACTACCTCGAAGCCGCCGGCCTGCTGCCTTACCTGACGCAACTGGGCTTCGGCGTGACCGCCTACGGCTGCACCACCTGCATCGGTAACGCCGGCGACCTGACCCCGGAACTGAACGCCACGATCACGTCGAACGACATCATCGCCGCCGCCGTCCTGTCGGGCAACCGTAACTTCGAAGCGCGTATCCACCCGAACATCCGTTCGAACTTCCTGGCCTCGCCGCCGCTGGTCGTCGCCTACGCGATCGCCGGCAACGTCAACAAGGACCTGATGAGCGAGCCGGTCGGCAAGGGCAAGGACGGCGTCGACGTCTACCTCGGCGACATCTGGCCGACCTCGCAGGAAGTCCAGGACCTGATGAAGTTCGCGATGAACTCGGAGGTCTTCAAGGCCAACTACGCCGACGTCAAGGGCAACCCGGGCCAGCTGTGGGAAGCCGTGTCGTCGGTCGCAGGTCAGGTCTACAACTGGCCGGAATCGACCTACATCGCCGAACCGCCGTTCTTCAGCGACTTCGAGATGACCCCGAAGGCAGCTTCCGCAGGCATCGCCGGTGCGCGCGCACTGGGCGTGTTCGGCGACTCGATCACCACCGACCACATCTCCCCGGCCGGTTCGATCAAGGAAGACGGCCCGGCAGGCAAGTACCTGAAAGAGCACGGCGTGCTCAAGGCCGACTTCAACTCCTACGGCTCGCGCCGCGGCAACCACGAGATCATGATGCGCGGTACCTTCGCGAACGTCCGCATCAAGAACAAGATGATCCCGCCGAAGGCCGACGGTTCCGCAGTCGAAGGCGGCATCACCATCCACCAGCCGAGCGGCGAACAGCTGTCGATCTATGACGCCGGCATGAAGTACATCGCCGAAGGCACGCCGACCATGATCTTCGCCGGCGAAGAGTATGGCACCGGCTCCTCGCGCGACTGGGCGGCCAAGGGCACCCAGCTGCTGGGCGTCAAGGCCGTGATCGCCCGTTCGTTCGAGCGCATCCACCGTTCCAACCTGGTCGGCATGGGCGTGCTGCCGCTGCAGTTCATCGGCGACGACAGCGTCGAGTCGCTGGGCATCACCGGCAGCGAGACCTATGACCTGAAGGGCCTGGAAGGCGAGATCCGTCCGCAGATGCAGGCAACCCTGGTGATCCACCGCGCCGACGGCTCGGTGAAAGAGACCCAGGTGCTGCTGCGTATCGACACCCCGATCGAAGTCGACTACTACAAGCATGGCGGCATCCTGCCGTTCGTGCTGCGCCAGCTGCTGGCTGCGTAATTGGCATCCCTGCCCGCCTCGCGCGGGCAGCGCAAAAAGGCCGGACCCCGCAAGGGCTCCGGCCTTTTTTCCGCCAATCGACATGGAATATTTGTACAATAGCTTTTTATGGTCGATGCTTAGCGGCAGGAATGGGAAAACTCAACAAACAGCAGCTGCTCGAGCTGCTGGACAGCATCGTGCCGTCGAAAGCTGACCCGCTGCCGGACGCGGAATTCGATGGGATCGTGGCCGCCTTTTGCGCCGGCTGCCCGGATCCGGCGCACGCGCAGTGGCTGCTGTTCGAATGCCTCGATCCGCTCACGGACGAGGAACTGGTCGAGCGCGCCATGGGAGCGGCGCCGCCGGACAGGCGGTGACGATCCGCGCATCGATCACGAAGCCTTCGTGCTCCTGCAGGCGATCAGGTCTCGGCCCACTGCCGCAGCAGGTTGTGATAATGCCCGGTCAGCCCGACCAGTTCGGGCCCGTCGCCATGCCTTGCCCGTAAGGCCTGGATATTCGTATCCAGCTCGTACAGCATCGCCCTCTTCCAGTCGTCCCTCACCATGCTCTGCGCCCAGAGAAAGGATGCCAGGCGCTCGCCGCGCGTGACCGGCTGCACTTCGTGGATGCTGGTCGACGGATACACGATCGCATCGCCGGCCGGCAGCTTGACTTCGTGGGTGCCGTAGGCATCGATCACGGTGAGTTCGCCGCCTTCGTAGTCTTCCGGATCGCTCAGGAACACGGTGCAGGAGACGTCGGTGCGCACGGCTGCCCCGCCGCGCTGGGCACGGATGGCGCCGTCCACGTGGGGGCCGTAATGCTCGCCGCCGGCATAGCTGTTGAAGAAGGGCGGCAGGATGCGCAGCGGCAGCGCGCAGGAGAAGAACAGTGGATTGGCCATCAGCGCCGCGCTGACGACCTGGCCGAGCTCCAGCGCCAGCGGCGACCCTTCCGCCAGTTGGCGGTTGCGCTTGACCTGCGCTCCCTGGCTGCCGACACTGGCGCGGCCGTCGACCCAATCGGTCGACGCCAGACGTTCACGCATCGACCTTACCTGCTCCGGCGACAGCACGCCAGGGATATGCAGCATCATGATGGCGTCTAGCTCAGAACTTGAAGTTGGCGGTCAGGGTGGCGGAACGGCCCGGCGCCACGCCGGCATAGTGCGGCGACGAGACCTTGTCGAAGTACAGCTTGTCGGTCAGGTTCTGCAGGTTCAGCTGCAGCGAGATGTCCTTGTTCAGGGCATAGCTGGCCATCGCGTCGAAGCGTGCATAGCCCGGCACCCACTTGTTGTTGTTGACGTTGGCGTAGACTTTCGACATCGCGCTCACGCCGAAGCCGGCGGTGAAGTCCCTGGTGAAGGCATAGCTGGTCCACAGCGAGGCGCTGTGCTTCGGCGTGGTCGGGAAGCGGTTGCCGTTGAAGGGCGACGCGGTCCAGATCGGCGCGGCGGTGGTGCCGGTGTTGGTGTAGCCATTGTCGGCGATCTCGGCGTCCAGCCAGGTGTAGCCGCCGAACACGGTCCAGGCGGAGTTGATCTTGCCCGAGAAGCCGAGTTCCACGCCCTGCACTTCCTTGCGGCCGACGTTCTGGGTGGTGCCGTCCGGCGCCGTCACGCGGGCATTGTTCATGGTGCTCTTGAACAGCGCGCCGGTCACGGACAGGCGGCCGCCCGGCAGCAGGTCCCACTTGGTGCCCAGCTCGAGATTGCGGCTGCGCTGGGGCTGCAGGTTCTGGATCGCCGCGGTCAGGGCATCCAGGCCGTCGCCGCCGTCGTTGCCCGGCGGGGTCGCCGAGCTGGCGAAGGACAGGTAGACGCTGCCGTTCTTGGCCGGCTTGTAGACGATGCCGGCCTGGGTGCTGACGAAGTCGGTGTCGACCACGGCATGGGCGGCGGCCGTGGTGGCGGTCGGCAGGGTGTCCAGGGTGCTCTGGAAATCGTCCCAGCGCAGGCCCAGGTTCAGCAGCCACTGCGGATTGATCTCGATGGTGTCGAAGGCGTAGACCGCCTTGGTCTTGGTGCTGACGTGGGTCAGCGCGCCCGACAGGCCGCGGGTATAGACCCACGGGTCGTTCGGATTCGGGTTGACCAGGGTGGTGCAGTTGTACAGCGTGTCGGCGCCCGAGGTCGGGCAGGTGAAGGTGCCGGTCAGCGGGTTGTTGGTGCCCGGCGTGAACACGTAGGCGGCGCGGTCGGTCGTCTCGCGGTCGAATTCGACGCCGGCATTGAAGCTGTGCTTCAGGCCGGCCGTGAAGGCTTCGCCGGTCAGGCTGGTGACGTTGGCGAAGGTGCGGGTCTCGGTGGCGCGGGTGTTCGCGCGGCGCCATACGGTGCCGTAGAGGACGGTGTTGCCCTTCGAATCGTCGGGCTGGGTCCAGACGTAGTCGTTGTTCGATTTGCCGTAGCGGGTCACGTTGCGCAGCGCCAGCCCGCCGCTGAACTCGTGGCGCAGGTCGATCGTGCCGACATCGCTCTTGGTATCGCGGAAGTCGCGGTTGGCCAGGCCGTAGAAGGTCTTGCGGTCGACGTCGAACGGGGTGCCGTTGCCGTTCTTGCCGACGTTGGCGCCGCTGCTGAACGGGTTGTTGAAGGGGATGCCGGTATCCGGGATTTCGTGCGAGGTCAGGTGGTACAGGCTGATGATGGCGCGGTCCGGACCGCTCAGGCCGAAGGTGACGGTGGGCGCCACGCCCCAGCGATTGCCGCCGACCACGTTGCGGCCGGGGACGTCGTTCTCGTGCGCCATCACGTTCAGGCGGAAGGCGCTGTTGCTGCCGATGTTGCGGTTGATGTCGCCGGTGATGCGCTTGTACTTGTCGGTGCCGAGGCCGACCGAGGCGCTGTTGAAGTCGTAGGCCTGGGCGCTCTTGCTGACCAGGTTGACGCCGCCGCCGGCCGAGGAACGGCCGCCGTAGGCCGAGTTCGGGCCCTTCACGACCTCCACCTGCTCGAGGTTGAAGACTTCGCGCGACTGCGAACCGGCGTCGCGGATGCCGTCGATATAGGTATCGGTCTGGGCGTTGTAGCCGCGGATGAAGAGGTTGTCGCCGACCGGGTTGCCGCCCTCGCCCGCGCCGATGGTAATGCCCGGCACGGTGCGCAGCGCATCCGTCAGCGACACCGCGCCGGTCTGCGCGATCACGTCGGCGGACACCACGGTTACCGACTTCGGCGTGTCCAGCAGCGGCGCCGTGAACTTGTCGCTGCTGGCCGTCTGCGACTGGGCAGCGCCCTTCACCTGCACCGCCGGGATGCTCTGGTCGATCACGGCGTCCGGTGCGGCCTGGGCGGCGGACATGCCGAGCGTGGCCAGCATGGTGAGCGCCAGCGCGGGCGCCGGCGACGGGAGGACGCCTGCGTGCTTGCGGCTCTTGATGAAGGATGCTTGCTTCTTGTTATTGATCATGGGGTCGGTGACGGCAGGGGCAAACCGCGAAAAATGAATGAGAACGATTCGCATTATGATTCTTGTTGCCCGTTTTGACAAGCGCGGCGAGCAACACCCCTGCTCTTCCCTCCCGCGGCCGAACTTGCCAAGTGTTACAGGCATGTGGCCGAATCAACTACAATACCGGGGATAAGGGTTTATCATGGCCCTCTGGACCATCGTTCCACATTCAATCATTTACTATGCGTCGCTCCTCCAAAGACTCACCCAAACTATCGGCAGAAAGCCAGCGTCTAGTCAGCATCAGCCAAGCCATCGTGCAGGCCGCCAGCCGCGTTGAAGAACGGACCTGGGAGCGCAATCTGGATTCGCAGCTGCAGAAGCTGCTCAAGACCAACCACCAGGACAGCATCGACGCCGCACTGAACGTCCTGTTCAAGGGCGACCTCGCGGTCTACGACGTGCTGATGGATGGCGTCGAAGCCGTCAGCGAATCCGCGACCATGACCGAACAGGTCGGCGGCGAGGACGTCACCTGGCAGGCCCTGCTGGTGGCCGCGCCGGTTCTCGCCTGGACCCGCTTCTCGATCGCTTCCGGGACCATCCCGAACGACATCGTCACGACCCTGTCCGCCCACTTCTCGGCCCACCTGCTGGCCGACGGCGCCCGCATGGCGATGGCGCCGACCCTGTACTCGCTCGACCAGCTGCCGCGCACCCACGCCGAAACCTATGGCCTGACCCACAAGCTGGCCCAGGCCGCCCACAAGGGCTCGAGCGTGAAGCCGGCCGCGCCGGGCCCGGACGCTTCCCAGTTCCTGGCCGACACCCGCTACCTGCTGGTGGCCGTCATCGCCCCGGTCGGCGGCCCGCTGTTCCGCTGGCAGGAGCCGCAGCACCACGTCAACTTCGAAGCGGTGCGCGACGCCGCGCTGGAGCAATGGCGCGCCCAGGCCGGCCCCAACATCGCACGCCTGCTGCCGGGCTGCGGCACCGAACTGCTGCTGCCGGAAGCCTATTACGTGGCCTGCCGCGAGGCGGACAAGATGATCCGCCCGGTGTCGGTGCGCGCGGCCGTCCACTACCTCACCTACACGCTGGGCGTCGAGCCGGGCGACCTGCGCGCCGTGATCGCCGGCTTCGGCGACGAAGTCAACGACAGCCAGGTCGACGAATACCGCGTCGGCTTCACCCTGCGCCAGTCTGCGGACGTGGTGTACGGCATCGTCTGGCCGCTGTACGGCCAGGAAGACGAGGAAGGCACGCCGATGGAAGGCCCGGCGCACGGCGGCCGTCCGGCGGCGCCGATGGACGAGATCGTCAAGCACCTCAACGAGATGGGCATCGCCCACGTCAAACGCATCGCCGAGCGCTATGTCGCCGAATACTGCGACGACTGCGGCACCCCGCTGTTCGCCGACCCGAGCGGAGAGCTGGTGCATGCCGAGATGCCGGAAGACACCCCGGCCGGCAACGAGCACTTCCACTGAGCGCTCGCCAGCACTGATCGAAGCCCGGCATCGTCCGGGCTTTTTTTTCGCTTGCGGCGCGGCGTGCCTGCTGCTAAATTAGTTAACACGTTAACTAATTCAGCCATCATGGACAGCCAGGCAATCGACATCGGCACGGCCGGCGGCAAGCGCATCGCCGCCCGCCTGTATCAGGCACGGCATCCGCGCGCGCTGGTGCTGCTGCACCCGGCCACCGCCGTCACCCAGGGCTACTACGAAGCCTTCGCGCGCTGGCTGGCCGGCCTGGGCCTGAGCGTCCTGACCTACGACTATCGCGGCACCGGCGCCTCGCGCCCAAGCGACCTGCGCGCCTGCACGGTGACGATGGCGGACTGGATGGAAGAGGACGTCGGCGCCGTCACGCGCTGGGCCGCGGAGCGCTATCCGGCACTGCCGCTGCTGGCCGTCGGCCACAGCGTGGGCGGCCATGCGATCGCGCTGTCCGACGACACCGTGCGCCTGCGCGCGGCGGTGCTGGTGGCTTCGCACGCGGGCGCGACCCGGCTGGTGCGCGGCCTTGGCGAACGGCTGCGCGTAGGCCTCGTGATGCGCGTACTGGGGCCGCTGCTGTGCGCCCTGTGCGGCTACATGCCGGGCCGCCGCATCGGACTGGGCGAAGACCTGCCCGCCTCCGTGATGCGCCAGTGGGGCCGCTGGACCAGCCTGCCGCGCTACTTCTTCGACGACCCGGCGATGTACGCCGAGCGCCGCATGCGCACCCGGCGCCTGCCGCTGCTGGTGCTGGGCTTCGACGACGATCCCTGGGCCAATCCGGAGGCGATCGCGATGCTGGTGGCGCCGCTGGTCAACGCCGGCGTCGAGCGCAGGCAGATCGCGCCGGTCGATGCGGGCGTGCCGGCGATCGGCCACATGGGCTTCTTCCGCAAGCGCTGCGCCACCCTGCTGTGGCCCCAGGTCGGCGACTGGCTGCTGGAGCAGGCCGTCCGCCGCGGCGCCACGTCCGGGGCGCGACCATGAGCGGCGGCCGTCAACCTCGCTTCGTCTTCCTGCTGAACCGCGCCCAGCGCATCCTGCAGCGCTGGGTCGAGACGCGTCCGGAAGGCTGGGAAGGCATCAGCTCGGCCCAGGCCGCGGTGCTCTTCATCCTCGGCGCGCGCGGCAGCGCGGCCATCGGCGAGATCGCGGCCGAGCTGAAGGTGGCGCCGGCGGCCGTCACCAATCTGTCGAAGCGGATGCAGGCGGCCGGGCTGGTCGAGCGCGTGGCCGACGAGGACGACGCGCGCATCACGCGCCTGCGCCTGACGCCGGCGGGGGCAGAGGCCGGCGACACGGCGCGCGTCGTGCTGGCCGGGTTGAATGCGCGGCTGACCGAGGGGTTCTCCAAGGAAGAGTTGGCGACCGTGGCGCGCTGGCTGGAGCGGGTGGCGGAATTGGAGGAATAATCTCCCGCGGCACACCACCGTCATCCTCGCGAAGGCGGGGATCCAGGTTTGCTGGCGTTTCCTTACCTCACGCAGAACTTGGGTTCCGGCTGCGCGGGAACGACGCCTAAGTGGCCAAGTACCCATGAATCTGCGCCACCACCGCAGCCCCCTCCCCCGCAGCAGCCGCCACCCGCTTGGTCGACCCGGCCCGCAAATCCCCCACCGCAAACACCCCATCCACGCTGGTCTCCAGGGTGCGCCCATGATGGTCGCGGCCGGCATCCAGCCCGGTCAGCACGAAACCCTTGTCGTCCAGCGCCACCGCGCACTCGTGCAGCCAGTCGCTGTTCGGGTCGGCACCGACGAAGAGGAACATGTGGCGGGTCTCGAAGGCCTGCTCGCTGCCGTCCGCGATGCCGCGGCAGCGCACCTTGCTCAGGCCATTTTCGTCGCCTTCCAGCGCATCCAGGCCGATGCGCGTGTGCAGCCTGATGTTGGGCGTGGCCGCGATGCGTTCGATCAGGTAGCTCGACATGGTGTCTTCCAGTCCGGCGCGGCGCACCAACAGGTGCACGGTGGAGGCATGCGCAGACAGGAACACGGCCGCCTGCCCCGCCGAGTTGCCGCCGCCGACCAGCACCACCGGCTGGCCGCGGCACAAGCCCGCCTCCACCGGCGAAGCCCAGTAGTAGACACCGCGCCCTTCGTAGCGCTCGAGGTCCGGCAGCGCCGGCCGCCGGTAGCGCGCGCCGGACGCCAGCACCACCGACTTCGCGCGCAGGCAGGTGCCGTCTTCCAGCTCCACCCTCAGCGGCCGCTCGTGGCACAGCAGGCGCGTGGCGCAGGCCGGGATCGCGATCTCGGCGCCGAACTTGATCGCCTGCACGTAGGAACGGCCAGCCAGGGCGCGGCCAGTGATGCCGGTCGGGAAGCCGAGGAAGTTCTCGATGCGCGCGCTGGCGCCGGCCTGGCCGCCGTAGGCGCGCTGATCCAGCACCATCGCCGACAGGCCCTCCGAGGCCGCATACACGGCGGTGGCCAGGCCGGATGGGCCGGCGCCCACCACCAGCACGTCGTAGACCTTGCCGCGGTCGATGCGCGGGAAGGTGCCGATGCAGCGCCCCAGTTCCAGCAGGCTGGGATTCCTCATGACGAAGCCGTCGGGCAGGGCCACCAGCGGCCAGTCCGCGTCCTCATGCCAATGCTCGCGCACCAGCTGGGCCGCCTCGGGATCCTGGGCTGGGTCGCGCCGCGTGTAGGGGTAGGCGTTGCGGGACAGGAAATTCTCGAGTTCGAACAGGCCGGCGTGGGCGGGCGGGCCGATCAGGATGGGGCCGCCGGGATGGTCGCCGATCAGCAGCACGCGGCGCAGGATGAAGGCGCGCATCAGGCGCTCGCCGAGGTCGGCCTCGGCCATGAGGAGGGCGCGGATCGAGGCGGCGTCCAGCACCAGGGCGTCCAGTTCGCCGACCGCCATGCCGTCCACCAGCGGCGGCCGCCCGGACAATTGCGCGACCTCGCCGCTGAACTGGCCGGGTCCGTAATCCACCACGTCGACCCGCTTGCCGAGCGCATCGGTACGGCTGCACACCAGGTGCCCGTCGAGGACGACGACCATGCCGGGCGAGTCGACGCAGGCGCGGAACACGCAGTCGCCGTCCTGCCAGCGGCGCGGGACGCCGAAGCGCCGCACCCGCCGCAGGTCGTCGGCGTTCAAGGTGGGAAAGATCTGGTGGCCGCGGGTGGCAAGATCGACGGCTGCACGGGGCTCGGCGTCGGCCCCGAGGGAGTAGGAACCGAATGCGGGAAACTGGTCTGGCATGGCGGGCATTCCTCGCTGAGGATCATGCCCGCCAATGTACGCTAGTTTTGGCGGATCGCGGCAATCACCCGCTTCGCGAACTCGGCCGGATTACCGGCGTGCCAGCGCCACACGATGACCAGGTCGTGCTCTGGCGAAATCACGATGTCGTTGCTGCCCGCGCCCAGCGCCGCATAGGCGGTGGCGGGCAGGCCCGGCAGGTTCTTGCCCTTGGTGTTGAGCCACCACAGGTAGCCGTAATCCGGACCGTGCTCGCTCGGCGTCAGGGCCGCTTTCACATAGTCCTGCGGCACGATCTGGCGGCCAGCCCAGGCGCCGCCGCGCAGCCACAGGTAGCCGAAGCGCGCCAGGTCCCAGGAATCGATCCACATGCCGCCGCCCCAGCGCGTGCCGCCGCTGACGGAAGGCGCCGGCTTGCCGTGCAGCTCGACGTAGCTGTTGTGGTAAGGCACCCACTTCCAGGAATTCGAGGCGCCGATCGGGTCCATCACTTCCTGCTGGAACACCTCCGGCACCGGACGGTCGAACACGCGCAGCAGGGACAGCGCCAGGCGGTTGATGCGCACGTCGTTGTATTCGTAATGGCTGCCCGGCGCGCCGAACTGGCGCGGCTTGCGTTCGCCGGCGCCGAAGGCGTCGCGGCCGATGAAGTCGGCGTTCTTGCCCCACATGCTGCCTTCCCACTCGGATTCCTGTTGCAGGTGATGCTTCCAGGTGATGGCGGCATTGTGCGCCGAGGCATAGCCGCCGTCCTGGACGCTGTGCCCCACCGGCTGGTTCAGGTCGGCGATCCTGCCATCGCGCAGGGCGATGCCGGCCACGGTCGAGAGCATGCTTTTCGCCACCGAATAGGTCGGATCGACGAACCGGGTATCGCCGAACTCGGCCACCACATAACCCTTGTAGATCACCACGCCATTGGTGGCGGCGCGCTTCGTCGGCAGCGAGCCGAGCGGCTGGCCGAAGGTCTTTTGCTGGTCCGAGAAATCCGCGGCCCTTTCGGTTTCGTGGGCGCCGGCGTAGGCGATGGCTTCAGCCAATTTCACGGGATCCATGCCCAGCGCGGCGGGAGACTGGTGCTCCCAAGATCCGGCGGGCGGGAAATACGGTGTGCCGGCGGCGGTCGCGGCGGCGAAAGCGGCAGGCGCGGCCGCCAGTACGACTGCCAGGGACAGGATCGTACGGCGGCCCGTGCGCATCATGCCTGGTCTTTCCACCTGGAGTATGGCAGCCGGATCAGGCTGGAGTTGTAGTAGCGCGGATCGCCCGTCACTTCGCGACCGATCCAGCCGGGCTTGTCGAAGACTTCGTCTTCGCTGCCGAGCTCGATCTCGGCCACCACCAGGCCGGCGTTCTCGCCCCGGAACTCATCGACTTCCCAGGTATGGCCTTTATACCCGATGCGGTGCCTGGTCTTCTCGACCAGCGGCTGCTCGCACAGGCGGTCCAGCAGCTCGGCGGCGTCCGGCACCGGGATCTCGTATTCCCATTCGCCGCGCGTGGCGCCGGTGTTCTTGCTCTTGATGGTGATGACGGCCCGCTGACCCTCGATGCGCACGCGCACGGTGCGCACCGGGTCGGAAGTCAGGTAGCCCTGGCGCATCAGCGTCGGCTGGCCGAGCCCGCGCCAGCCGTCATCGTTGAGGAGGAACTTGCGCTCGATTTCGATGCCCATGATTCCCCCCTTCCCTTCAGTCGTCCAGCGACAGCAGGATCGGCTGCAGCATGTCCGCGCCCAGGGCGCTGCTCCTGGCGCCGTTCCAGCCCACATGCGGGTCGGGCAGGTTGGCGTTGTCCTTGAACGGCATTTCCAGGGTCAGCGACAGGCACTTGTAGGTGTGGCCGATGTACTTGGATGCCAGGGTCAGCAGTTCCTCGTTGTACTTCGAGGCCGCGTAGCCGTAGACGTTCTGGAAGTCCGGGCTCGACGCCATGTAGCGCTGGATGAAGGCGTTCTGGGCGGCCAGGCGTTCCGGCGTGAAGTCGGTCAGCATCTCGCTGCCGGCCACGAAGTTGTACGGCAGGGCTTCGTCGCCGTGGATGTCGAAGAACATGTCGACGCCGGTTTCCTCGATCTTGCGCTTCACGCACAGGACTTCCGGGCTGCGTTCGAGCGACGGGGTCATCCACTCGCGGTTCAGGTTGGCGCCGGCCGCGTTGGTGCGCAGGTTGCCGCGCACCGCGCCGTCCGGGTTCATGTTCGGCACGATGTAGAACACGGCGCGCTGCAGCAGCTTGCGCGAGACCGGGTTCGAATCGTCGAGCAGCGCATCCATCATGCCCTCGACGAACCATTCGGCCATGGTTTCGCCCGGGTGCTGGCGGGCGATGACCCAGATCTTCTTCTCGGCGTTCGGGTTGCCGATCACCACCAGGTTCATGTCGCGGCCGTCGACCGTGGTGCCGATGTCGTGCACGCGGGCGATCGGGTTCTCGGCCACCTCACCCAGCAGGCGCAGGTGGCGCTCCCAGGTGTAGGGCTCGAAATAGGCGTAATAGATGCTGTCCAGTTCCGGCGTGTGATTGATGGTCATCACCTGGCCGTCGAAGCTGGTCGGCACGCGGAACCAGTTCTCGGTGTCGTAGCTGGCAACCGCCTGGTAGCCCTCGAAACCCTTCGGATAGGTTGCCTGGCCGGCGTTCAGGAAACGGATGGTGCAGGCCTGGCCGCGCGCGCCCTGCAGGCGGAAGTGGAACCACTGGTGGATGTCGGCGTGCGAATCCTTGCGCAGGTTCAGGTCGATTTTTTGTGCATTGTCCGCGCTGACGACGTCGATGGCGCCGGAGTCGAAGTGCTGGCTGATCTTGATGGGCATGGTCGCTCCTTTTCAGATGGCGTCGAGATCGATCAGGTCCTGGCTGTAGGCAAGCAGGATCTGGCGCATCAGTTCGACGTTGCTGCGATCCAGGACCAGGGTCTGGTCCGGCTTGACGTCGAGGTTGAAGGTCATGCTGATCTTGCCCGGCAGGACCTTGCAGTTGACCGTGAAGGCACGCGGAACGTTCGGCGCGTCCCAGTCCGCCTGCGTGATCTGCGGCCCGGCCGGCGGCGGCTGCAGGGTAGGATCCTGGTTTGCCGGCAGGTTCTTGATCAGGAAGAACACGATCGAGGCGGGAATGACGAAGCAGGTGTCATTCGAACCCTGAGCCGAAAACTTGGCCAGCAAGAGATTACCGACCCGGTCGCACGACATGCTCATGCTCTTGACTTGACGGATGACCGCAGATTTCACGAACAACTCCTATGAGATTGGACAAAAAGGCGCAGCGATTCTACCGCATCCCATACGCGAATTGTGTGAAAGAAAAACAAAACGGGGAGCTCGCGCTCCCCGGTCGATTGCTGGCCTGGAGGGACGGCGCCGCCACCGTCCTCCGAGCGTGATGTTTACTGTTTGTTGCCGCGCGACGAGCTGCGCGACGAACCCGAGGCCGATTGGCGATTGCCATGGCTCATGCTGCCTGCGCGACGCGCCTCTTCCGAGGTGAACTCGTGCGCCGTGCCCTTCTGGTGAGCGGCCTTGCCGCCCTGGCTGGCGATCTCGCGCTGACGTTCAGGATCCATCGATGCGAAACCGCGGTTTTTGGTACCGCCGCTCTGTTTGTTGCCCTGGTTGTTCGAAGCCATGATGCTTTCTCCTCAATACTCTAGAAACCACCGCGTCCTGCGGCAGGCGAATCCGATCTCTCGGCAGACACCGATGAGTGCTCGGTCGGATTCATCTTAGGCATGCATGATGGATGAGGCTATAGGACATTTTCAGATGACTTTGTAGGACAATGTGAGACAGAAAATGCACATCCGCAATCTACTTCCGGTAGTAAATGTCTAACACGAGGGTCGCCAGTATTAGTCCTACAATCACCCGCAGTCTCTTCCTATACTGAATGTCTTATCAAGGGCGCATCATCGTCCTATGAATGCATGTTCCAGTTGAAAGGAGTCGGCTATGGACGCGAACCAACGCAGCGAAGTCAACAACCAGACGAACAACCTCGCCAACGAAAAATGGACGCCCGGTTCGAAGGGCAAGACCGCGGACGACGGCCCGCTCGACCACACCTATCCGGAGGGCCTCGGCGTGCAGCAGCAGGGCAACCAGGGTATCGACACCATGGGCACGCAGCCCGGACACATGGGCGGCCGCGAGGAATCGGGCAAGCAGTCGCAGACCCCGGGCGGCTCGATGCAGACCCAGATGAGCGGCGGCTCCGGCACCGTGCAGGGCATCACCGATAGCCACCAGCGCCAGATGGAACAGAAGTCCGGCGCCTACGGCATCCTGGAAGAGCCTGTCGGACATCGCCCACACGATACGGGTGTCGATCTGAAGCAGCAGCGCGATATGCACCGCGACGTGGTCCGTGGCACGATGGCTTCGCAGAACGCCGCCCAGCCGGACCTGCAGGGCGGCTCGCTGGGCCCTTACCACGGCAGCATGCAGTCGGGCTCGGTGATCGAGGGCACCTCGGATACCAGTACGAGTGGAGGTGGCATGCACGGCCCGCAGAGCCCGCCGTCCAGCCTGAACGCCGGTTCCGCGACCGGCAACCGCCAGCAGGGCAGCAGTCTGTACGTGTCCGACAACTCGACCCGCAGCGGCGGCGGGATGCGCGGTCCGCTGAGCGGATCGCAGGGCAATGCCCAGGGCAGGCTGGACGAGAACGAGCCGGGCCAGGAAGCCCAGCACGGCAACACCCAGCTCGGCGTGGCCGGCTCGCACTCGATGTCCAACCAGGCCCCCAGCATCGGCGGGGTGCACGAGTCGAACGACGTGGCCGGCGGCCTGCCGCGCTCGCCGGGCAATACCGGCGCCCAAAACGCGGCCACCAGCACCGACCGCAGCGGCTCGCAGACCGGCGCCGGCGCGGCCGACGGCGGACCGCCGGCGCACCAGTCCAACGATGCCGCCGGCGGCTACCCGCGCAGCCCGGGCTACGCCAACCGCCTGTCCGGCGACCAGGACATGGACGACGACACCGGCTTCAAACGCAAGCCCTGAAGCAAGAGAGCCGCTCCGGAACGCGCCCTGCGGGGCGCGTTTTTTTTGATGCAGATTCAGCCCCTCCGCCCCCCAGGGGAACCCTGCCGTTCCGCGCACGGTCGAACGGTCCAGATCATCCATGCGGGGGAAAGGTCATGAAGGCAGTCTTGCTGGACAAGGACGGCACCCTGGGCGACGACCTGCCCTACGACGTCGAGCCCGGCCGCATCACCCTGTGCAGCGGCGGCGGTGCCGATCGCCAGCCATGGGGACCTCGCATGAAGCCGGACCCGCTGCCATCCTGGCAGCAGGCCCGCCGCATCCTCTGCGTGCGCCTGGACGGCCTCGGCAACGTGCTGATGTGCACACCGGCGATGCGGGCCCTGCGCGACGCCGTTCCCGGACGCAGCCTGACCCTGCTGACCTCGCCCTCGGGCGCGGCGGCCCTGCCCTTCATTCCGGAAGTCGACGAGGCGATCGTCCATGCGGCGCCGTGGATGGAGACCGGGCTTCCCGCCGGGCCCGCCGAGCTCACCGCGCTGGCATCGGAACTGGCCGCGCGCCGCTTCGACGCGGCGGTGGTGTTCACGGCCTATACGCAAAGCGCGCTGCCCGCCGCAATGCTGTGCTGGCAGGCCGGCATCCCGCTGCGGCTGGCGCATTGCCGCGAGAATCCCTGCCACCTGCTGAGCGACTGGGTCGAGGATCCGGAACCGCGGCGCATGGTGCGCCACGAAGTGCAGCGCCAGCTCGAGCTGGTGGTTCGCGCCGGCGTGCCGCGCCAGGCGGGAGCGCCGCCGCTGTCCTTCGCCCTGCGCGCCGCCGACCTGGCCGCCGTACGCGTGCGCCTGCTGCGCCTGGGCATAGCTGCCGACCGGCCCTGGCTGCTGCTGCATCCCGGCGCCAGCGCGGCCTCGCGCCGCTATCCGGCCGGCCACTGGGCCCGTGCCCTCGGCCTGCTGGTGCGCCGCACCGGCCTGCCGGTGGTGCTCACCGGCGGCGCCCCCGATGCCGCGCTGGTGGACGACATCCGCGCCGGCTGCGGCGTGCCGACGCATTCGCTGGCCGGCCAGCTGAGCCTGGGCGAGCTGGGGGCGGCGCTGAGCCTGGCCGCGGTGGCGCTGACCAGCAATAGCGGACCGGCCCATATGGCGGCCGCGGTCGGCACCCCGGTGGTCGTGCTGTATGCGCTGACCAATCCCCAGCACACGCCCTGGAAGGTGCGCAGCCGGGTGCTGTTCCAGGACGTGCCCTGCCGCTTCTGTTTCAGTAACGCCTGCCCGGTCGGCCACCACGCCTGCCTGGCGGGCGTGGAACCGAAGCGCGTGGTGGAGGCGGCGCTGGAATTGCTGGCGCCGCGCCGCCCCGCTCCCGTTATGGACGAAGCCGTGGTCCGGCTCGATAGCGGGTAGAACCCGGCGCAGGCTCAGCCCTGGCGCTGCACCAGCTCCCTGGGTGTCGCCGCCTGCGGTTCCTGGCGCAGCAGCACATCGAGGGCTTCGCGGTCGACGGTTTCCTTTTCCAGCAGCGCATGGGCGAGCGCGTCGAGCAGCTTGCGCCGCTCGCGCAGGGTCGCGCGCACGCGCTCGTGGGCTTCGGACAGCAGGCGGCCGATGTCGGCGTCGATCATGCGCGCGGTGCGTTCGCTGTATTCCCTGCGCTGGCCCGGCGGCATGGCGTAGAGGGTGGTGCCCGCCGCCTGCTCGAAGGTGGCCAGCCCCAGCTGATCGCTCATGCCGTACTGCGTGACCATGTGGCGCGCCAGGTCGGTCGCCATCTGCAGGTCGTTCTGGGCGCCGGTGGAGACGTCGCCGAACACCAGTTCCTCCGCCACCCGGCCGCCCAGGTAGACGTCGATCCGGTCCAGCAGTTCGCTCTTGCGCAGCAGGTAGCGGTCCTCGGTCGGCAGCTGCTGGGTGTAACCGAGGGCTGCGATGCCGCGCGGAATGATGGAGACCTTGGCCACGCGGTCGGCATAGCGGCGGAACTCGGCCACCAGCGCATGCCCGGCCTCGTGGAAGGCCACCGTCTCCTTCTCGAGCGGGTTGATCAGGCGCGAGCGCTTTTCGAGGCCGGCGATGACGCGGTCGATGGCCTCGTCGAAATCGCTGCGGTCGACCCGCTCCTTGCCGCGCCGCGCCGCCAGCAGGGCCGCCTCGTTGACCAGGTTGGCGAGGTCGGCGCCGGACAGGCCGGGCGTGCGCGCGGCGATACGGCCGAGGTCGACGTCCTTGTCCAGCGTCACCGTGCGCGCGTGGACCTGCAGGATCTGCTGGCGTCCGCGCAGGTCGGGACGGTCGAGGGCGACGTGGCGGTCGAAGCGTCCCGGGCGCAGCAAGGCCGGATCCAGGATCTCCGGACGGTTGGTGGCGGCCAGGATGATCACGCCCTTCGCGGTGTCGAAGCCGTCCATCTCGACCAGGAGCTGGTTCAGGGTCTGCTCCTGCTCGTTGTAGCCGCCGACGGTGCCGGCGATGCCGCGCGCCCGGCCCAGCGCGTCGAGCTCGTCGATGAAGATGATGCAGGGCGCCACCTTCTGCGCCTGCACGAACAGGTCGCGCACGCGCGCCGCGCCGACGCCGACGAACATCTCGACGAATTCCGAGCCGCTGATCGAAAAGAAGGGCACCCCGGCCTCCCCGGCCACGGCCTTGGCCAGCAGGGTCTTGCCGGTGCCGGGCGCGCCGACGATCAGCACGCCTTTCGGGATGCGTCCGCCGAGGCGGCGGTAGCGCTGCGGGTTCTTCAGGAATTCCACGATCTCCATCAGCTCGTCCCTGGCCTCGTCGGCGCCGGCGACGTCGCTGAAGCTGATCCCGGTCTTGCTCTGCATATGGACCCGGGCGCGGCTCTTGGCGATGTCGAACAGCCCCGCCGTCATGCCGCCGCGCTTCAGCATGCCGCTCCACAGCCAGAACAGCAGCAGGATGGGCAGCATCCAGGTCAGCAGGTTCGACAGCCACCCGCTGTTCTGCTTGCCGGTATAGCGTACCTTCGCGGCGTCGAGTTCTTTGGCCAGGCCGGGGTCCTCGACGCGCGCCGCGGTGAAGGGACAGTTGCCGTCGGCGCCGCACTTGATCACTTCGACGCGCGCCTTCGGCAGCACGGCGTCGAAGCCGCCCTGCTGGAGGGTGCCGGACACCGTGGTGTCGGACAGCGTGACTTCCTTGACTTTACCGGCATGCAAGAGCTGCTTGAATTCGCTGTAGGCCAGCGGCGAACTCGTCATCATCTCGAACAGCGACTGCGACAGCGTGAACAGCAACAGCCCAAACAGCCAATACCAGAGGAAGGGGCGGATCGCTCCGCTCTTCTCGTCAGGCTTGCTGTCGCTGTCCTTCCCGGCTTTGCTGTCCACGCGTCTTCCCCCCGGCGGCTGTACCGCGCAATGACACCGTGTCCTTTGGGGCGTTCACGACTTTGATATTACTCAAATCCGGGGCTGCGTGCCTTACAGCGTGTCGCGTACCTGGCGCACGACCTCTGCGGCATCGTGGGCGATCTCGGCAATATCCTTGCTGCGGCGCCGCTCGAACCACAGCAGCAGCGCGCCGAGGATCCACCAGGCCGGCAGCCCGGCCAGCACCAGGAAGGGCGCCGCCGCCATCAGCACGCCGAGCTCGGCCGGTGCGCCGGCCAGCACCGCGCCCTGCCCCGCCGAGGCGAACAGGGCCGGCCACCAGCAGTAGGCGGCAATCGCCAGGAAGGGCCCGGCAACCGTACAGGCCAGCAGCGTGCAGGCAAGGCGTGCGACCGCCTCGCGTCCGGACTTCGGCCACAGCAACAGGAAGCCGAGGCCGGTCGCCGCCAGGCCGGCGGCAAATGGAACAGCGGCGAGCTCGAGAAAGGTGATCGCGTGCATGGCGGGTCTCCGGTGGTTGATGTTTGCCTTGCGAAGGTTTAGTATTTGATACGAGTATAGAACTCTAAACTGATCAAAGTCAAGAATACTAAACCTATTGAGTTTAGGATGCTAAACATGAACTCTCTCGCAGATCGCCTCCATACCATCCATCGCCACCTGCCCCAGCTGGAGGGCGAGCGCGGCCAGACCGGCCTGGTCAAGGCTTCCGGCGCGTCCAAGAGCGTCGTCAACCAATGGCTGACCGGGAGGATCAAGTCGATGGATATCCGCTACGCGCTGAACCTCGAACGCGAACTCGGGTTTTCCCATATCTGGCTGATGACCGGCGAGGGCGATCCCCGCCATGCGCCGCTACAGGGCATCGGGAACGTGCTGCCGGTCCACGCCGCCGCCAACGACGACGCCGACTTCATCCAGATCGAAATGGTCAAGCTGCGCCTGTCGGCCGGCATCACCGGCTTCCAGACCGAGCCGGAGCGCCGCGACGGCGGCACCCTCGGCCTGCGCCGCTCCTGGATCGAGCGCCACCAGCTGCGGCCCGAGCACCTGATCGCCATCCTGGTCAAGGGAGAGAGCATGGAGCCCTCGCTGTACGAGGACGACATCGTGATCGTCAACACCCTGGACACCAAGCCGGTCGACGGCGCCGTGTATGCCTTCAACTACGAGGGGGAAGCGGTGGTCAAGCGCCTGGCGCGCGACGCCGGCCAGTGGTGGCTGACCTCGGACAATCCGGACCAGCGGCGCTACCACCGCAAGCTGTGCAAGGGTGCGGAATGCCTGGTGATCGGGCGCGTGGTGCGCAAGGAAAGCGACCGGATCTGAGCCATGAAGATCGAGGTCGCGCTGGCGGTACTGAAGGGGGTGCGGGTGGCGCTGGCCTTCCCGCCTCCCGCATGGGTCGTGCCCGGCATCGGCGATGCGCTGCTGGCGCGGCTGCAGCCGCATGTTCCGGCGCTGCCGGTGATGCTCGTGTCACGCCAGCCGCATGGGGTGCGTGCGCATGCGGCCTTCCAGGCCCAGGCCCTGGTCGAAGGCGCCGACCTCGATGGCCTGGAGCGCTTCGAGATCGACCTCGACCGGCCGCCGGCGGCGCCGGACGAAGCGCCGCCCTTCTAGCGCGGGGTGGACGGCGCGGGTCTGGCCGAATCGCGCCATGGCCGGTATGATGGAACCCATGCGCCGTCTGATCCTCATCATCCTGTTGCTCGTCTATCCATTCCAGCTTGCGCTGGCGGTGGCGGACAAGTGCTGCGTGACGACTTCCACCGGCGTGACCCACCACAGCGACGATCGAGGCGCCGGCGAAGCCCGGGCCGCATTCGCCTTCGTGGCCGGCGACGATGCCTCCGGCGTGTCCGACCCTCACTGCGCGGCCTGCAGCTTCGGCCACAGTTCCTGCATCCCGACCGACCTGCTCGTGACGCCCGCCGGGCCGCATGCAAGCCAGGCCGTCGCCTTCATCCCGCTCTTCCCGACCTCGCCGCCGGCGGACCGTCTCGAACGGCCGAAGTGGCCCTCCGCCGCTTAACCAGCGCGCGGATTCCCCACACGTCGAGCCACAGGGCTCGTACGCTCACGCGCGCCTGAAATCATCCATCTTCAGGAGCACGAATGAACACCCCATCGAAACGACTGGCGGTGCTGGTCGTCGTATCCGCACTGGCGTGGCGCTGCGGCGCTGCCGAACCGGTGCGGACGGCGGCGTCCGGCATCGCCCCCATCGACCTGCCGGCCGCGATCCGGCTGGCGCTCGCCCAGCCCGGCGTGCGCGCGGCCGGCCATGAACTTGCGGCCGCCGAAGCCGCCGGCGCCCAGGCCAGCCGCCTGCCGAATCCCGAGCTGCAGGTCCTGCGCGAAGGCCAGGAGGCCGGCAAGCGCACCACCACCGTCCAGCTCAACCAGCCGCTCGAACTGGGCGGCAAGCGCCAGGCCCGCATCGCCCTGGCCCGGGGCGCCCTGCAACAGGCCGACAGCGAGCTGAGAACCCGGCGCCTGGACGCCCGCGCCGACGTCATCGCCGGCTTCCACGAAGCCGTGGTCGCGGAGCGCAGAAAGGAACTGGCCGAGGCCCTGGCCGCGCTCGCGCGCCGCAGCGCCGAGGTCGCCGGCAAGCGGGTCGCCGCCGGCAAGGTCTCGCCGATCGACGAGACCAAGGCGCGCCTGGCCGCGCTCGATGCCGCCGCCGAGCTGCAGCAGGCGGCCGCCGCGCTGGCCGTCGCCAAAGCCAGGCTGTCAGGGCTCACAGGCCAGCCGGCCGATGCCCTCGTCCTCGCGCAGGCGCCGGACGAACCTCCCGCACCCGAGCCGCTGGCGGCACTGCGGGCGCGCGCCGGCGAGGCCGGCAGCATCCGCCGCGCGCGCGGCCAGTTGGCGGTGCAGGAAGCCCAGGCGCAGGTGGAGCGCGCGGCCCGCATCCCCGACCTCACGGTCTCGGTCGGCACCCAGCGCGACGAGCAGGCCGGCCGGCGCCAGGCGGTGCTCGGCCTGTCCCTGCCCCTGCCGCTGTTCAACCGCAACGAGGATGCGCTGCGCGCGGCCCTGCGGCGCAGCGACCGGGCCAGGGACGAACTGGCCGCCGCCGAAACCGCCACCGCGGCGGCGCTCGCGGCCGCGCATGCGCGCTACGAGGCAGCACGGAGCGAGGCCGCGCTGCTGCGGCAGGACGTGGTCCCGCAAGCGCTGTCGGCCTACGAGCTGACCTTGAAGGGCTTCGAACACGGCAAGTTTTCCTTCCTCGACGTGCTGGATGCGCAGCGCACCTGGTTCCAGTCGCAGTCGCGCCGCTTGAACAGCACCCTCGAGGCCTGGCGCGCCCTGGCCGAGATCGAGCGCATCGCCGGCCCCGCCGAATCCAACGAATAGAGAATAGCGAACATCAGCCATGACAAAGAAACAGACACTGGCGATCGGCGCCATGTGCGCGATCGCCGCCATCCTTGCCGCCCTGCTGCTGTGGCGGCAGCCTTCCTCGCCCGCCGCGCAGGCCGTCGGAGCACACGCCGGCCACCAGGACTCGCACGGCCATGACGACCGCCATCCGGACGAGAATACGCAAGCGGAACATGGTGCCGACGAGCGCAGCGTGGCGATGACGGAGGCGCAGATCAAGGCCAACGGCATCGCCATCGAGTCCGCCGGGCCGTCCACGATCCGCGAGCGCCTGCACCTGCCGGCCCAGATCCGCATGGACGCCGAACGCAGCGTGGCCCTCGCCGCGCCGGCCGAAGGCATCGTGCAGTCGGTGCTGGTATCGCCCGGCGCCGCAGTCAGGCGCGGCCAGGCGCTGGCCACCATCCGGAGCCCGACGGTGGCCCAGTGGCGCGCCGAATTGGGCAGCGCGCTGGAGCGCGTGAAGCTGGCCAGGACCACCTGGCAGCGCGAGAAGACCCTGTGGGAAGAAGGCATCTCCGCGCGCCAGGACCTCGACGCCGCGCAGTCGGCGCTGAAGGAAGCCGACATCGCCGCCCAGGCCGCGCGCCAGCGGCTGCAGGCGCTCGGCATCACGGCGGACGCCGGCGTGTCGAGCATCGTCACCGTGCGCGCGCCGCTGGACGGCGTGGTGATCGAGAAGCCGGCCGTCGCCGGGCAAGCCGTCGATGGCGGCAAGCCGCTGCTAACCATCGCCGACCTCTCGCAGGTATGGATCGAAGCGGCCGTCCCCGCCGACAGCCTGGCGCAGGTCGGCACCGGCATGCCGGCCAAGGTCAGCGTCAACGGCCTGGGCGAGACGCTCGACGGCGCCGTGTCCTTCGTCGGCCCGGTGCTCGGCGAGGCCACGCGCATGGCCACCGCCAGGATCACGCTGCCCAACCGCGGACTGAAGCTGCGCCCGGGCATGCTGGCCACGGTCGACCTGCTCGGCACGCCGGCGAACGCCGCGGTGACGGTCGCCAGCGACGCCATCCAGACCATCCACGAGCACGACGTCGTGTTCGTGCGGACCGCCGCCGGCTTCCGCGCCCAGGACGTCACGCTCGGACGCTCGGACGGCAAGCGCACCGAGATCGTGAAGGGCCTGCAGGCCGGCGCCGGCTACGCGGCAGGCGGCAGCTTCCTGCTCAAGGCGGACCTCGGCAAGGCCGAAGCCGAACACGACGACTGAGCGAGGCCACATGTTCCAGAAACTCATCGAATTCGCCATCACCAGGCGCTGGCTGATCCTGTTCGCCGTGCTCGGCCTGGCCGGCCTGGGCGTCTACAACTACCAGCGCCTGCCGATCGACGCGGTCCCGGACATCACCAACGTCCAGGTCCAGATCAACACCGGCGCCGCCGGCTACTCGCCGCTCGAAGTCGAGCAGCGCATCACCTTCCCCATCGAGACCGCGATGAACGGCCTGCCCAGGCTCGAGCAGACCCGGTCGCTGTCGAAGTACGGGCTGTCGCAGGTGACCGTGGTGTTCAAGGAAGGCACCGACATCTATTTCGCGCGCCAGCTCGTCAGCGAAAGGCTGCAGCAGGCGAAAGCCGCGCTGCCGGCCGGCGTCGAACCGGCGATGGGGCCGACCGCCACCGGCCTGGGCGAGATCTTCTACTGGACCGTCGAAGCCACCGACGAGGCCCGCAAGCCGGACGGCAGCCCCTATACGCCGGCCGACCTGCGCGAGATCCAGGACTGGATCGTGGCGCCGCAGCTGCGCGGCGTGGCCGGCGTCACCGAGGTCAACACCATCGGCGGCTACCTGAAGGAATACCAGGTGGCGCCCGACATGGCGAAACTATCGGCCCACGGCCTGTCGCTGGGCGCGCTGGTCGATGCCATCGACCGCAACAATAGCAATGGAAAAGTCAGCGCCGGCGCCGGCTACATCGAACGCGGCGGCGAGCAGTTCGTGGTGCGCACGCCGGGCCAGGTGAAGACCCTCGAAGAGATCCGCAACATCGTGCTCGACGTCGTGCAGGGCGCGCCGATCCGCGTGCGCGACGTCGCCGACGTCATCCCCGGACGCGAGCTGCGCACCGGCGCGGCCACCGAGAACGGGCGCGAAGTCGTGCTCGGCGCCGTCTTCATGCTGATCGGCGAGAACAGCCGCGCAGTGGCGGAAAGCGCGCGCCGCAAGCTGGCGGACGTCAGCCGCTCGCTGCCGCCAGGCGTGCAGGCCCTGCCCGTCTACGACCGCTCGGTGCTGGTCAACAAGGCCATCGCCACGGTGCGCAAGAACCTGGTCGAGGGCGCCCTGCTGGTGGTCGCCATCCTCTTCCTTTTCCTCGGCAACCTGCGCGCCGCCCTGGTGACGGCGCTGGTGATTCCGCTGTCGATGCTGATGGTCTTCACCGGCATGGTCAAGGCCGGCGTCAGCGCCAACCTGATGAGCCTGGGCGCCCTCGACTTCGGCATCATCGTCGACGGCGCCGTGGTCATCGTCGAGAACTGCATCCGCCGCCTGGGCCTGGCCCGCGATGCCGCCGGCCGCGACCCGACACGCGAGGAGCGCTTCGCCATCGTTGCGGCCGCGGCGGCCGAGGCCCGCCGTCCGCTGCTGTTCGGCCAGCTGATCATCATGACGGTCTACCTGCCGATCTTCGCCCTGTCCGGCGTCGAAGGGAAGATGTTCCATCCGATGGCGATCACGGTGGTGATGGCGCTGGCGGCAGCGATGCTGCTGTCCGTGACCTTCGTGCCGGCCGCGGTCGCCCTCTTCGTCGGCAAGCACGCGGGCGGGCACGAAAACAGGCTGACGGCCAAGGCCAGGGACTGGTATCGGCCGCTGCTCGACTGGATCCTGCGCAACCGGCCGGTGGCGCTGACCTTCGCTGCCTTGAGCGTGCTGCTGAGCGGTTTGCTGGCGACCCGGCTGGGCACCGAATTCGCGCCCAACCTGAACGAAGGCGACCTGGCGGTGCTGACCATGCGCATTCCCGGCACCAGCCTGCAGCAGTCGGTGCAGATGCAGCAGCATCTCGAAGCCAGCCTGCTGAAGCAGTTCCCGGAAATCGAGCGCATGTTCGCGCGCATCGGCACGTCGGAAGTGGCGACCGACCCGATGCCGCCGAACGCCGCCGACAGCTACATCATCCTGCGGCCGGAAAAGGCGTGGCCGAAGCCGCGCAAGTCGCACGCGGAACTGGTGGCGGCGATCGCGGAGGCCGCCAACGCGGTCCCGGGGAATAACTACGAGTTCTCGCAGCCGATCCAGCTGCGCTTCAACGAACTCATTTCCGGCGTACGCAGCGACGTCGCGGTCAAGGTCTTCGGCGACGACACCGCGGCGATGACGGCCACCGCCCAGCAGGTCGCCCAGGTACTGGGCAAGGTGGGCGGCGCGGCCGAGGTCAAGATGGAGCAGCTCGACGGACTGCCGGCCCTGACCCTGACGGTGGACCGCATCAAGGCCGCGCGCTACGGCCTGAACGTGGCCGACGTCCAGGAAGCCTTCGGCACCCTGGTGGGCGGACGCGACGTCGGCATGGTGTTCGAAGGCGACCGCCGCTTCGCCATCACCGTGCGGCTGGCGGAAGGAACACGCAACGATATCGACAGCCTGCGCCAGCTGCCGATCGCGCTGCCGGCCCGGGATGGGCGATCGGCCAGCATTCCGCTGTCCGAGATCGCGACCCTGAGCTTCGTGCCGGAGGCGAACCAGATCAGCCGCGAGAACGGCAAGCGCCGCATCGTCGTCACCGCCAACGTGCGCGGGCGCGACCTGGGATCGTTCGTCGGCGAGCTTCGGTCTCGTCTGGGCACCGTGAAGCCGCCGCCGGGCGTGTGGCTTGGTCTAGGAGGCCAGTTCGAGAACCTGCAAGCGGCCTCGCAACGCCTGGCCATCGTGATCCCGGCTGCGCTGGCGCTGGTGTTCATCCTGCTCTACCTGATGTTCAACAGCGTCAAGGATGGCCTGCTGGTGTTCAGCGGGATCCCGTTTGCCATGAGCGGCGGCGTGCTGGCGCTGTGGCTGCGCGGCCTGCCGCTGTCGATTTCGGCCGCGGTCGGCTTCATCGCGCTGTCCGGGGTCGCGGTGCTGAACGGGTTGGTGATGATCTCCTTCGTGCGCTCGCTGCGCGAGCAGGGACATGGGCCCGAGCAGGCGATGCGCGAAGGCGCGCAGGTGAGGCTGCGGGCGGTGCTGATGACGGCGCTGGTGGCCTCGCTGGGCTTCCTGCCGATGGCGCTGGCGACCAGCACCGGGGCCGAGGTGCAGCGGCCGTTGGCGACGGTGGTCATCGGCGGCATCCTGTCGTCGACGGCGCTGACCCTGCTGATCCTGCCGGCGCTCTACACCTGGGCGTATCGGAGTTCGAGCGAGAAGGCGTAGCAGGCAGCGGCGCGCGCTTTGCGATCCTATTGGGGATGCCTGTCCAAGCGGGCATCGATCCAGTCGCGCGCCAGCTTCATTGCAGCATCTCTTGCTTCGGCTTCCGTGGCGTAGGTCTTGACCTGGTCGTGAGGGTGTTCGTGCAGGGTTCGCGTGAACATCGGGTTCGTGGTCGGCTCCAGGATCATGAAGGCGTCCGTCAGGGCGTCGCCAGGTTTGCCGGAGGAATGGATGACGATCGTGTGGTCGCGATACACGGCGGTGTTGGCGTCTTGGGTTTCCATGGCGGGTCCTTTGCGTGAAAGGGCATCCTAGCATGGTCTACGCCGGTTATTCCGGAAGCGAAAAAGGCCAGCCCGACGGCTGGCCTGTCTCATTGATTCCCGGCCCCTACTTCAGCGGCCAGAACCACACTTCTTTGCTCGTCCAGTAGCAATCGGTCCCGCAAGCCAGCGCCCTGGCCCCGCCGAACAGCGGCGAAACGATGTCGATGTGGCCGCCTTCGTAGATGCCGGGGATCAAGCGGAAGAAGGACACGATGCCGCTGCGTTGGCCGATCCCTTCGCCAATCGCCGGGCCGCCGCTGAGCTTCTCGGGAGCGCCCAGCATGGTCGGCCTGGACAGGATCATCGACAACCTGGCCTGCCCGGGCTCGATCATCGTCCCCTTGTGCGTCCCGATCTTGACCTGGAGACGGCCGCCGGGAATGTGGACGCCAGAGCGCAGCAGGGCAAGACTGACCCGGATCGCGCAGGTATTTGCATAGGTCGGGTTCTTGATGAGGTCATCCCATCCCAGCAGGCGAAACAGCGCATCGTGGTCGATGTCGCGCTTGCGGGGATACGCCTTCATCAGCACTGCAAACGGAATCGCTCGCATGGCTAGCTCCCGGCCGGGCAAGGGAAGTGGGCGGCATACAGGCGCACCAGCTCGGCGGCGGCGCTGCGCGGCATGGTGCCGGCACGCTGGCGCAACTCGCTCCAGATCCGATCGTCCACCTCGGACGGCTTCGTGCCCGGCGGCGCGCACCATAGCCGCCCTTGGGTGGCGTCGACCACCCCGGCCTGATAACCCTCCGCGTAGCGCTGCCGGTAGGCCGCGTCCGCGCTCTGCTTCCACTTGTCCACGCCTGGCTGACCGGCCACCTGCGCCACAAAATCGTTGCCGGACAGGTGCCAGGGAAAGACGCCCAGAGGGCGCGCGGCCGCGGCGCAGCCGGCCGACAGCACCAGGGCAATTAGAAGGGATCGTTGCATCGGTTTCTCCATCGTGGGGTGATGGAGAAGTTTCCCGTTGCTGGCTTACAGCAACTTATCTACCGTCAACCGGCGGTTGGTGGTAGATCAACAGGGCGTGCGCGCCGTGGCTGGATACGGCCAGTAAGGGGGACTGTATTGAGGGCTAAAGTTTAGGCCCGCTTTTTTTGGAGAAGCAATACTGCTGTGTGGCCACAAAAAAATATAGGGCAAGCGATGCACTTGCTAAAATTTGTGGTGCCTGCCCACGACAACCAGATTCACCTTACGACAAAGAGCTATATGGTCAAGCCTTTTGAAGTTCCTCCAGCGCTTAAGATCTTCCACGATCAATCAATTGATGGTCTAGAGTTCTGCAAACTCGCTTATGCACGGTTTGATGAAATTGTCACGCTGCCAGACGATGGCCATACGCTACGCGAGCGCAAAGGCTATATTAAGCAACTTATAGAAGAGATTTTGCCAATCTGCCGCTATATCCAAACATTCTATAGTCAAGGACGATACCTCTCGGTACGCTGGATGCACGGGTCCCAACATTTTGACGCCAAGGTGCAATCAACTGGCACAGCGGTAGACCGCGGTTGGTGGCCATCAGAAGGCACGCTAGAAGTCACTCAAGCGGTTCACGTGAACGAGCACTTATCTCGTGAATTACTCAACGCCGATGGGGCATGCTTTGGACTGGATGGAATTACGCGGGTTAAAGATACGGCAGGAAAACGACGCATCGAATCCAAACCAACTGCATATCATAACGAATCGTATATTTTCGATATGTGCTCCATCATTCTAAAAGCCATCGCGCCAAAGGTCTCGAAAATGGCGGATGGCCACTATCCCGCCGATACAACTTTGATCGTCGACTGTGCATTGATCACGATCTTCGCACCTCACGAATGGGAAAAGCTTGTTTCGATGGTCCGAGACAGTTTGCCCTCACACGGCTTCAAACGCATTTTCCTAACTGCGACATCAGAGATGTATTACGCTACGTTGTGAAGCGGCATTTGAAGTATTGGCGCGACAGTTTGCGCTCTGAAACTCGACCGAAATCGAATGTCGGCAACAGGGGACGGATCAGCGCCGAGGCCCAGGTAAGCCAGCACTAGAAAACGAATCCATAAGGGTAAGTTGTAGGGATAATCCCGCCAAAAACGAAACAGGCCAGCTCGAAAGCTGGCCTATCTCATCAATTCTATTGGTCGGGGCGAGAGGATTCGAACCTCCGACCACCTGCACCCCATGCAGGTACGCTACCAGGCTGCGCTACGCCCCGACTCGGCCTGCAATTATATCAGAGCCCGACGCAAGGGTTAAGCTTTTTGTCACACAGCATCTATTTCCACTCGCCGCGCAAGGCCAGCACCTCGTCGTACAGCCCCTCCGGCGTCACCTCCTGCGGCGGCACCGGCCGGCCCACCGCCAGCGCCAGCCGTGAACGCCAGCCGCGCGAGAACGAGCGCTCGAACACGTTCGACGGGTCGCGCGAGAACAGGCTGCCCCACAGCCCGCGCAGGGCCATCGGGATCACCGGCACCTTGCTGCGCTCGATGATCTTGGCGACGCCGCCGCGGAACTCGCCGATCTCGCCGTCCCGCGTCAGTTTGCCTTCCGGGAAAATGCAGACCAACTCGCCCTCGTGCAGGGCCTGGGCGATGTCGACGAAGGCCTTCTCCATCAGCCAGGGGTCTTCCTTGGCTGGTGCGATCGGGATCGCCTTCGCGGTGCGGAAGATGAAGCCCAGCAGCGGCGTCCTGAAGATGCGGTGGTCCATCACGAAGCGGATCGGGCGCGGGCTGGCGGCCATGATCACGATGGCGTCGACGTAGCTCACGTGGTTGCAGACCAGGACCGCCGCGCCATCTTCCGGGATGCGGTCGGTGTCCACGGTCGAGACGCGGTGGATGGTGTGGATCAGCAGCCAGGCCAGGAAGCGCATCAGGAATTCCGGCACCAGCGAGAAAATGTAGATGGCCACCACCGCGTTCAGCAGCGCCGTGGTCAGGAACATCTGGGGAATCGAGAAGCCCTGCTTGAACAGGAACACGGCGACGCCGGCCGCAGCCACCATGAACAGCGCGTTCAGGATGTTCATGCCGGCGATGGTGCGCGAGACGTGCTTGGGGTCGCAGCGGGTCTGGATCAGGGCGAACAGCGGCACGATGAAGAAGCCGCCGAACACGCCCAGCAGCAGCACGTCGACCAGGATGCGCAGCGTGCCGGCCTGGTGCAGCAGGCCGATGAAGTCCACCGTCGCGGTATTCGTGTAGCCCAGGCTGGCGAAGTAGAGGTCGATGCCGAACAGCGACAGGCCGATTGCGCCGAAGGGCACCAGGCCGATCTCGACCTTGCGGCCCGAGAGCTTCTCGCACAGCAGCGAGCCGGCGCCGATCCCCAGCGAAAAGATGGTCAGCAGCAGCACGAACACGCTGTGGTCGCCGTGCAGGTAGTCCTTGGCGTACAGCGGGAACTGCGACAGCACCAGCGCGCCGTAGAACCAGAACCAGGAATTGCCGAGCATGGACAGGAACACGGTGCGGTTCTGGCGCGAGTAGCCGATATTGCGCAGCGACTCGGCGATCGGGTTGCGGCTGATGACGAGGTCCGGCGCCGGCGCCGGCGATGCGGGAATGCGCCAGCTGGTGGCCAGGCCCAGCACGGCCACCAGCAGCGTGCCGATCGCCACCAGGTGGATGCCCAGGGTGCCGTGGCCGGCCAGCACCGCGCCCATCACCTCGCCCAGCAGGATGCCGACGAAAGTACCCATCTCGATCACGCCATTGCCGCCCACCAGCTCTTCCGGCTTCAGGTGCTGCGGCAGGTAGGCATATTTGACGGGGCCGAACAGGGTCGAGTGCACGCCCATGCCGGCCACTGCCGCGATCAGGAGCCACAGCGTATGCGTCCACCAGCCGACCGCCGCCAGCGCCATGATGCCGATCTCGAGCAGCTTGACCCAGCGCGCCAGCCTGCCCTTCTCGACCTTGTCGGCGATCTGGCCGGCGGTCGCCGAGAACACGACGTAAGGCAGGATGAACAGGCCGGGGATCAGGTTGTTGAGGATGGCCGGCGCCAGCGTGGTCCAGGACAGCGCGTCATAGGTCAGCACGACCAGCAGCGCGGTCTTGAACAGGTTGTCGTTGAAGGCGCCGAGGAACTGGGTCCAGAAGAAGGGCCCGAACCGGCGCTGGGTCAGCAAAGCGAATTGGCTGGGATGGCTGGAGTGGCTCATGCGGTCGGGTCGCGGTGTTGTGAGAGATGCGTAATCTACCGTACAACACCGGACTTGAATACATGATGTTGCCAAACACCAGAGTTAGTCGCGAAAATCGATACCAACCCACCAGAAGAACGCGACACCACCCACATGAAGCAGCATCAAACGCCACTCATGGGAACCCCACGCAAGCGCGCCCAGGTCCGGTACAGCGGTCCGATCGCCAGCACCACGACCACCATGCGCGATACGTGGAAGGCCGTCACCACCGGCACGCCCAGGTGCAGCACGCGCGCCGTCAGCGACATCTCGGCGATCCCGCCCGGCGAAGTCGCCAGCAGCATGGTGCCCGGATGCAGGTCCGTCACCTCGGCCAGGCACAGGGCGAATACCGCGGCCAGCAGCATGGTACAGAGGGTGCACAGGGCCACGCTGGCCAGGTAGCGCGGCGCAGTGTGCACGAAACGCGGCGTAAAACGGGTGCCGAGCGAGACGCCGATGAAGAGCTGGCCGGCACGGATCATCCATTCGGGCAGGCGTGACAGCTGGATGCCGGCCGCGGTCAGCAGCAGCGCCACCAGCAGCGGGCCGATCACCCAGGCGTTCGGCACCTGCAGGCGCTTGAGCAGCAGCGCGGCGGCGGAGGTCAGCGCGATCAGCACCAGCAACCCGCCGAGGTGGACGCTGGCGGCCAGCGGCACGAACATGTCGAGCCCCGCGCCCCAGCCATGGCTGCTCCACCAGCGCACTGCGAAGGGAATCGTGCCGACCACCATCATGATGCGCAGGCTGTGGGCGGCGGCGACGCGCTCGACCACGGCGCCGTGGCGCTCGCCCTGCACCGCCATCTCGGACGCGCCGCCGACCGCCATCGCGAAGAAGGCGGTCGCTTCGTCGCTGCCGGACAGGCGGCGCAGCAGGCTGCCTCCCAGCATGCCCAGGCAGATCGCGAAGGCCACCGCCAGCGCGATCCACGGCAGGTTGCGGCCAAGCGCGGCCAGCACCGGGGCACTGAAGTAGAGGCCGAGCGCGGTGCCGATCGCCCACTGCCCCGCCTCGCGCGCCTGCACCGGGGCGCCGAGACGGGCGCCCAGCATGCAGGCCAGCGCGGTCGAGAACAGCGGCCCGATCATCCACGGCAGCGGGGTGTCGAGCGCGATGCAGGCTTCGGCTGCGCCGAAGGCTAACAGCAGCGCCGGCAGGAAGGCCTGCAAATGCGTCCGCAGCCTACCTTTTAGAACACCCACAGCTTTTCGGCCGGCATCTCGAGCCAGTACTGGCCCGGGTCGATGCGGTGCTTGGAATAGGCGCGCACGCTGGACGAACCCTGCTTGAACAGGCACTCCCAGCGGTCGCCCAGGTACATGCAGGTCGACAGCGGCAACTGGATGCCGTTCTCGACCGGCTGGCGGCCAATGCGCACTTCTTCGACGCGGATCAGGGCCGCCGAATCGGCGTCACCCGCGGCCGACTCGCTGCCGGCGCCGCGCGCGGTGGCATTCAGGGCCATGCCTTCGACCTGCAGGCGGGCCGCCCCGCCGTTGCGGGACACCACGCGCGCCGGCAGGCGGTTGTTACTGCCCATGAACTCGGCGGTGAACAGGGTGTCGGGCGACTCGTACATCGATTGCGGCGTGCCCTGCTGTTCAATCTTGCCGTTGTTCAGCAGCAGGATGCGGTCCGAGATGGCCATCGCCTCGGCCTGGTCGTGGGTCACCATCAGGGCCGACAGGCCCAGGCGCACGATCAGTTCGCGCAGGAAGGCGCGCGCTTCCTCGCGCAGCTTGGCGTCCAGGTTCGACAGCGGTTCGTCCAGCAGGATCACGGGCGGGTTGTAGACCAGGGCGCGGGCGATCGCCACGCGCTGCTGCTGGCCGCCGGACAGCTGGTGCGGGAAGCGCGCGCCCAGGTGGCCGAGGCCGAGCTGGGACAGCACTTCGTTCACCGTCGCCTCGATCTCGCGCGCCGGGGTCTTGCGCAGCTTGAGGCCGTAGGCGACGTTGTCGAACACGGTCTTGTGCGGCCACAGCGCATAGGACTGGAACACCAGGCCCAGGTTGCGCGCCTCGGCCGGCAGCTCCAGCTTCTTGCTGCCGTCGAAGACGCGGCGCTCGCCGATGTCGATGGTGCCGGCCTTCGGGCTTTCCAGGCCGGCGACGGCGCGCAGCAGCGTGGTCTTGCCGCTGCCCGAGGGGCCCAGCAGGGCCACCACTTCGCCGCGCTGCAGGTGCATCGACACGCCTTTCAGGATCGGGTTGGCGGTGGCGCCGCTGCCGTAGTCGAGGTGCAGGTCGTTGACGGTCAAAACGTTCATGGTGAGGTCTCGCAATTCGTTAGTCATGGTGCTTAGTTGTGCAGCTTGACGCCGAAGCGCAGCGCAATGCCCAGGCCGATGGCCACGAGCGTGATGTTGATGAAGGACAGCGCCGCCACCAGGTCGGTCGAGCCGCCGGCCCACAGCGACACCAGCATCGCGCCGATCACTTCGGTGCCCGGCGACAGCAGGTAGACGCCGGTCGAGTATTCGCGTTCGAAGATCAGGAACACCATCAGCCAGCCGCCCAGCATGCCGAACTTGATCAGCGGGATGGTGACGTCGCGGGTGACGCGGCCGCGGCTGGCGCCGGCCGAGCGGGCCGCCTCTTCCAGCTCCGGCCCCACCTGCAGTAGCGAGGTCGAGATCAGGCGCATGCCGTAGGCCAGCCACACCACCGAATAGGCCAGCCACAGCGCGAAGATGGTGGAGCGGACCTGGCGCAGCGCCGGGATGAAGTGTTCGGACAGCCAGCGCGCGACGTCGTTGTCGAAGTGGTGCAGGAAGCCGTCCAGCCAGCTCGGCACGAACAGGAAGACCCACAGGAAGGACAGGCCGGCCAGCAGGCCCGGCACCGCACGCGGCACCAGCACGCTGTAGTCGAGCAGGCGGGTCACGCCGTCCGGCTTGCGGTGCATGGCCAGGGCGATCGCGGTGTAGCACAGCACGGCCAGGCCGCCGCCGATCACGCCGATCAGGATGGTGTTGACGATGCCGCGCACCAGCGACGGCTGTTCCCAGATGTCGCGGAAGTGCTGCAGGGTCAGGACGTCGGACAGCTTCACGCCCTCGCCCCAGTACTGGACGAAGGAGCGCAGCACGATGCCGGACAGCGGCAGCACCACGGTGACCAGGATCCAGGCGCCGAGTACGGCCAGCGCCACCCATTTCCATTTGCCCAGCGGGAGCGGCTTCTGGCGCGCGCCCTTGCCCTTGATCGACACGTATTTGTTGGCGGACTTCAGCAGCCAGCGCTGCAGCATCACCAGCGGCATCGTCACCGCCACCAGGCACACGGCCACCGCCGCCATCAGGTGGTAGGACGGGGTACCCAGCTTGTTGGTCAGTTTATACAGGTAGGTGGCGAGCACCAGGTGGCCTTCCGGGTCGCCCAGCACCAGCACCAGGCCGAACACTTCGAAGCCGAGGAAGAACACCAGCACGCCGGCATAGGCCAGGGCCGGCATGATCATCGGCAGCGAGACGTTGAACATCACCTGCCACGGCGAGGCGCCGGAGACACGCGCGGCTTCCTCGACGTCCGAGCCCAGGCTCTTCAGCGCCGACGATGCGTACAGGTAGACGTGCGGCACGTGGGTCAGGCCGGCGATCACGACGATCGACGTAAAGGAATACACGTTCCACGGCACGATGCCCAGCAGCTGGTGCACCCAGGTGGTGTAGAAACCGACCGGTCCCATCGACACCACATAGCCGAAGCCCATCACCATCGGCGACACGAAGATCGGCACCAGCAGCACCGGCGCGATCCAGCTGCGGCCCGGCAGGTCGGTGCGCACCATCAGGAAGGCCAGCATGCCGCCCAGCGGCACGGCAATGGCGGCCAGGCCCGAGGCCAGCAGCATGCCGTTCTTGAAGGCCAGCCAGAAATCGGCGTCGTCGAAGATGAAGCGGAAGGCGTCCAGCCCGAGCACCTTGTCGGGCATGAAGAAAGGTGCCGACAGTACGCTCTGGTAGAACACCAGGAACAGGGGCAGGAAGATCGCCAGGCAGGTGAGCAGGACGACGATGGCGCGGGTCCAGTTCAGGCGCGGTTTGCGCGCGGCCGCAGCGTCATGCGCGGCGCCGGACTTCAGGCGTGCGCCCGGCAGGGAAAAGGTAGGCATGGTGATATCCGATCGGGAGGGTGAAACCGGTATGACGGGGCAGTGCGCGTGGCACTGCCCGGCAGGCGGAGCGCAGCCGCGCCCCGCCTTCGGCACTTACTTCTTGCCGGCGGTGGCTTTCCACTCTTTCAGGAAGGCCATGCGGATCGCCGGATCCAGGTATTCCGCGACGCTCGGGTTGACCGGCAGCGGCTTGATGTTCTTCTCGCCGACCATCTTGATCAGGTCGCTCGAAGTGGTTTCGCCGGTGACGTCGGCGCGGATCGCGTACAGCTTGGCGCCGTTGGCGACCACGGTCTGGCCGCGCTGCGACAGCAGGTAGTCGGTCCACAGCTTGGCGGCGTTCGGGTGCTTGGCCGACTTGTTGATGAAGTGGACGCGCGAAATCACCAGGGTGTAGTCCTTCGGCAGCACCACGCCCAGCGAAGGATCGGTCTTGGCGCGCACCAGGGCGTAGGAACCCAGCACGTTGTAGCCGATCAGGTTCTCGCCCGACGAGATACGCTCCAGCATGGTGCCGGTCGAGGATTGCACGCGCACCTTGGCGGTGCCGAAGGCCTGCTCCAGCTGCTTGAACTGCGGGAAGTCATGCTCGTCCTGGGTCATGAACATGAAGCCGACGCCGGACTTCTCGATGTCGTAGGTGGTGACCTTGTCCTGGAACTTCGGCTTGCTGATGAGGCTCACGAATTCGGCATGGGTATGCGGGACTTCCGCTTCGCTCACCAGGCGCTTGTTGTAGACGAAGGCGGCCGGCTCGAAGGTGGTGCCGTAGGCGGTGTCCTTCCACACGGCCCAGCCCGGGATCTTGGACGCTTCGACCGATTTGTACTGCATTGCGTAGCCGCCGGCGGCCAGCTTCATCTGCAGGTCCATCGCCGAGGACCACAGCACGTCGGCGGTGTCGCCGCCGGCCGCGTTCTCGGAGATGAAGCGGTTGTACACTTCGGTCGAGTTCATGTCGTTGTACTCGACCGAGATGCCCGGATACAGGGCATTGAAATCCTTGATCAGCGGAGCGGCGGCCTTGCTGTCGGTGGCGCCGTAGATCACCAGCTTGGCTTCCTTCTTGGCGCCGTCGACGATCTGCTGGTAGTTGGCGGGATAGCCGGCCGGCACCTGGGCCAGGGCCAGCGGAGCCGCCAGCATGGTTACGGCGGCGGCGATGAGGGTCTTCGTGAAATGCATGTCGTCTCCTTGATTTATTGGTCTGATCAGCGGACCAGGTTGAACTGCCTGGCCTGCCGGTTATAGTCGGCTACAGCCTGTTTGATATAGTTGCTCAGCGCATCGCCGGTCAGCGAGAAGGGATGCAGGCCGGCCTCGGCGCGCATCTTCGCGAATGCCGGGTCGGCCTCGATATGCTCGAAGGCGTGGACCCAGCGCCGGTAATCGGCCTCCGGCACGCCCGGCCCCATCCACAGGCCGCGGATGATGGGCCAGACCACGTCGTAGCCCTGCTCGCGCGCGGTCGGCACGTTGGCCAGCACGCCCGGCAGGCGATGGTCGGCCAGCACCGCCAGCACGCGTATCTTGCGCGGGTCGACGTACAGCGTGGCCTCGGAAGTGTCGCCCGAGATCACCTGCACGTAGTCGGCTTGCATGGCGGTAAACTCTTCGCCGCCGCCTTCCAGGGCGACGAAGCGCAGCTGCCTGGGGTCGACCCCGGCCTGGCGCGCCAGCAGCGCCATCTTGATCCAGTCCTGGCTGCCGATGGTGCCGGACATGCCGATCAGGACCTTGGCCGGGTCGCTCTTCAGGGCGTCGACCAGGTCGCCCAGCTTGTGGTAGGGCGAATCGGCGCGCACCGCGATCATGCCGTAGTCGGCGCCAAGGGCCGCGACCCAGCGGACGTCGCCCGCGGTGGCCTTGCCGAACTTGCCTTGCGCAAGGTTGAGCAGCGAGCCGCCCGAGAACGCGACCAGGGTGTCGGGTTCCGCGCGACGCTGGGATTCCATCGTGTGCCAGGCCACCGCGCCGATCCCTCCCGGCATATAGCTCAGCTTCAGCTTCGGTGCGTTCGGCCTCGCCTGCAGGGCTTTCTGGGCCAGCTTGCAGGTGATGTCCATGGCGCCGCCCGGCTTGGACGGCACCACGCATTCGGCATCGGCGGCAATTGCCGGGATGGCTGCCGCAGCCAAGGCGTTAACCAGGGCCGCGGCGATCAGGATTCTGAGTGTCTTCATGAATCGCATGATACTGGCGCGGATGGCCGGCGGCGATCAGAAGCGGTGCTGGATGCCGGCCGTGAAGCCGTTCTGGGTCGAACCGAAGCCCGGATCGTCGCGCGACAGGCCCACCAGCTGGCCATGGTCGGCCTTGGCGTGGGCGGCGACCATGTACAGGTCGGTACGCTTGGACAGCGCATACATCGCGCGCGCCACCAGCATGGTCGGATCGGCGTCCTTGGCGGCCGGCAGCTCCTTGGTGTTGACGTGGTAGACGGCGCCGGTCAGGGTCCAGGCCTGCACGTTGTAGGTGATGCCGCCCCAGTAGGTGTCGCCGCGCACGTCCGGGGTCGCGGCCTTGCCCGACTCCAGCTTGTAGCCGCGCATGCCGGCCACGTAGCGCCACTGGCCGGACTTGTAGTCGGCGCCCAGGTGGTAGGCGGTGGTCTTGTCGCGGTTGCCGGTGGCGACCACGGTGTTGCCGTTGACCTGCTCGTAGGACGCCATCACGCCAAAGCCGCCGCCGAACCAGGAACCGCCGACCGCGTACTTGCGCCCGTCCGCCTGGCTGCCCGCCTGCTCGCCCAGGCCGATCGTGGCGCCGTAGGTGAAGCCGCCGGTCTGGCCGGTGTACTTGATCAGGTTGTCGAAGGCGGTCGTCATGCCGTACTTCGACGGGCCGGTGGCGTTGCCGCTGGTGGCCCAGGAATAGTTGGGCGCGAAGCCGAGCGGGTCGAACTTGATCACCAGGTCATAGGTCGTGGTGAAGGAACGGCCGATCACGACGCGGCCGAAGCTGCCTTCCAGGCCGACGTTGGCCTGGCGCTTGAACAGGGTGCCATCCTGGGCGCCGGTATCCATCAGGACGCCGCCCTCCAGGTTGAACACGGCTTTCAGGCCGCCGCCCAGGTCTTCGGTGCCGCGGAAGCCCCAGCGCGAGGTGTTCTTGCCGCCCGAGACCACGCGGGTCATGCTGCCGCCGTTCGGCCCGGCATTGGTCACGTACTCGACGCCGGCGTCCATCAGGCCATAGACCTGGACGTTGGATTGGGCTTGGGCTTGGGTGTTCAGGGAAAGTGCTGCCAGGACGGCGAGCGCGAGGGCCGACTTCTTCATGGTGTCTCCGGTTGTAAAAATTCTTTTTTGTAACTACTTGTTGGAGCCAACTATATGCGGGCCCAGCTTTCAATCAGCTTTCAGTCGCCGAAAGCTGCTGAAAGCTGCTGAAAGCTGCCCACTATCCGCGGCCGGCGGTTTCCGCTTACACTAAAAAAATGCGAATCCTGTTAGTCGAAGACCACGTCGAGCTGTCCCATTGGGTATCCAAGGCGCTGCGCGATGCCAAACTCACCGTCGAATGCGCCACCACCGGCGCCGATGCCGACGCCCTGCTCCATACCCAGGACTACGCCCTGGTGATCCTGGACCTGACCCTGCCGAAGATGGACGGGCTGGAAGTGCTGCGCCGCCTGCGCGCCCGCGGCGGCCAGCGCGGACGCACGCCGGTCATGATCCTGACCGCGCGCGGCGGCCTGGAAGAACGGGTGCAAGGCCTGAACCTGGGCGCCGACGACTACCTGGCCAAGCCTTTCGAACTGGCCGAGCTGGAAGCGCGGGTCAAGGCCCTGCTGCGCCGCAGCGTCGGCAACGAAGCCCTGGTGCACCGCTGCGGGCAGCTCAGCTTCGATACCGTGGCGCGCATGTTCAGTTACTGCGGCGAGCCGCTGCAGCTGACCCCGCGCGAGCACGCGCTGCTGGAGACGCTGATCGCGCGCAGCGGCTGCGCGCTGTCGAAGGAAAAGCTGTTCGACGCCGTGTTCGCGCTCGACGACGACGCCAACCTCGACGCCATCGAGCTCTACATCCACCGCATCCGCAAGAAGCTCGACCGCCATCCGGAGGGCGGCGCCGCCATCGTCACCCTGCGCGGCATCGGCTACCTGCTGCAAGAGCGGCCGGCCTGAGCGATGCACGCCGCGCGGCTGCCTTCCCTGCTCCGCCGGCTGGCCGGCGCGGTCCGCCGTCCCGCCACGGCGGCCAAGCCGCTCGGCAGCCTGCGCAGCCAGCTGCTGCGCTGGCTGATCGTGCCGCTGGTGGCGCTGGTGGCGATCAACGCCGTTTCGCTCTACCGCGATGCCCTGGATGCCGCCGACATGGCCTACGACCGCTCGCTGCTGGCCTCGACGCGCGCGCTGGCCGAGCGGGTCTCGGTCCATGACGGCAAGGTGGTGGCCGACGTGCCCTACGTGGCGCTGGACAGCTTCGAGACCGATACCCTGGGCCGCATCTACTACCGGGTCGGCGGCCTGCACGGCGAGACCGTGTCCGGCTACGACGACCTGCCGCCGGTGCCGAAGAACGTGCCGCGTTCGGAACTGTATCCGGCCCTGGTGCGCTTCTACCACGCCGACTACAACGGCGAACCGCTGCGCATCGCCGCCCTGCTGCAGCCGGTGTACGACGATTCGATGCGCGGCATCGCCCTGATCCAGGTCGGCGAGACCCTCGACGCGCGCCGCGCGCTGTCGCGCCGCATCCTCCTGAACACCCTGCTGCGCCAGGCCCTGCTGGTGCTGGCGGTGGCGACGCTGGTGTGGTTCGCGGTGCGCCTGGTGCTGCAGCCGCTGATGCGCCTGAAGCAGGTGGTCGAGAATCGCGCGGTGTCCGACCTGTCGGACGTCGACGCCGCGCTGGTGCACCGCGAAGTGCGGCCGCTGGTGGCGGCGATGAACGGCACCATGGCGCGCATGCAGGGATTGATTGCCAGCCAGCGGCGCTTCATCGGCGATGCCTCGCACCAGCTGCGCACCCCGCTCACGGTGCTCAAGACCCAGGCCGAGCTGGCGCTGCGCGAAGACGATCCGGCCGCCCTGCGCGCGATCGTGCGCTCGATGGCGGCCACCACCGATTCCACGGTCCACCTGGCGAACCGCTTGCTGACCCTGGCCAGGCTCGAACACGGCAACGGCGGCGCCGACAACCGCCCGGTCTCGCTGGCGGCGCTGGCGCAGCAGGTCGGCCTCGAACTGGCCCTGCCGGCGGTGCAGAAGAACATCGACCTGGCGCTCGAAGCCGAAGACGAGGAAAGAACCACGGTGCAGGGCCAGGAACTGCTGTTGCACGAACTGCTGACCAACCTGGCCGACAATGCGATCCGCTACACGCCGCCGGGCGGCAGCGTGCTGCTGCGCGTACGTCGCGTGGCGGACGGCGTGCTGCTGGAAGTGCAGGACAGCGGCCCGGGCATCGACGAGGCCGAATACGACAAGGTCTTCATGCCCTTCTACCGCGCCCAGGCGGCGCTGGAAACCAATCCCGGCGGCACCGGACTGGGCCTGGCGATCGTGCGCGACATCGCCGGCCTGCATGGCGCCAGGCTGGCCATGCAGCGCGCCGACAGCGGCCGCGGCCTGAAAGTCTGCGTGCTGTTCGCCGCCACGCCGGCAATCACGCCTGTGGACGACCTTGTTCTAAGTTAAATGTTTGGCAAGGCATATTGCGCATAGCCAAGCATGCGAAACGGCAAAACTTGGTGGATTTGAGCGGGCACAAGCTTCCCTGAAGCACGGGCTTTTTGTGCAGTGCAGCGCGGGTAGAATGCGCGCATGGATACGACCCGTCACCTCTACCACGAGTACGGCGCCGCCGATGCGCTGTTCGACCAGATCGAGCAGGACCTGCTCGCCCTCACCACGGCCCCGCTCGAGGGCCGGGAGGAAGCGCCCCGCTGCGTCGACGAATTCGCCGACGACTTCTTCAGCTGCTGGAGCCGGCCCCCCAGTCATGCCGAGGGGCCGGGACTGACGCGCTGAGCCTTTCAGCCCAGGGTTTCGAGGCGGATGCGGACCACCTTGCCCACCACCGTCGACATCTGCTCGAATTTCTCGATCGCGGCATTGACGTATTTTTCGCGGGTCTGGTGGGTGATGATGACGATGTCGGTGCGGGCCTTCTCGCCCGGCTCCTTCTGCAGCACGGCGTCGATCGAGATGCCGGCTTCGGCCAGGATGCGGGTCAGGTCGGCCATCACGCCCAGCTGGTCCTGCACGTAGACGCGCAGGTAGTAGGCGGTGCGGATCTCTTCCATCGGCAGGATCGGCAGGTCGGCCAGCTCGCCCGGGTGGAAGGCCAGGTGCGGCACGCGCGAATACGGATCCGCGGTCGCCAGGCGGGTCACGTCGACCAGGTCGGCGATCACGGCGGAAGCGGTCGGCTCGGCGCCGGCGCCCTTGCCGTAGTAGAGCGTGGTGCCGACCGCGTCGGCCTTCACCAGCACCGCGTTCATCGCGCCTTCGACGTTGGCGATCAGGCGCGTCGACGGGATCAGGGTCGGGTGCACGCGCAGCTCGATGCCCTCGGCGCCGTCGACCACGGTGCGGCGGGTGATGCCGAGCAGCTTGATGCGGTAGCCCAGCTGTTCGGCGTAGCGGATGTCGACCGCCTGCAGCTGGCTGATGCCCTCGACGTGGCTGCCGGCGAACTGCATCGGAATGCCGAAGGCGATCGCGGCCATGATGGTCAGCTTGTGGGCCGCGTCGACGCCCTCGATGTCGAAGGTCGGGTCGGCTTCCGCATAGCCCAGCTCCTGGGCCTGCTTCAGCACGGTCTCGAAGTCCAGGCCCTTGTCGCGCATCTCGGACAGGATGAAGTTGGTGGTGCCGTTGATGATGCCGGCCACCGATTCGATGCGGTTGGCGGACAGGCCTTCGCGCAGGGCCTTGATGATCGGCACGCCGCCGGCCACGGCCGCCTCGAACGCCACCATCACGCCCTTGGCATGGGCGGCCTCGAAGATCTCGTTGCCGTGCATGGCCAGCAGGGCCTTGTTGGCGGTCACCACATGCTTGCCGTTGGCGATCGCCTGCAGCACCAGTTCGCGCGCCAGTTCATAGCCGCCGATCAGTTCGACGACGATGTCGATCTCGGGATTGTTGACGACCGCGAAGGGGTCGGCGACGACTTCCACGTCTTCGCCGACGATACGGCGGGCGCGCTCGAGATTGCGGGCGGCCACCATGGCCACTTCGATGCCGCGGCCTGCGCGGCGGCGGATTTCTTCCTGGTTACGCTGGAGCACGTGCCAGGTACCGGCGCCGACGGTGCCGATGCCTAACAAGCCTGCTTTGATGGGTTTCATATACTGTTCTATCTACTCTGTCGTTCTCAGCGCGCGTAGCGGCGCCGGTAGCCGTCGAGGAAGCGCGCAATGCGGCCGCACGCGTCGGTCAGGTCGTCGGAATTGGGCAGGAATACCAGCCGGAAGTGATCCGGGGCGATCCAGTTGAAGCCGGTGCCTTGCACCAGCAGGACTTTTTCCTCGGACAGCAGCTCGCAGATAAATTGCTGGTCGTCAGCGATCGGGTAGATCTTCGGGTCGAGGCGGGGGAACATGTACAGCGCCGCTTTTGGCTTGACGCAGGACACCCCGGGAATGTCGGTAAGGAGTTGGTGCGCGAGGTCGCGCTGGCGCGCCAGGCGGCCGCCGGGGGCCACCAGGTCGGCGATGCTCTGGTAGCCGCCGAGCGCGGTCTGGATCGCGTACTGGCCCGGCGCATTGGCGCACAGGCGCATCGAGGCCAGCATGTTCAGGCCTTCGATGTAATCCCTGGCATGGCGTTTTTCGCCGGACACCACCATCCAGCCGGCGCGGTAGCCGCAGGAACGGTAGTTCTTGGACAGGCCGTTCAGGGTCACGAACAGCACGTCGTCGGCCAGCGAGGCCAGCGAGACGTGTTCCTCGGCGTCGTAGAGGGTCTTGTCGTAGATCTCGTCGGCGTAGATGATCAGGCCGTGCTGGCGCGCCAGCTCGACGATTTCCAGCAGCACGTCGCGCGAATACAGCGCACCGGTCGGGTTGTTCGGGTTGATGACGACGATCGCGCGCGTGTTCGGCGTGATCTTCTTGCGCATGTCGGCAATGTCCGGCATCCAGCCGGCCTGCTCGTCGCAGATGTAGTGCACCGGGTTGCCGCCGGCCAGGCTGACCGCCGCCGTCCACAGCGGATAGTCGGGCGCCGGCACCAGCACTTCGTCGCCGCTGTTCAGCAGGCCCTGCATCGCCATCACGATCAGTTCGGAAGCGCCATTGCCCAGGTAGATGTCGTCGATCTTCACCCCGGTGATGTTCTTTTCCTGGGTGTAGTGCATGACGGCCTTGCGCGGCGCGAACATGCCCTTCGAGTCGGTATAGCCGGCCGCGCTCGGCATATTGCGGATCATGTCCTGCACGATCTCGTCCGGCGGATCGAAACCGAATACGGCCAGGTTACCGATGTTCAGCTTGATGATCTTGTGGCCGTCGTCCTCCATCTGGCGCGCCTTTTCCAGCGCGGGCCCGCGGATTTCGTAGCATACGTCATCCAGCTTGTTCGATTTCAGAATCGGTCGCAAAATATCACCCTGGCAATGTAGTTTGTTGCAATGCGAAAAATCCCATTCTGCCCAATAAGGAAGGATTAAGCAACCTCGCCGCTGGCGTAGTGGAAAAACCAATTACAATACGCGGCTTGCGCGCTCCCGCGCATCGATTGTTTTTATGGCACGCACACTCACGGCTTTCCCATGAAGCTACATTCCAGCAATACCGAAAAATACCAGACCGTTACCGGCTACGACCAATCCGGCGTCGAAATCAATGCCCAGCGCTACGACTACAGCGTGCTGGTGATGCCCGAGACGCCGCCGCGTCCCTGGAACGTGACCCGGTTCGAAGACCTCACCGCCGAACATTTCGAAGAGATCGCCGCCGACAAGCCCGACGTGGTCGTGCTGGGCACCGGCGAGCGCCAGCGTTTCGTGCATCCGCGCCTGATCGCCAGCCTGTCGAAGCAGCACGTGGGCGTGGAAAGCATGGACAGCCATGCCGCCTGCCGCACCTATAACATCCTGATGGGAGAAGGGCGCAAGGTGACGCTGGCGTTGATCATCGAATGAAAGAACTCCACAAGAACAAGACCCTCGTCTGGACCCTGTTCATCGCTTTCGCCGCCGTCCTGCTCGGCGTGCTGAGGGCGCGTACGCTGGTGCCACCCGATGAAGGGCGCTATGCCGAGATGGCGCGCGAGATGTTCGCCAGCGGCGACTGGATCACCACCCGCCTGAACGGCATCAAGTATTTCGAAAAGCCGCCGCTGCAGACCTGGATGAACGCCCTCACCTTCGAGCTCTTCGGGCTCGGCGACTGGCAGGCGCGTCTCTGGACCGGCCTGTGCGGCCTGCTCGGCGTCGGCCTGACCGGCTATGCCGGCATGCGCGTGTTCGGCGCCCGCATCGGCTTCTACGCCGCGCTGGTGCTGGGTTCCTCGCTCTACTGGGTGATCTGCAGCCAGGTCAATTCGGTCGACATGAGCCTGTCCGCCATGATGACGATCGCCCTGTGCGCCCTGCTGGTGGCCCAGCGCGACGACGCCACGCCGAGCGAGCAGCGCAACTGGATGCTGCTGTGCTGGGCCGGGATGGCCCTGTCGGTGCTGGCGAAGGGCCTGATCGGCCTCGTCCTGCCGGGCGGCGTGCTGGTGTTCTACACCCTGTTTTCGCGCGACTGGAAGATCTGGACCCGCCTGCACCCGGTCAAGGGCCTGCTGCTGTTCTTCCTGATCGCCGCGCCCTGGTTCGTGCTGGTCGGCCTGAAGAATCCGGAACAGCCGCACTTCTTCTTCATCCACGAGCACTTCGACCGCTTCCTGAAGAAGGAGCACCACCGCGAAGCCGCCTGGTACGTTTTCTTCGTCCTGCTGGCCGTGGGCAGCCTGCCCTGGATCGGCGTGCTGGTGCAGAGCCTGATCCTGGGCGCCAGGCGTCAACAGGAGCCGACCCGCTTCAAGCCGCGCCTGATGCTGCTGGTCTGGACCGCCTTCATCATCCTGTTCTTCACCAAGTCGAATTCCAAGCTGCCCGGCTACATCGTGCCGGTGTTCCCGGCGGTGGCCATGCTGGTGGCGATCTACCTGGACGTCGGCACCCGCCGCAGCCGCATGCTGACCGCCGGCCTGACCGCCCTGTTCGGCGCCGGCCTGCTCGGCTTCGTGCCCTTCATGCTGCGCCTGGCGCGCCATCCGGGCGAGGACGTGCTGTACGCGGCCTACCAGCCCTGGGTGCTGGCGGCCGGCCTGGTGCTGCTGATCGGCGGCGCCCTGTCGATGCTGTACGCGCGCCAGATGCAGCGCGACCTGACCGTGCTGGTGCTGGCGATCGCCGGTTTCGCCGGCACCCAGCTGCTGCTGGCGGGCTTCGAGCCGATCGGCAAGGTACGCGCCGGCACCAACCTGATGCCGGCCCTGGCGGCGGCCGGCGCCACCAATCCGGCCACCCGCGTCTATTCGGTCGGCCTCTACGAACAGTCGCTGACCTTCTACCTCAAGCGCACGGTGACCCTGGTCGACTACTGGGACGAATTCACCTTCGGCCTCGAACAGCAGCCGCAGCTCTCGATCCCGACCATCCCGGCCTTCGTACAGCAATGGCGTGCCGAGGCGGCGGCCGGTATCCGGAGCGTCGCCATCACCCGTCCCGAGATCGCCGCCGACCTGCAGCGCCAGGGCGTACCGCTGCGCATCGTCGCCGCCGATTCGCGCCGCACCGTGATCGCCAACTTCTGAACATGAACCTCACTACCTTCGCCTTCATCATTTCCGGCGTGCTGCTGAACGCCTGCGCCCAGGTGCTGCTCAAGGCCGGCACCAACGCCCTGGGCGGCGCCATCCACCTCACGGTGAGCAACGCCTTCGAGACCTTCATCCGGGTCGCGTCCCAGCTGCCGATCCTGGCCGGCCTGGCCTGCTACGCCCTCTCGCTGGTGGTGTGGATCATGGGCCTGTCGCGCACCGACGTGACCATCGCCTACCCGATGCTCTCGCTGGGCTATGTGGTGGCGGCGCTGGGGGCCTGGATGTTCCTGGGCGAGACCATCTCGCCGCAGCGCCTGCTGGCCATCGGCGTGATCATGGTCGGCGTCGCCCTGCTGGCGCGTTCCTGAGCATCGGCCGGCCCGGCCGGCTGATAGAATGACAACCGCATTTTTACCAATAACAATTCGATCGAGCTTCCCATGACTGCCGAGCTGCCCTTCCTGCCCTTTTCCCGGCCCACCATCGACGAGGACACCATCACCGCCGTCGGCGAGGTGCTGCGCTCCGGCTGGATCACCACCGGTCCCAAGAACCAGGCTTTCGAGGCCCTGCTGTCCGAGTATTTCGGCGGCCGTCCGGTACGCACCTTCAACTCCGGCACCTGCACCATGGAGATCGCGCTGCGCATCGCCGGCGTGGGCCCGGGCGACGAGGTGATCACCACCCCGATCTCCTGGCCGGCCACCGCCAACGTCATCATCGAAGTTGGCGCCACCCCGGTGTTCGCGGACATCGATCCGGTCACCCGCAACATCGACCTCGACAAGCTGGAAGCGGCGATCACCCCGCGTACCAGGGCCATCATCCCGGTCTACCTGTCCGGCCTGCCGGTCGACATGGACCGCATGTACGAGATCGCGAAAAAACATAATCTGCGCGTGGTCGAGGATGCCGCCCAGGCCATCGGCTCGCTGTGGAAGGGCAAGCGCATCGGCTCCTTCGGCGACTTCGTTTCCTTCAGCTTCCAGGCCAACAAGAACATCACCACCGGCGAAGGCGGCTGCCTGGTGCTGAACGATCTCGAGGAAGCGCGCCTGGCCGAGAAATACCGCCTGCAGGGCGTGACCCGCAGCGGCGTGGACGGCATCGACGTCGACGTCCTCGGCGGCAAGTACAACATGAGCGACATCATGGCCACCATCGGCCTGGGCCAGATGAAGAACCTGGACAAGCTGACCGCCCATCGCGCGGCGCTGGCCCGGCACTACTTCGACTGCTTCGGCGACGATTTCGAGGAAAAATACGGCGCCCAGCTGCCGGTCAAGGCCTTCGGCAGCAGCAACTGGCACCTGTTCCAGATCATCCTGCCGGACCACGGTCCGGGCACCCGCGCCGACTTCATGACGCGCATGCAGAAGGAACACAATATCGGCACCGGCTACCACTACGCGCCGATCCACCTGTTCACGATGTACCGCGAGCGCGGCTTCAAGGAAGGCATGTTCCCGGTATCCGAGAAGATCGGCCGCCTGACCGTGACCCTGCCGATGTTCAACGCCATGACCATCGCCGACGTCGAGCGCGCGGTGGCGGCCGTCAAATCGGTGCTGGCAAAATGACGGTGGCGGGCGTGAAACCGGAACTGTCGATCGTCATCCCGGTCTATAACGAGGAAGCCGGCCTGGCCAACCTGTTCGCGCGCCTGTACCCGGCGATGGACAAGCTGGGCCTGCCCTACGAGATCGTCTTCGTCAACGACGGCAGCCGCGACAACTCGGTGTCGATCCTGGCCGAGCAGTACCGCCAGCGTCCCGACGTGACCCGCGTGGTCCTCTTCAACGGCAACTACGGCCAGCACATGGCGATCCTGGCCGGCTTCGAGCAGACCCGCGGCGAGATCGTCATCACGCTCGACGCCGACCTGCAGAATCCGCCGGAAGAGATCCACAAGCTGGTGGCCAAGATGCGCGAGGGCTATGACTACGTCGGCTCGATCCGCCGCAAGCGCCAGGATTCGGCCTGGCGCACGGTGGCCTCGAAGATGATGAACCGCCTGCGCGAGAAGATCACCAACATCCACATCACCGACCAGGGCAACATGCTGCGCGCCTACGGCCGCAACGTGATCGACCTGGTCAACCAGTGCGCCGAAGTGAACACCTTCGTGCCGGCGCTGGCCTATAAATTCTCGCGCAAGCCGACCGAGATCGTGGTCGAGCACGAGGAGCGCGCGGCCGGCGAATCGAAGTATTCGCTGTACAGCCTGATCCGCCTGAACTTCGACCTGATGACTGGCTTCTCGCTGGTGCCGCTGCAGTTCTTCTCGATGCTGGGCATCACGATGTCGCTGCTGTCGGCGCTGCTGGTGGTGTTCCTGCTGGTCCGCCGCTTCGTCCTCGGCGCCGAAGCCGAAGGCGTGTTCACCCTGTTCGCGATCGCCTTCTTCTTCATGGGCGTGATCCTGTTCGGCATCGGCCTGGTGGGCGAATACGTCGGCCGGATCTACCAGCAGGTGCGTGCGCGGCCGCGGTATGTGGTGCAGACCATCCTGCAGGGCATGCCGGCCGGAGCCGAAGTCGAGGCGGCGGAGAAGCGGCAGTTGGTGCGCTGAATTCCTGGCGTTAGCTCCAGCATCGCCGTCATTCCCGCGAAGGCGGGGATGACGGTTCATCTGTTATCGGCGAATAGATACATAAACATATGACCCAAGCCCCCAAACGCGCAGTCGTCTTCGCCTACCACAACGTCGGCGTACGCTGCCTGAAAGTCCTGCTCGCCGGCGGCGTCGACGTCGCCCTGGTCGTCACCCACCAGGACAGCGCCACCGAGAACATCTGGTTCGAGTCCGTGCAATCGCTGTGCGAGATCGAAGGCATTCCCTTCATCACCCCGGACGATGCGAAGTCGCCGGCGCTGCTGGAGCGGGTGACAGCGGTGCAGCCGGACCTGATGTTCAGCTTCTACTACCGCCACATGCTGCCGCAGGCCATCCTCGATGTGGCGCCGGCCTACAATATGCACGGCTCGCTGCTGCCGGCCTACCGCGGCCGCGCGCCGACCAATTGGGCGGTGCTGCACGGCGCGCTCGAAACCGGCGCTTCGCTGCACGAGATGACCGTCAAGCCGGATGCCGGCGCCATCGTGTCCCAGCAAGCCGTGCCCATCCTGCCCGACGATACCGCCTTCGAGGTGTTCGGCAAGGTGACGGTGGCGGCCGAGCTGGCGCTCTACAATGTGCTCCCGCAGCTGCTGGCCGGGACCGCGCCGCGCACGCCCAACGATCTGACCAAGGGCGGCTACTTCGGCGGCCGCAAGCCGGAAGACGGCCGCATCGACTGGTCGCAGCCTGCCGGCCAGGTCTATAACCTGCACCGCGCGGTGGCCCCGCCCTACCCCGGCGCGTTCACGGACATCGGCCCGCGCCGCTACGTGATCGAGCGCGCCCGCCCCTACCGCGGCGACATCCAGGCCCTGGGTTTGCCGCCCGGGCTGGCGGTGGTGGATAATGCCATCCTCGGCGTCTGCGGCGACGGCCGCGCGATCGCCATCCACAGCCTGCTGGCCGACGGCCTGCGCATCTCGCCGGCCGAACTGAAGGCCCAACTGTCCGCCGAATAACGCATACCCACATACATCATGAAAAAAGTCCTCATCCTCGGCGTCAACGGCTTCATCGGCCACCACCTGTCCAAGCGCATCCTCGAGACCACCGACTGGGAAGTCTACGGCATGGACATGAGCACCGACCGCATCACGGAGCTGCTCGCGAATGAAGAATACAAGTCGCGCATGCACTTCTTCGAAGGCGACATCACGATCAACAAGGAATGGGTCGAGTACCACGTCAAGAAGTGCGACGTGATCCTGCCGCTGGTCGCCATCGCCACGCCGTCGACCTACGTCAAGCAGCCGCTCAAGGTCTTCGAGCTCGACTTCGAAGCCAACCTGCCGATCGTGCGCTCGGCCGCCAAGTACAACAAGCACCTGGTGTTCCCCTCGACCTCGGAAGTGTACGGCATGTGCCACGACGAGGAGTTCGATCCGGAGAACTCGGAGCTGGTCTACGGCCCGATCAACAAGCCGCGCTGGATCTACGCCTGCTCGAAACAGCTGATGGACCGCGTGATCTGGGGCTACGGCATGGAAGGTTTGAATTTCACCCTGTTCCGCCCCTTCAACTGGGTCGGCGCCGGCCTGGACTCGATCCACACGCCGAAGGAAGGCTCGTCGCGCGTGCTGACCCAGTTCTTCGGCCACATCGTGCGCGGCGAGACCATCTCGCTGGTCGACGGCGGCCACCAGAAGCGCGCCTTCACCTATATCGAYGACGGCATCGAGGCCCTCATGAAGATCATCGAGAACAAGGACGGCAAGGCCAGCGGCCAGATCTACAACATCGGCAACCCGGCCAACAATTATTCGATCCGCGACCTGGCCGGCATGATGCTCGAGCTGGCCGCCGARTAYCCGGAATACGCGGCCGGCGCGCAAAAGGTGCAGATCGTCGAGACCAGCTCGGGCGCCTACTACGGCGCCGGCTACCAGGACGTGCAGAACCGCGTGCCGAAGATCGAGAACACGATGCAGGACCTGGACTGGGCGCCGACCACCAMCATGGCGGACGCCCTGCGCGGCATCTTCGATGCCTACCGCGGCCAGGTCGGCGCCGCCCAGGCGCTGATGGACTAAGCGGCGGGGAATCGACTTGGCTCCTCTGCTCGTCCTCAAGATCGACGTCGACACCTACCGCGGCACCCTGGAAGGCGTGCCCCACCTGGTAGCCATGCTGGGCCGGCACGCCGCCGGCGCGACCTTCCTGTTCTCGCTGGGGCCCGACCATACCGGCTGGGCCATGCGGCGCGCCCTGCGTCCCGGCTTCTTCCAGAAGGTCTCGCGCACTTCGGTGGTCGAACACTACGGCTTCAAGACCCTGATGTACGGCGTGCTGCTGCCCGGTCCTGACATCGGCGTCAAGGGCGCGGCGGAGATGCGCGCCGCGCGCGATGCCGGCTTCGAATGCGGCATCCATACCTGGGACCACGTGCTGTGGCAGGACAATGTCCGCGCCAGGGATGCGCAGTGGACCGATCGCATGATGCAGAAGAGCGAGCAGCGCTACGCCCAGGTGTTCGGCGAGGCGCCGCATACCCATGGCGCGGCCGGCTGGCAGATGAACGTGCACGCTTTCAGGCGCCACGACGCCCAGGGCTATGCCTATGCCTCCGACGGCCGCGCCATGCTGCTCGAGAATGGCGCGCTGGCCGACCCGCAGGCCGGCCCCTACCGCTTCGCCGGCATGCGCCACATCCAGATGCCGACCACCCTGCCGACGCTGGACGAGCTGCTGGGACGCGAAGTGGACGGTGCCGAGCTGACGACGCAGAACATCGCCGCCCACATCCTCAAGCTGACGGCGGAAAACCGCCGCGATCACGTGTATACCCTGCACGCCGAGCTTGAAGGACAGAAACTCGCCCCCATCTTCGAGCAGCTGTTATCAGGTTGGAAAGCTCAAGGCTATCAGCTTGCCTCAATGGCCGACTATTATGAGAAGATAAAACATACCCCGCTGCCCGAATATCCAGTTCAGTGGGGAGAACTACCGGGCCGGTCAGGAGAGCTGATCGTCCTCGATACCAATACCTGAGCCGCGGCTTTCGCGCCGCGCTCATTGTTCCTGACAGGAGAACCCCGTGGCCGAAAGCCCATCCGCAACAGCTACCGAACCCTTGGCCAACTTCACTGCCGCCATGACCGGCGACCAGACCTTCGAGCTGCAGGGTCGCCCGGCAAAGTTCACGGTGCTGTATTTCTATCCAAAGGACAATACCCCCGGCTGCACGACGGAAGCCATGAACTTCCGCGACCACCACGACGAGATCACCGCGCTGGGCGCCGCCGTCTACGGCATCAGCCGCGATTCGCTGCGTTCCCACGAGAACTTCAAGGCCAAGCTCGGCCTGCCCTTCGAACTGATCTCCGACCCCGAAGAAGCGGTCTGCACGCAGTTCGATGTCATGAAGATGAAAAACATGTACGGTAAGAAGGTACGGGGGGTCGAGCGCAGTACGTTTGTCATTGACGCTAACGGCAAAGTGGTGAAAGAATGGCGTGGCGTGAAAGTCAATGATCACGTGGCGGAAGTGCTGGAATTCCTGAAGAGCCAGCCCCAGGAGCTCGAATAAGCTACTGCACGCTTCTTCAAGCGCCTGTCGACGGATGGCTCCGGTATTATTAACTTGTAGCCATTACGTTTGCCTATTTTGAGTCCCAGTTTTACCTCAACGCATCATTCCAATCTGGCCGCCGGCCGCGCTCCCATTGATGAGCGGCCGGGGCCTCGCAGCTCCCCCCATAGTTGCATCTGTCCGGCCCGGCGGCGCACACGTCCGCGCGGCGCATTTTTTCCGACTTCATATCGATTGAGAACCTGATGCCACTACCGAAAATTCCAAGCAAGCCGGCGACGATTCTGCTGGCAAAAGATTACCCGAAGGCCGAACCCGGCAAATCGCCTGTCCGCGCAGCCGCGAAGGCGGAGAACGACCCGGTCGAAGACCTGATCAGCGGCCAGGCAGTCCCGGCCAAGACCACCCGTGCGCGCAAGTCGAAGGCTGCGCTGCTGGCCGAAGCGCCGGCACGCGAGACGACGCCGCCGGCCGCGCCGGCCAAGCTGCCCGCGCCTCCCCGCGAAGACAAGAGCGGCAAGAACGGCACCGCCGCGAAGCTGCGCGAGACCGACATGAACGAACCGCATCCGGCCAAGCACAAGCCGGTCGAGGTCAACGTCAAGTCCTCGGCCAGCCGCAAGGCCGACAGCGCAGGCAGCACCAAGATGTTCGTGCTCGACACCAATGTGCTGATGCACGACCCGACCTCGCTGTTCCGCTTCGAGGAGCACGACGTCTACCTGCCGATGATGACGCTCGAGGAGCTCGACAACCACAAGAAGGGCATGTCGGAAGTCGCGCGCAACGCACGCCAGGTATCGCGCACCCTGGACGCCCTGATCGCCAACACCGACGACGACGCCATCGAGAAAGGCATCCCGCTGGCCAAGCTGGGCAACAAGGATGCGCGCGGTCGCCTCTACTTCCAGACCCGCCTGAACGCCGCCAGCCTGCCGGAAGGCCTCCCGTCCGGCAAGGCCGACAACCAGATCCTGGGCGTGGTGCGCGCGCTGGAAGCCGACCAGTCGGGCCGCGCCATCGTGCTGGTGTCGAAAGACATCAACATGCGCATCAAGGCGCGCGCCCTGGGCCTGGCCGCCGAGGACTACTTCAATGACCACGTGCTGGAAGACACCGACCTGCTGTACTCGGGCATCGTCCAGCTGCCGGACGACTTCTGGACCAAGCACGGCAAGAACATGGAGTCCTGGCAGGAGATCAAGGGCGGCAATTCGTCGACCTACTACCGCGTCACCGGCCCCTTCATCCCCTCGCTGATGGTGAACCAGTTCGTGTTCTTCGAACCGAACAACGGCGAAGCCCCCTTCCAGGGCCAGGTCAAGGAAATCAACGGCAAGACCGCCGTGTTCCAGACCCTGCGCGACTACAGCCACAACAAGAACAACGTGTGGGGCATCACGGCGCGCAACCGCGAGCAGAACTTCGCGCTGAACCTGCTCATGAACCCCGAGGTCGACTTCGTCACCCTGCTCGGCCAGGCCGGCACCGGCAAGACCCTGCTGGCGCTGGCGGCGGGCCTGGCCCAGGTGCTGGAGACCAAGGTCTACAACGAGATCATCGTCACCCGCGTGACGGTGCCGGTGGGCGAGGACATCGGCTTCCTGCCGGGTACCGAGGAAGAGAAGATGTCGCCGTGGATGGGCGCCTTCGACGACAACCTCGAAGTGCTGATGAAAGGCGACGGCGACGCCGGCGACTGGGGCCGCGCCGCGACCCAGGACCTGATCCGTTCGCGCATCAAGATCAAGTCGCTCAACTTCATGCGCGGCCGTACCTTCGTGAACAAGTTCCTCATCATCGACGAGGCGCAGAACCTGACGCCCAAGCAGATGAAGACCCTGGTCACGCGCGCCGGCCCGGGCACCAAGATCCTCTGCCTCGGCAACATCGCCCAGATCGACACGCCTTACCTGACCGAAGGCTCGAGCGGCCTGACCTATGTGGTCGACCGCTTCAAGGGCTGGAGCCACGGCGGCCACGTGACCCTGGCGCGCGGCGAACGCTCGCGCCTGGCGGATCACGCCAGCGACGTGCTGTAAGTTTCGATCCTTCGTCAAGCAAAAGCCTGTGCGCCGAAAGGCCCGCAGGCTTTTTTACGTCCCCCCTTCGTTGGGGCTATCATTCCCCGATGCTCATGCAGTAAAAACAAGACAGAGAAAACCAGGGAAGCTTATGAAATTCCGATTCTGGGGCGTGCGGGGATCGATCCCCTCCCCCGGGCCGCAGCGACGACGAACTGGAAACCGTGTTCGCCGGCGCCCTGCCCCGCGAGGGACTGGAGGTCGCGTTGTGACGGAACCCAAGCGCTTTTTCAACCGAAGTACCAACACAAGGAGAGAGACTATATGAAGTACCTGATCCTGCTGGCCGCGACCTGCTCGGCCCTGCTGGCCGGCTGTGCGACCGAAACGCAAGACAGTGCAAGCGACCAGCGCAGCGGACCGGAAGAGACCTACGTCCCGACCGGCAGCTCGATCGCGCGCCGTAACGTCGATCGCACCAGCGCCATCAAGACCGCCAACAAGGACGACCTGGAAAAATTGCGCACGCTGGGCGGCGACGCCCTGAACATGCCGCGGAACTGAACTACGGGCGGGCTGAAGCGAAGGGCCAGGAGTTCGTCACTCCCGGCCCTTTTCATTGGCGCGAACAGCGCCCACAAAAAAAGGGCGGGATTCGCATCCCGCCCTTCTCATCCAAAACGATGCACGCGTTACAGGATGTGGGTACCGATCCACCACGCAATCGCCGCCATGAAGGCCGATGCCGGAATCGTGAAGACCCAGGCCCACACGATGTTGCCGGCCACGCCCCAGCGCACCGCCGACGCCTTCTGCGCCGAGCCGACGCCGACGATGGCGCCGGTGATGGTGTGGGTGGTCGACACCGGCACGCCGATGGCGCTGGCGAGGAACAGGGTGATGGCGCCGCCCGATTCCGCGCAGAAGCCGCCGACCGGCTTGAGCTTGGTGATCTTCTGGCCCATGGTCTTGACGATGCGCCAGCCGCCGAACAGGGTGCCCAGCGAGATCGCCGTATAGCAGCAGATGATCACCCACAGCGGCGGCACCGCATCGCTGGCCTGCGAGGCGCCGGCCGCGATCAGCAGCATCCAGATGATGCCGATGGTCTTCTGGGCGTCGTTGCCGCCGTGGCCGAGGCTGTAGGCCGCGGCCGAGACCAGCTGCAGGCGGCGGAACCAGGTGTCGACCTTGCGCGGCGGCGTCTTCACGAAGATCCAGGACACCGCCAGCATCACGATCGAGCCGAGCAGGAAGCCCAGCAGCGGCGACAGGATGATCCAGGTGACGGTCTTGAGCAGGCCGCCGCCGACCAGGGCGCCGGTGCCCGACTTGGCCACGGCCGCGCCCACCAGGCCGCCGATCAGGGCGTGCGAGGACGAGGACGGGATGCCGTAGTACCAGGTGATGACGTTCCAGACGATCGCCCCGACCAGAGCGCCGAAGATCACGTACTGGTCCACGATGTTCGGGTCGACCGTGCCCTTGCCCACCGTCGATGCCACGTGCACGCCGACGGTGAAGATGGCGACGAAGTTGAACAGCGCGGACATCGCGACCGCCGTCTGGGGTTTCAGCACCCCGGTCGACACCACCGTCGCGATCGCGTTGGCGGCATCGTGGAAGCCGTTCATGAAGTCGAAGACCAGCGCTAAAAGGACGAGCAGGCCCAGCACGTAAATGCTGATATGAAGATGATCCATATTGTTCTTATTGTTCTTGGCTTACGCGTTTTCGACGATGATGCCTTCGATGATGTTGGCAACATCCTCGCAGCGGTCGGTGACGGTTTCCAGGATCTCGTAGATCGCCTTCATCTTGATCAGGTTGCGGACGTCCGGTTCGTCGCGGAACAGCTTGGACATCGCGGCGCGCATCACGTGGTCGGCGTCCGATTCCAGGCGGTCGATCTCTTCGCAGATCGCGACCATCTTCTGGGCGTTGTCCATGTTGTGCAGCATGCCGACGGCCTGCTGGACCTTTTCGCAGCAGGCCAGGCACAGCTCGGCCAGGCGCTTGGCTTCCGGCGTCACGGCGTGCAGGTCGTACAGCGAGATGGTCTGGGCGGCGTCCTCCATCATGTCGAGGATGTCGTCCATGCGGGTGATCAGCTTGTGGATGTCGTCACGGTCCAGCGGCGTGATGAAGGTCTTGTGCAGCAGGTCGACGCAAGCGTAGGTGATCTTGTCCGCCTGTTTTTCGATGCTCTCCACGGCGTGGGTGCGGTTTTCCAGGTCGTCGAAGTTGGTCATCAGGCCGACCATTTCTTGTGCACCCTTCACGCACAGGGCCGCGTGCTGGTTGAAGAGGTCGAAAAATTTGCCCTCAGTGGGCATCAGGCGTCCAAACATAGGTTCTCCGTTGTAAATCTCTTGGAACTTCAAGGGCTGCGGCACAGGTCGCGCCGCAGTCGTTACCGGCTTAGTCGCCCTGGTAGATGGACAGACTGCCGCTGTAATTCCCGAACTTGGTATACATACCCATCCAGGTCAGTCGCACCGCCCCGATCGGGCCGTTACGCTGTTTGCCGATAATGATCTCGGCGGTACCTTTGTCGGGCGAGTCCGGGTTATAGACTTCGTCGCGGTACAGGAAGATGATGACGTCCGCGTCCTGCTCGATAGCGCCCGATTCGCGCAGGTCGGACATGACCGGACGCTTGTTCGGGCGTTGTTCCAGCGATCGGTTCAGCTGGGACAGTGCGATCACCGGACAGCCCAGCTCCTTGGCCAGGCCCTTCAGGCTACGCGAAATTTCAGAAATTTCCGAAGCACGGTTGTCGCCCGGCTTCGAACCCTGCATCAGCTGCAGGTAGTCGACGATGATCAGGCCGAGCTTGCCACATTGGCGCGCCAGGCGGCGCGCACGGGCGCGCATCTCGATCGGATTCAGCGCCGGCGTCTCGTCGATGAAGATCTGGGCGTCGTTCATCTTCTGGATCGCATGCGTCAGGCGCGGCCAGTCCTCGTCGATCAGCTTGCCGGTACGCAGGCGGTGCTGGTCGAGCTGGCCGATCGAGCCCAGCATACGCATGGCGAGCTGGGTGCCGCCCATCTCCATCGAGAAGATCGCGACCGGCAGGCCGGCCTCGACCGCGACGGCCTCGCCGATGTTGACCGAGAACGCCGTCTTGCCCATCGAGGGACGGCCGGCGACGATGACCAGGTCGCCCGGCTGCAGGCCGGAGGTCATCTTGTCGAGGTCGATGAAGCCGGTCGGGACGCCGGTGATCTCGCCCTGGTTTTCGCGCGAGTAGAGTTCGTCGATGCGCTCGACCACCTGGGTCAGCAGCGGCTGCACCGGCAGCCAGCCCTGGGCGCCGCGGGCGCCCTGCTCGGCGATCGCGAAGATGCGCGATTCGGCTTCGTCGAGGATCTGCTTGACCTCGGCGCCCTGGGGATTGAAGGCCTTGGCCGAGACTTCGTCGGCCACGGTGATGAGCTGGCGCAGCACGCCGCGGTCGCGGACGATCTCGGCGTATCGGCGGATGTTGGCAGCGGATGGCGTATTTTGCGCCATGGCGTTGAGGTACTGCAGCCCGCCCACTTCCTCGGCCTTGCCGAGCTGGACGAGCGACTCGTACACGGTGATCACGTCGGCAGGTTTGCCAGCATTGATCAGGCGGACCATCTGTTCGAAGATGATCCGGTGGTCGTAGCGGTAAAAGTCCTCCGCATGCATGAAATCGGCAATGCGGTCCCACGCCGCGTTATCGCGCAGCAGGCCGCCGATGACGGACTGTTCTGCTTCGATGGAATGCGGGGGAATGCGGAGCGACTCGATCTGCGGGTCTGCTGGGGTGTTCATGGCCGACATTATACCGTTTCCGCACTGCCGACTGAAATCATTGGTGATTTTTCACGCATAAAAAAAGCCGGGCGAACCCGGCTTTTTCATTCTTGCAACAGCTATTGCTTAGGCAGCTTCGCCAACCACGGCAACCGTCACGTCAACGACGACGTCGGTGTGCAGGGCGACGGCAACCGGGTGCTCGCCGGTGGTCTTCAGCGGGCCGGTCGGCATGCGCACGTTGGCCTTTTCGACGGCGAAACCTTGCTTGCTCAGGGCTTCAGCGATGTCGAAGTTGGTCACGGAACCGAACAGACGGCCGTCCACGCCAGCTTTCTGGGCGATGGTGATGGTCATGCCGTTCAGCTTGTCGCCCTGGCCTTGAGCGGCTGCCAGTTTCTCGGCGGCTGCTTTTTCCAGTTCGGCGCGCTTGACTTCGAACTCGGCCACGGCCGATTCGGTTGCACGGCGGGCTTTCTTTTGCGGGATCAGGAAGTTACGTGCGTAACCGTCCTTGACCTTGACGACGTCGCCCAGGTTGCCGACGTTGACGACTTTTTCCAGCAGGATGACTTGCATATTATTCTCCAGTATACGTGTCGTGACCGACGATTAAGCGTTGTGCAGGTCGGTGTACGGCAGCAGGGCCAGGTAGCGGGCGCGCTTGATGGCGGTGTCCACTTGGCGCTGGTAGTGCGCCTTGGTACCGGTCAGGCGTGCCGGCATGATCTTGCCGTTTTCCTGGACGAAATCCTTCAGGGTGTCGACGTCTTTGTAGTCAACCTGTTCCACGCCTGCAGCGGTGAAGCGGCAGAACTTCTTGCGCTTGAACAGCGGGTTCTGCTGTTTGCGCTTCAGTTTTTCCTTGGCTTTGTTTTTGTCGAATTTTTTACCGAATGCCATTTTAGGCTCCTGTATCTATCTAAATGAAATCAATGATGTGAAACACCAGGGCTTTGCTGTTGCGGTTCTTCCTGGCCATGAACCCGCGAAACTCGTAGACCGCACCGAGTTCGGCGTCGGCAAATCGCTTCGAAACATCGCCCGCGGCCAGCGCGGACATCTCGAATTCGACCTGCCTGGCAATCCCCGCTTCCACCTGCTGCGATCCATGTTGCAGGATGCCGCTGACGATCGGGATGCCGGCCGGGGTATAGCGCAGGGCATCGCGTTCCGCGATGCTTGCGACCAGCAACAGCTCGTTCACTGCCCTTGCGCGCTTCTTTCTTAAGATTAAGAATTAAGCGGCTGCGGCCGGAGCAGCTGCCTGCTCGGCGCGATGGCTCTTGGCTGCGTCTTCGCGCTGCACCGATTTCATCATCGGCGACGGCGCGGTTTCGGCCTTCTTCATCTTGACGGTCAGGTGACGCAGCACGGCATCATTGAATTTGAATGCGGTTTCCAGCTCGACCAGGGTCTCGTTGTCGCACTCGATGTTCATGCAGATGTAGTGTGCCTTCGGCAGCTTCTGGATCTGGTAAGCCATTTGACGGCGGCCCCAGTCTTCGACGCGGTGGATGTTACCGCCGCGCGAGGTGACCGTGGTCTTGTAGCGCTCGATCATCGCCGGAACCTGCTCGCTCTGGTCCGGGTGGACGATAAACACGATTTCATAATGACGCATGCAACACTCCTTAAGGACGTTTAAACAAATGCCCACCTCGGCGTCAAGACGAGTGTGGGAAGGGAAAGCCCGACATTATAACCGTAAAAACGTCAAGAGCTCAATCGCCGTTTTACGGCCGCTCGGCGGCCCGGTTCGCCGCATGGGTATCGGCTGTGCCCGGCAGGCAAAAAAAACCGGCAAATCGCACGGATTCCCCTTGCGTCCGGCGCAATACTGTACAAAAATACAGGGTATCGGGTTCGCCCCGCACTACCGCTCACCTACGAATTAATCTTTGACATGCTCAAGCTCACCGCACGGCAAGAACAGATCCTCAACCTGATCAAGGAAGCGATCGACAACACCGGTTTCCCGCCGACCCGCGCCGAAATCGCGCAGGAGCTGGGTTTCCGCTCGGCCAATGCGGCCGAAGAACACCTGCAAGCCCTGGCGCGCAAGGGCGCGATCGAAATTTCTCCCGGCACTTCGCGCGGCATCCGCCTGGTCGGCGCCGCAGCCGATGCCGCGCCGGTACCGGCAGTCCCGGCCGCCCTGCTGATGTCGCTGCCGCTGGTCGGCCGCGTCGCCGCCGGTTCGCCGATCCTGGCCCAGGAACACGTCGAGGCCACCTACTCGGTCGACCCGGCCATGTTTTCGAGCAAGCCCGACTTCCTGCTGAAGGTCAAGGGCTGGTCGATGCGCGACGCCGGCATCTGCGATGGCGACTTCCTGGCCGTCAAGAAAGTGGATTCGGCCAAGAACGGCCAGATCGTGGTCGCCCGCATCGGCGATGAAGTCACCGTCAAGCGCTACCGCAAGAGCGGCGGCACCATCGAACTGCTGCCGGAAAACCCGGACTTCTCCGTCATCACGGTCGATCCGCACACCGACGAGTTCGCGCTCGAAGGCCTGGCCGTCGGCCTGCTGCGATCGTGGCACTGATCCTGCACTAAGTTTTGCCACTTGGCAAAATAAAACGCCCCGCCCGGCTTGCGCCGGCGGGGCGTTCTTCATTCGGCGGACGGCTTACTTCGTGCCTGCGCCGTTATAGTTGTTCTTGCGCGCTTCCAGGTCCTTCTCGCGCTCGGGCGTCGGCCCGCTCTTGACGATTTCGTTGTGCTGGCTGACATAGGCGTCGGTGGCGTCGCGCCACACCGTGAAGTCGGCCACGACCATCCTGGCGCTGATCCTGGCGTCCTCCGACAGCCCTTCCTGCACCGCGTCGAGGTGCTTGCTTGCCGTCTCGTATTCGGCCTTGGTCATCAATTTACGGACGTCCTCGGGAATCCGCTTGTTCAGCGGGGTGACGGCATTCAGGTGTTCGGCGTAGCGGTTGTAGCAATCCTGCCAGGCCTTCATCTTCGCGCTGTAGCGGTCGATCTCCTCGGTCTGGCGCGAGACCGCCGGGAAGCGCGGCGCCGGGCAGCGGTACTCGTCGGTGCGGACGTCGGAGCCGTCGTATTTCGTCATCCAGTAGTCGATGTCGGCGCGGCGGACCTCGCGCTGCTTCATCATCTCGAGCGAGGCGATGGCGACGGCATTGCCCTTGGCGGCCGCCTTGCGGAACCAGCCGGCGGCCTTGTCCATGTCGACGGCGCCGGCTTCGCCGTAAAAATACATTTCGCCGAGATGCTGCTGGGCCGTGACGTTGCCGGCATTCGCCAGTTTGGTGTACTTCTGCAGGGCTTCTGGATAGGCCTTCTTGGCGAACAGGGCGTCCGCATCGGCCAGCTCGTCGGCACGGACGGTACCGGCCGCCAGCAGTGCGACGCATAACAGGAGTGTCTTCATGGAAAAGAGCTGTGAAGCAAGGCTGTGAAAAAGAAATTTATCATACCCCCACAGCCCTGCCAGCTCAACAAGCCTTGCTTGTTGCCCCCGCCTATTTGCCGGTCGAAGCAGGCTTGGCAAAGGTGGCGCCCTGCGTGACCCTGCGGTTGTATTCGTTGCTGGCGTCGGCCGCGCGCCGGTTCTCGACGTCGAGCTGGCGCTTGTTCGCCTCGCTCTTGGCATTCGATTCCGCCACGAAGGACTGGGTTGCCGTGTACCAGGCGTCGCGCTCCGAGGTGAAGTTCAGCGCCTCGGCCTGGCGGCGGGTGACCACGGCCACCGTGACGTCATCGATGCGGGAGGCGGCCTGCTCGGCTTCGTGCGGGCTCATCAGCTTGAGGATGTCGGCCGGGATGCGCTTGACGCCCGGCGGCGCCTGGTTCACGCCGGCCACGAAGTCGTTGTAGCAGGTTTCCCATTGGGCGATCTCGGCGCTGACCCGGTTGATTTCCTCATTCGTCTTCGACACCTGCGGGATCTTCGGCATCGGGCAGGCGTATTTGCCGGTCACCAGGTCATCGCCCTTGTAGCCGGTCCAGTAAGCCAGGTCGCCGGCACGCTGTTCGCGCTCCTTGAGCACCGCCAGCGACTCCTTCGCGCCGCCGTGGCCGGAGGCGGCCGCCTTCTGCAGCCAGGCCTGCGACTTGCCCATGTCGACCGCCGTGCCGTCGCCATACCAGTACATCTCGCCCAGGCGGAACTGCGCTTCGGCATTGCCGGCATTCGCCAGCTTCGTGTAGATCGGCAAGGCCTTGTCGTATTCCTTGGCGCGCAAGGCTTTTTCGGCATCGCCGAGATCGTCGGCCCAGGCCATCCCGGCGGCCAGCATCAGCACTGCAAAAGCAAGTCGTTTCATCGTCTCTCTCCAAATGATTGGTGAGGCCGATCATAGACTTGCCTTTGTATTATGACAATTCGCTATGGATAAAATGCCGGGCTCAGCCGGCCAGCGCGTTGCCGAAGTCGGCCAGCAGGTCGGCCGTATCCTCGATGCCCACCGACACCCGGATCAGCGACTCGGCGATGCCCATGCTGGCGCGGCGCTCCGCCCCCATCTCGAAGAAGATCGTGTGCGCGACCGGGATCACCAGGGTGCGGGTGTCGCCCAGGTTGCTGGCCGGGATCGCTATCTGCAGGCGGTTCAGGTAGTCGAAGCAGTCGATGCCGTCCTTCAGCTCGAAGCTGAACAGCGAGCCGTAGGCACGGAACAGCTCGGTGGCGATGCCGTGCTGGGGGTGCGAAGCCAGGCCCGGGTAGTGGACGGCGGCGACGCGCTCATCCGCTTCCAGCATCCTGGCCAGCGCCAGCGCGTTGGCGCAGGTGCGGTCCATGCGCAGCGCCAGGGTCTCGGCGCCGACGGCGATGTGGTGGGCCGCTTCCGGCGCCAGCGAGGCGCCGAAGTCGCGCAGCGATTTGGCGCGCAGCTGGGCCATGCCCTGGGCCTTGGCCGGCTGCTTGCGGAAGTTCGGCGCGATGTTCGGATAGGCGCTCCAGTCGTACAGGCCGGTGTCCGTCAGGGCGCCGCCCAGCGCCATGCCGTGGCCGCCGATCGACTTGGTCAGCGAATTGACCACCAGGCCGGCGCCCACCGCCTTCGGGCGGAACAGCCAGGGCGTGGTCATGGTGTTGTCGACCACGTAGAGGATGCCGCGCTCGCGGCACAGCTCGCCGATGCGCGCCAGATCCGCGATCTGGGTGCGCGGATTGGCGATGGTCTCGACGAACACCATGCGGGTGTTGGGCTGCAGCGCCGCCTCGACGTTGGCGACGTCGGTGGCATCGACGAAGGAGACTTCGGTGCCCTGCCCCGCCACCGTGTTCCACAGGCTGTTGGTATTCCCGAACAGGAAGCTGGACGAGACCACGTGGTCGCCTTCCTTCAGCAGCGCCTGGGCCAGCGCGCCGATCGCGGCCATGCCGGTGGCGAAGCACAGGGTGGCGACGCCGTCTTCCATCTTGCTGATCTTGTCTTCCAGCGCCGACACCGTCGGGTTGCCCTGGCGGCCGTAGCGGAAGCCCGGTTCCTTGCCCTGGAAGACCGAGGCCAGCTGGCGCGCATCGCCGTAGCCGAAGGCCACCGAGGTGTGGATGGGCTTGTGCAGCGAGCCCTGCTCGATGGTCTTGCGGCGGTCGTTGTGGAGGATGGTGGTGGTGAAGCCGTAGTTGTTCGTGTCGCTCATGATCGGGCTATATCGATTGGTGTCCGAATGGTGAACGTGGGCACGGAGTGCCCACGTCCACATTGTTACTCCGCGGCGACGGGCGGGTTCAGATTCAGCTGGGTCCGCACCAGGTCCTCGGACGACTTGCCCGAGCTCTTGTGGCGATGGCTTTCCAGCCGGTCCAGGTACTCCGGCGAGATGTCGCCGGTGATGTAGACGCCGTCGAAGCAGGAGGCCTCGACGCTGGTCAGCGCCGGGTTCACGTCCATGATCGATTTCTTCAGCGCCTCGATGTCCTGGTAGACCAGGCGGTCGGCGGTGATCTCGCGGCACACCTCTTCCACGGTGCGGCCGTGGGCGATCAGTTCGTCGCGGGTCGGCATGTCGATGCCGTACACGTTCGGGTACAGCACCGGCGGCGCGGCCGAGGCGAAGAAGACCTTGCGGGCGCCGGCTTCACGCGCCATCTGCACGATCTCGCGGCTGGTGGTGCCGCGCACGATCGAGTCGTCGACCAGCAGCACGTTCTTGTCCTTGAACTCGGACGCGATCGCGTTCAGTTTCTGGCGCACCGACTTCTTGCGCATGCCCTGGCCCGGCATGATGAAGGTACGGCCGATGTAGCGGTTCTTGATGAAGCCTTCACGGTACTCGACGCCCAGCTTCAGTGCCAGCTGGATCGCGGCCGGACGCGAGGAATCGGGGATCGGCATCACGACGTCGATGTCCTCGACCGGGATTTCCTGGCGGATCTTGTCGGCCAGGTATTCACCCATGCGCAGGCGGGTCGCGTAGACCGAGGCGCCGTCGATGACGGAGTCAGGACGGGCCAGGTAGACGTATTCGAAGGCGCAGGGATTCAGCGACGGGTTCTCGGCGCACTGGCGCGAATGCAGCTGGCTGGCGTCGTCGATGAAGACCGCCTCGCCCGGCGCGATGTCGCGCACGAAGCGGAAGCCGAGGCCCTCGAGCGCCACCGATTCGCTGGCAACCAGGTATTCGGGACCGTTCTCGGTCTCGTTCACGCCCAGGCACAGCGGACGGATGCCGAAGGGGTCGCGGAAGGCCAGCAGGCCGTGGCCGGCGATCTGGGCGATCACGGCATAGGCGCCGCGCACGCGCTTGTGCACCATGGCAACCGCCTTGAAGACGGCGTCCGGATCCAGCGAGTAGCCGTCGGCGGCGGTCTGGATTTCGTGGGCCAGCACGTTCAGCAGCACTTCCGAATCGGAACCGGTGTTGACGTGGCGGCGGTCGATGCGGAACAGCTCGTCCTTGAGCTGGGCCTGGTTGGTCAGGTTGCCGTTGTGCGCCAGGGTGATGCCGAACGGCGCGTTCACGTAGAACGGCTGCGCTTCCTCTTCGCTGGAGGAGCCGGCGGTCGGGTAGCGGCAGTGGCCGATGCCGGAATTACCCATCAGCGAGCGCATGTTACGCGTGCGGAACACGTCGCGCACGAGGCCGTTGGCCTTGTACATCGAGAACATGCTGCTATGGTTGGTTGCGATACCGGCCGCATCCTGGCCGCGATGCTGCAGCAGCAGCAATGCGTCATACAGCAACTGGTTGACGGGGGCTTGCGAGACGACGCCGACGATGCCACACATGGTGCGCTCCTAAACAGCTGATAGTGAAAAATTAATACTGCACGTGCTGCGCGAAGGCAGCCGGCAAGAAAGGCTTGACCGTGCGCGCGCCGGTTTCCGCCATGGGAGAGAGCAACGCGTTTTTCCAGAAAGCCTGTTGGGGAATGGAAGTCATCCCACACAATATGACGCCGGCCAGCACGATTACAATCCCCCGGCCCAGTCCGAACAGGCCGCCGAGTCCGCGGTCGGCCAGCGAGAGGCCGGAAGCCTCGATCAGCGCGCCGATCGCCAGGGCCAGCAGGCCCATCAGTACACGTACGCCCAGGAATAGTGCAATGAAAGCAAGGATCAGCCTCAGCGACTCGCCCGGAACCACCGATGGTAGCATGGGCGCCAGCTGCGCACCGAAGGCGTTCGCCACCACGAAGGCCGCGACCCAGCCCGCCAGGGACAGGATTTCCTTCACCAGCCCGCGCATGGTGCTGATGACGACCGACGAGACCAGGATGAACAGGACGATGTAATCGAAAATCGTCACGGCTTCAAACAGGGGTCATGAAGCCCGACAGGCCGATGCGGCCCAGCTTGGCGCGCACTTTCTCGGCCTCGTCCTTGGGGAGCGGGCCGATCTTCACCTTGATGAGTTCGCCGGCCTTTTCGGTGTGCGAATTGATGCCGGCGCCATGCAGTTTCGCCTGCAGCTCGGCGGCCTTTTCCTGGCTCGACAGCGCGGCGACCTGCACCACGAATTTCTGCGAACCGGCGTCGGCCGGCTGCTTGTCCTTCTCGGCCTTGTCCGCGCCCTTCCCCTCGAGGATGGCGAGGGCGCGCACGTCGTCGCGCGGCTTGACCGGCTTGTCCTCGAGCTTCGGCCTGTCTTCGCTCTTCGGCTTGACCGGTTTGTCGGCCTTCTCGGTCTTCTCGACCGGCTTGTGCTCGGGCTTCGGTTCGGGCTTGTGTTCGGGTTTCGGCTCCGGCCTGTGCTCGGGCTTCGGTTCCGGCCTGGCCTTGGGCGGCTCCGGCTTGTGCTCGGGCTTCGGCGGCTCGGCGGGCTTCGGCGCCGGCTTCGGCGCGGATTTCGACACCGGCGGCATCTGGACGATTTCCTCGTCCCTGCCGACGCTGTCCTCGGCGGCCACGGCAGCCACGGTCCTGTCGCGCGCGGTGGCCGGCCCGGCTTGCGCGGCGGGGGCCGAGGGATCGGCCGGCACCGGCAGCGGCGCCGCCTTGTCCTTGGACGGGATCTGGATCGCGATGTCGCCTGCCAGCGACTTGTTCGGCTGGGAGTCGAGCAGCATCGGCAGGCCGACGGCGGCCGCCAGCGCCAGCGCGATCGCCCCGACCAGGCGGCGCCGTGCGCGCTTCTTCTCGGGCAGCAGAGGGTCGTTGCCGGTGCCGCGTCCGCGCGTGCTGCCGGCGACGGCGCCCGCGCTGGAGGCACGCTTGGAACGGGCACGTTCGCCGAGTGCGGCGTCGTCGTCCTTGCTGTAGAAACGGCCGCTGTCCTCGGCAGCGCGGCCTTGCTTGTTTTTACCGAAGAACGAGAACAAGCCCATGCGTTGTCAGGTCAATGAAGAGAGGATTTACGGGCTGCCATCACGCCAGCCACGGTATAGAACGAGCCAAAGACCACTATTCTATCATCCTGTCCGGCCCGGCTCGTTGCGTCCTGGAAGGCCGCAGCCGGATCGGCGAAAGTTTTTACCGAAAACTCGTCCGGTTTGACGCCCGCCGGCTTCTTCGCCTCCAGCTTTGCCGCCAGCGCCGCGGGGTCGGCGGAACGTGGCGACGGCAGCGCCGCCACATTCCAGTGATCGACGTAGGGCGCCATGTGTTCGATGACGGCGTCGATGTCCTTGTCCTGCATGATGCCGAACACCGCGTAGGTGAAGCGGTGGTAGCCCATATTGCTCAGGTTCTGGGCCAGGGTCGCCGCGGCGTGCGGATTGTGGGCCACGTCCAGCACCGTGGTCGGACGGCCCGGCAGCACCTGGAAGCGGCCCGGCAGCTCGACCATCGCGAGGCCGGCGCGCACTTCCTGCGCACCCACCGGCAGCCGCAGGCGCAGCACCTCCAGCGCGGCCAGCGCGGCCGAGGCGTTCAGCAGCTGGTTGGCGCCGCGCAGGGCCGGATAGGCCAGCGAGTTGCGGCGCTGCGAACGGCCGCCATAGGCCCACTGCTGCTTGTCGCCCTGGTAGTTGAAGTCGCGGCCGATCAGCCACAGGTCGGCACCGATATCTTCCGCATGCTTGATCAGCGAAGCGGGCGGCTGCGGATCGCTGCAGATCGCCGGCTTGCCCGCCCTGAAGATGCCGGCCTTCTCGAAGCCGATCTCCTCGCGCGTCTCGCCCAGGTAGTCCTTGTGGTCGATGTCGATGCTGGTGACGATGGCGACGTCGGCATCGATCACGTTGACGGCGTCGAGGCGTCCACCGAGGCCGACTTCGAGGATGGCGACGTCGATCTCGCTGGTGGCCAGTAGCTGCATGATGGCCAGCGTGGTGAACTCGAAATAGGTCAGGTCGACGTCGCCGCGCGCCGCTTCGACCACGTCGAAGGCGGACACCAGGGCTTCGTCGCTGGCCATCTCGCCGTTGATGCGGGCGCGCTCGTTAAAGTCGAGGAAGTGCGGCTTGATATACAGGCCGGTACGGTAGCCGCTCTGCAGCAGCATGGCTTCCAGCATGGCGCAGGTGGAACCCTTGCCGTTGGTGCCGGCCACCATGATCACGGGGCAGGAAAAGGCGAGCTGCATGCGCTCCTTGACGGCGCGTACGCGGTCCAGGCCCATGTCGATGTGGATTTCGGCATGGCGCGACTCGAGCAGCGCCAGCCAGTCGGGCAAGGTGGTCGGGAATGTGGACATGGCGGGGAAAGGTGCGGCGCGCGGCCGGGGTTATCCGGCCGCGCTGGGAGAGGTATCAGGCGATGACGTCGGCCGGCTGGCTTTGCAGCAGGGCGAGCAGGTGGGCGATTTCTTCGCGCATCTTGCGGCGGTCGACGATCATGTCGACGGCGCCCTTCTGCACCAGGAACTCGGCGCGCTGGAAGCCTTCCGGCAGCTTTTCGCGCACGGTGTTCTCGATCACGCGCGGGCCGGCAAAGCCGATCAGGGCCCTCGGTTCGGCGATCACGACGTCGCCCATGAAGGCGAAGGAAGCGGAGACGCCGCCCATGGTCGGGTCGGTCAGCACGCTGATGAACGGCAGCTTCTTCTCGGAGAGCTTGGTCAGCATCGCGGTGGTCTTGGCCATCTGCATCAGCGACAGCAGGCCTTCCTGCATGCGGGCGCCGCCGGTGGCGGTGATGCAGATGAAAGGCACTTTCTGCTCCAGGGCCACCTGGGCGCCGCGGGCGAAACGCTCGCCGACCACGGAACCCATCGAGCCGCCCATGAATTCGAATTCGAAGCAGGCGACGACCACCGGCAGGCTCATGATCGAACCGCCCTGCACGATCAGGGCATCGGTCTCGCCGGTGGCGTCCATGGCCTGCTTGAGACGGTCTGGGTACTTCTTGCTGTCCTTGAACTTCAGGGTATCGACCGGCAGCGCGTCCTGGCCGATCTCATAGCGGCCGCCTTCGTCCAGCAACGCGTCGAGGCGCTCGCGGGCGCGGATGCGCATGTGATGGCTGCACTTCGGGCAGACGTGCAGGTTCGATTCGAGGTCGGTACGGTAGAGCACCGATTCGCACGACGGGCACTTGACCCACAGGCCCTCGGGCATGGTCTGCTTTTTGGCGGCATCGGAGCGCTGGATCCGGGGGGGCAGCAGTTTTTCCAACCAACTCATGTGTTCTCCTTTGCGGCAATTCTCAATTTGCGCGTAGTGTACCGATTCAGGTTCGGCTTGTCGAATTCTTGCTGGTAAGACCTTAGCTTCTATGCAAGGTTGATGGCTTGGTAGCTGCCGTCGCCGTATTCGCCGTAGGGCTTGTAGTAGTCCTCGACGGTGTCGTCGTCTTCGTTTGCGTCCCAGAAGGTCAGGCGTTTGCGCCTGTTCATCGTTCCTGCGGCACGCCGGCCGCCCCCAGCTTGCGCACCTCGGTCTCGTCGGCCGAAATCGCGTGGCCATCGTCGGCCAAGGGCAGCATGGCGCGCAGGGGCTTGCCGGTCTTCTTTTCGACCAGCTCGGAGTGCGCCTCCCCTTCGCCGAACAGGTAGTGCTCTCCCCACTGGCGCAAGGCCACCACGACCGGAAACAAGCTGCGGCCCTTTGCCGTCAACACGTATTCCTGGTGCGCGCCGCCGCCGCTGCCGGCCTGCATGGCGAGGATGCCGGCATCGAGCAGGCGGTGCAGGCGGTCGGACAGGATATTTCGCGCGATGCCGAGGCTGCGCTGGAAGTCGCTGAAGCGCCGCACGCCGTCGAAGGCATCGCGCACGATCAGCAGCGACCAGCGGTCGGCGACGATGCCGGCCGAGCGCGCCACTGGACAGGGCTCGGGATTGGCTGGAGTCGGTTTATCCATCTCGGTGGCCGGGAAAGGTTGATGTTGGTTGCATTTTAAAACCATAGCGATTAAACTGCAAATGGTTTCAATTTGAAACCACTTATTGATCCGTTATTGACCCGACTCGGAGAAACCCATGGGCGCTTCCCTTCCCCACATCACCCTGCCGCGCGCCACCGTCCTGCTGTTCGCCTGCGCCGCCGGCCTGAGCGTGGCCAACGTCTACTATGCCCAGCCCTTGCTGGACGCGCTGGCGCGCGAGTTCGCCATTCCCGACGCGGCCATCGGCAGCATCGTCACCGCCACCCAGGCCGGTTGCGCCCTCGCCCTGCTGCTGCTCGTCCCGCTGGGCGACCTGCTCGAGCGGCGCCGCCTGATGCTGGCGCAGGCGCTGATGCTGGCCGCGGCCCTGGTCGCCGTCGGCACGGCAAGGTCGAGCGCGATCCTGCTGGCGGCGATGCTGCTGACCGGCCTGTTCGGCACCGCCATGACGCAAGGGCTGATTTCCTATGCCGCCAGCGCCGCGGCCGACGAGGAACGCGGACGGGTCGTCGGCACGGCCCAGGGCGGCGTCTTCATCGGCCTGCTGCTGGCGCGCGTGCTGGCCGGCGGCATCGGCGACCTGGCGGGGTGGCGCAGCGTCTACCTGTTCTCGGCCGCGCTGACCCTGGTGCTGGCGGCCCTGCTGTGGCGCGGCTTGCCGGCGCTCGGCGCGGCACGCAGCACGATGCGCTACCGCAGCCTGATCGCCTCCATGTTCACGCTGCTGCGGCGCGACCGGGTACTCCAGGTCCGCGGCATGCTGGCCTTGCTGATGTTCGCCGTCCTTAACATCTTCTGGAGCGCCCTCGTCTTGCCGCTGAGCGCTCCGCCGTACGGCTTGTCGCACACGGCCATCGGCGCTTTCGGGCTCGCGGGCGCGGCCGGCGCACTCGCCGCGATCTGGGCGGGCCGGCTGGCGGACCGGGGCCACGAACGGCCGGCCAGCGCCGCCGCCCTGCTGCTGCTGGCGGCCGCCTGGCTGCCGCTGGCCTGGATGGACCGCTCGCTGTGGGCCCTGATCGCCGGCATCGTGCTGCTCGACCTCGGCGGCCAGGCGATCCACGTCACCAACCAGAGCCTGATTTTCCGCGCCTCGCCGGAAGCGCACAGCCGCCTCGTCGGCGCCTACATGCTGTTCTATGCCGTTGGAAGCGGAATCGGCGCCCTGGCCTCGACGGCCAGCTATGCGAGCGCGGGCTGGCGCGGCGTGTGCCTGCTCGGCGCGGGTGTCAGCGTGGCCGCGCTGGCGTTCTGGCTGCGCACCCGCGAACTCACGGCCGGCGGGGATGCCTGAGCCGGAACGAAAAACCGGGGCGCGTGGCCCCGGTCCGTTTGACGCTGTTTGTGATTACTTGCCGTCGAGCGCGGCGCGGATGCCGGCCACGAAGGCTTGCACGGCCGCCGGCCCCTTTTCCTTCGGCGTGTTCTCCAGCTCCTGAATGATGCGGCTGCCGATCACCACCGCGTCCGCCACCGCCGCCACCGACTTCGCCGTCTCCGCATCGCGGATGCCGAAGCCGACGCCGATCGGGAGCTTGACGTGCTCGCGGATCGCGGCCACGCGGCGCGCGACGTCTTCCGTGTCGATGCCGCCGGCGCCCGTCACACCCTTCAGCGAGACGTAGTAGCTGAAACCGCTGCCGTGGCGCGCCACCTGCTTCACGCGCTCGACCGTCGAGGTCGGGGCCAGCAGGAAGATCAGGTCGAGGCCGTTCGCCTTCATCTCGGCGGCGAAGGCTTCGCATTCTTCCGGCGGATAGTCGACCACGATGGCGCCGTCGGCACCCGCGGCCTTCGCGCGGCGGATGAATTCCGACGGACCCATGCGCTCGATCGGGTTGGCATAGCCCATCAGGACCACCGGCGTGCGCTGGTCGGTCTTGCGGAATTCAAGCACGTAGTTAAAGACGTCGTTCATGCTGACGCCGAAGGTCAGCGCGCGTTCGCAGGCGCGCTGGATCACCGGGCCTTCGGCCATCGGGTCGGAGAACGGGACGCCGAGTTCCAGCACGTCGGCGCCGCCCGCCACCAGGGCGTGCATGATCGGGACGGTGAGGTCGGGACCTGGGTCGCCGGCCGTGACGAAGGTGACGAGGCCGGTCCTGCCCTGCTGTTTCAGGGTGTCGAAAGTCTGTGCGATTCTGGACATGTTCGTCTCCCCATCAACCGAAGTTCAGGCCGGCGCGTTGCGCGACCGTGTGCATGTCCTTGTCGCCGCGGCCGGACAGGTTCACCAGGATGATCTGGTCGGCAGGGAGCGTCGGCGCCAGCTTGGCCGCGTACGCGATCGCGTGCGAGGATTCCAGCGCCGGGATGATGCCCTCGATGCGGCAGCAGTCGTGGAAGGCCTGCAGCGCTTCCTCATCGGTGATCGAGACGTACTGGGCGCGCTCGATGTCCTTCAGCCAGGCGTGCTCGGGACCGACGCCCGGATAATCCAGGCCGGCCGAGACGGAATGGGTCTCGATGATCTGGCCGTTCTCGTCCTGCAGCAGGTAGGTGCGGTTGCCGTGCAGGACGCCGGGGAAGCCGGCGCTGAGGGAAGCCGCGTGCTTGCCGGACTGGAGTCCCTCGCCCGCCGCCTCGACGCCGACCAGCTTGACGCCGGCTTCGTCGATATACGGATAGAAGATGCCCATCGCGTTCGAGCCGCCGCCGATGCAGGCGACCACGTAGTCCGGCTGGCGGCCGGTCATCTGCGGCATCTGCACGCGGCATTCCTCGCCGATCACGGACTGGAAGTCGCGCACCATCATCGGATAGGGATGCGGCCCGGCCACGGTGCCGATGATGTAGAAGGTGTTCTCGATGTTGGTGACCCAGTCGCGCATCGCTTCGTTGAGCGCGTCCTTGAGGGTCTTCGAGCCGCTTTCGACCGGGACGACGGTCGCGCCCAGCAGCTTCATGCGGTAGACGTTCTGGGCCTGGCGCTTGACGTCCTCGCTGCCCATGTAGATCACGCATTCGAGGCCGAAGCGCGCGCAGATGGTGGCGGTGGCGACGCCGTGCTGGCCGGCGCCGGTCTCGGCGATGATGCGCGGCTTGCCCATGCGCCTGGCCAGCAAGGCCTGGCCGATCACGTTGTTGATCTTGTGGGCGCCGGTGTGGTTCAGGTCTTCGCGCTTGAAGAAGATCTGTGCACCGCCGCCCTGCTGCGACCAGCGCTTCGCATGGTAGACGGGCGACGGACGGCCGACGAAGTGCGCCAGCTCGTAGCGGAATTCTTCGAGGAATTCCGGATCCTGGCTGTAGCGCGCATAGGCGTCGTTCAGCTCGGCCAGGGCGTGGCTGAGGGTCTCGGCGACGAAGCTGCCGCCGTAGGGACCGAAGTGGCCGGAGGCGTCCGGCAGTTGGTATTCAGGGGTCTTGAACAGGGCCTTGGCGCTGTCCTTTTGAGGTGCTTCCTTCATGGTGTGACTCGCTCGTTTCGGGTGATGCATCGGCAGCCCGCACCGCGTCGACGAACGCGGCTATCTTGCGGGCATCCTTGATCCCCTTGCTTTCCTCGACACCGCTACTGATGTCGACCGCAAAGGGACGTACGCGCATCACCGCGCCAGTCACGTTTTGCACGCTCAAGCCACCACTCAAAACGACCCGAGGCGCGAGCTCTTTTGGGATAAGAGACCAATCGAAGACCTTTCCTGCGCCGCCGTAGGCGTCGACCCAGGTATCGAGCAGGAGGCCCGAGAACCAGGCGCTGGCGGCGCGGTATTGAGCTTCCGATTCTATCAAATCCAGGGCGCTGGTGTCAGGTTTCACGCGGTAGGCCCGCACGAAGGGACGCTTGACGGCGGCCGCGATCGCCGCGCACTGCTCGGCGGTTTCGTCGCCGTGGAATTGCAGCAGCGCGATCGGGCCGGCATCGACGGCTTCGCGTACTTCCTCCACGCCGGCGTTCACGAACAGGCCGACGCCGCTGACGAAGGGCGGCATGGCGGACGCCAGCGCGGCCAGCTGCGCGGGCGCGATGTAGCGCGGGCTCTTCGGGTAGAAGACGAAACCGATGGCGTCGGCGCCGGCAGCGACTGCGGCGCGCAGGTCTTGTTCGCGGGTGATGCCGCAGATTTTGATGCGGGTACGTTGCATGGAAAACCTATCAACGTCGGAAAAATTCAGAGCCAGGGCAAAGGTGGCGTCGCCTCCTGCGGCAACCCCCACTTCGGATCGTAGTCGATTGTAGCAAGATACAAACCGTCCGGCATGAAGGTCGGCGCCGCGGCGTCGCGCGAGCGGGCGGCCAGGACCTCGGCCATCCAGGCCGGCTCGTTGCGGCCGGTGCCCACGTAGATCAGCGAGCCGACGATGTTGCGGACCATGTGATGCAGGAAGGCGGAGGCGCGCACCGTGAACACGATGACGTCGCCGTGGCGCACGATGTTCACCTCGTGCATCTGCTTGACCGGCGAATTCGCCTGGCAGCCGGAAGCGCGGAAGCTGCTGAAGTCGTGGGTGCCGATCAGGTACTGCGCGGCGTCAACCATGCGCTCGACGTCCAGCGGGCGGAACACCCAGCCGGCGCGTCCGGCCAGCAGGGCCGACGGGTTCGGATTGTTGTACAGCACGTAGTGGTAGGTGCGGGACCTGGCCGAGAAGCGCGCGTGGAAATCCTGGCCCTCCGCGTCGGGCTCGACCACGTGCGCCCAGCGCACCACGATCGAATCCGGCAGGAAGGCGTTGGTGCCGCGCACCCAGGATTGCGGTGCGCGGTCGAGTTCCGTGTCGAAGTGGACGACCTGCTCGATCGCGTGCACGCCGGCGTCGGTGCGGCCGGCGCAGGTGGTGGCGAGTTTGGTGCAGGCAAACTTCTCGAGCGCGATCTCCAGCTGGTCCTGGACCGTGTCGCGCGAAGGCTGTTTCTGATAACCGTTCCAGGCGGTGCCGATGTACTGGACACCCAGGGCAATTCTTGTCACTCAGCAGGCCTCACACAAGCTGGGCGCGCATTGCGTTGGCCTTGGAGACCTGTTCGCTGCTGCCGCCCTTGATGACTTCTTCGAGCAGCTCACGCGCACCCTCCTTGTCGCCGATTTCCTGGTAGGCGATGGCCAGGTCCAGCTTGGTTTCCATCTCCATGTGCGCGGCCGACATCGCGGCCGGCGCCGCCACCGTCCCGAGCTCCGGCGACGCAGCCTCTCCCGGCAGGTCGAGGTCGAAGCCGCCGAGGTCGAAGGCCGGCTCGACCTTTGCCGGCTCCAGCATGCCGTGCGGCGCGTACTCGGCGGTGTCGACCGGGGCCGGGGTCGCGGCAGGCAGCTCATTCGACAGCTCCGACAGGCCGAACAGCTCATCTTCCAGCGACAGCGCGGGCGCCGGGTCGGCAACCGGCGCGGCGGATTCCACCGCGGCCGGCTTGACCTCGTCGGCCAGGCCGAAGTCCATGGTGTCGAGGTCGAACAGCGGGTCCTTCAGCTCGGTGGCCGGGCTGGTCTCTTCCGGCGCGGCCGGCAGCGGCGGCAGGTCGAATTCCTTGGCCAGGTTGGCCATGTCGAAGTCGCTGTTCGGCGCGGCGGCGGTCTCGGAAGCCGCAGCGGCGCCCGGGATGGTGTCGCCCAGGTCGAAGTCGCCGAACGGCAGGTCGTCCGCGGTCTCGAGCGGCTTGACTGCCGGTTGCGGCACCGGGTTCGCGGCCGGAGCGCCGAAGTCCATGTCGAAGGAGAAGTCGAGCGGCTCCTCGGCCGGCGCCGGAGCCGCGGTGGGCTCGGCCGCTGTGGCGGCTGCGGCGGCTTCCACCGGTGCGGCATCGAAGCCGCCCATGTCGAAGTCGAGCACGTGGCCGTCGTCGTGCGCCTGGACCGGCTTCGGCTCCTCGGCCTGGACCGGTTCGAAGGCCAGGCCGCCGAGGTCGAAGTCCAGCGTGTGCTCGTCCTCGGCCGCTGCCGGTGCGGCGGCCGGGGCGAAGGCGTCGGGCTGGGCGGCCGGCTGCGCCGTGCCCATCGCGCCGGCGAAGTGCTGCTCGAAGCTCATCGGCTCATGGGCCGACGCCGGCGCCGGGGTGGCGGTCAGGTCGGCGGCGCCGAAGACATCGTCGAAGTCCTTCGACAGCGATACGTGGGCGTCCGGGGCCGGCGCCGCGGCGGTGTCGACCAGCGCGCCGCCGGTCGCGTACAGCGGGTTCAGCGGATCGATGGACAGGCCCAGCGCGGCGGCCTGCGCCCACTCCTCGCCCTGGCCGCGGGTCATGCTGTACAGCTCTCCGGCCTGGGTTTCGAAGGCGCGCTGGTCCTTGCGGGCGGCGTAGATCTCGAGCAGCTTCAGGCGCACCGGATAGCGTTCCGGATGGGTGCGCAGGGCTTCCTTCAGGATCTCTTCGGCCTGGGCGTCGCGGCCATAGGCGATGTAGACGTCGGCTTCGGCCACCGGATCGACCTCGTTGGTATCGAGCTGGCTGGCCGATGGCGCGAAGCTGGAATTGAACACGCTGTTGCTGGTGTCGACGCTCTGGCCGCCGGTCTCGGCGAACAGCGAGTGCGCCGGTTCGGTCGGCACGCCCATGACCGAAGGTTCGGCGACGGTCTTGACCACCTTCTTCTTGCGGCGCTGGGCAGCCAGCAGGCCGCCGAGCAGCAGCACGGCCGCGCCGCCGCCGACCAGCGGCAGGTTGTCCATGATGAAGTCGAGCAGGCCCGGCTCGGGTTTGGGCGCCGGCTTGGCGGCCGGCTTGATGGTCGCCAGCTTCTTCTGCGCCGGCTTGTCGTGCGGCGCTTCCTGGGCCGGGGCCGGGGCCGGCGCGGCCGGCGCCGATGCGGCGGCGTTCTGCTGGGCCTCGGCGCCGCCCTTGCTCTTGACGGTGGCCAGCTGCTCGAGGTCGCTGACGTTGCGTTCCAGTTCCTTCACGCGGCGCTGGGCTTCTTCCAGCTCGCGCTGCTTGGCGATGGTGTCCTCGGTGCTCGTGGTCGCCCCCTTGCCGGTGGCAAGCCCGGCGGCCGGCGCCTTCGACAGGCGCAGCTGGTCCTGGGACTCGTTGGCGGCGGTCGGGCGTTCCTCGACCTTGGCGGTGATCTTGCCGCCGGCGCTCTGGCCGGCCTGCGGGGCCTTGACCGGTTCCGCATTGCCGACCTGGCCGGCCAGCTTGTTGCGGTAGGCGTTGAAGTCGGCCGCATGCGCGACCACCACGCCATGCGCTTCGCCTTCGTTCAGCCCCTGCACGCTGTCGGCGGACGGCACCGACAGGATGCGGCCCGACTTGAGGCGGTTCATGTTGTTGCCGATGAAGGCGTCCGGATTGGCGCGGTACAGGGCCACCAGCATCATGTCGAGCGAGACGTCGACCGGCTTGAGCTGGGCGGCGATGCGGCCCAGGCTGTCACCCGGCTTGACGCGGTATTCGGA
>NZ_JBFTRS010000018.1:0-148022 GCF_056399645.1 Massilia sp. 01N417 | reverse complement strand
CCCTGGCGCCTGCATCGCYCTGATCGAACAAGCCGCAGCCGGACGGCCGTGTCCGCATTGTGGCTGTCCCCGCAAACACCGCTGCGGCCAGGCGAGCGGCCTGCAGCGTTTTCGCTGCCTCGGCTGCCGGCGCAGCCATAACGCGTTGACGGGCACGCCGCTCGCGCGCCTGCGCAAGAAGGCATGCTGGCTGTCTTACCTGCAATGCCTGCTCGAGTCGCGCACGGTCCGCGACGCCGCGCTGGTCGTCGGCGTGGATCGCACGACCAGCTTCCGCTGGCGCCACCGCTTCGTGYCCGGCGCCATGCGGGACCGGCCGAGATATCTCACCGCCATCGTCGAAGCCGATGAAACCTATCGCCTCGAATCGCAGAARGGKTCGCGCACGCTCACGCGCCGGCCGAGACAGCGCGGCGGCGTKGCGGCGCGGCGCGGYATCAACCAGGAGCACGACTGCCTGCTCGTCGCCCGCGACCGCAGCGGCCAGACACTCGATTTCCATACCGGCCGTGGCCAGGTTACCGCCGCCCAAYTGRATCATTGTCTTCGGCCGGTGCTCGCTGCCGACGTGTTGCTGGTCAGCGACGGTGCGCTCGCGTATCGGCGCTTTGCCGCGCGATCAGGGATCACGCACGCGTGGGTGAACGTGCAGGCGGGAGAGCGCGCACGCGGCGCGATCCACGTGCAAAACGTGAACGGCTGGCATAGCCGGTTCAAGCGCTGGCTGGCGCGGTTCCGCGGCGTGGCGAGCCGTTACCTGATCAATTATTCAGGCTGGCAGCGCATGCTGGATGCGCGCAAGCTGACGACGCCGCGGCATCTGCTGCAAGCCGCCGTCCAGCTCAGCTAACTGGCGCAGTGACCGAATTAACGCGAACTCAGCCAAAAAAAATGCCGCCCAGCGAACTGGACGGCATGTCGGTAGCGTGTTTCAGGTCAGTTGTAACTGGTCCAGTGTTGCGGAATCTCGATGTGGCCCGACTGGGCTGCGTCAGCGTAGGCACGCATCTCGGCCACGACGGCCTCGAGTTGTTCCTTGCCCGGATTCGCGAGGAAGCCCTTCATGCGCTCCTGCACCGCGGCCTGCTGGTCTCGCCATTCGTAACGGGACGCCTTGCTCATGCTACCCCCTTGCGGCGAACTGCCGTCTTTGAATTTTTCGTGTTCATGACATCCTCCTTCTTCAGACGTTCAGGATGCCCGAAGCGGGTCGAGGTGGTCCGTGCGATGCCGCACATTGACCCGGCCGCCCGGCGCCGGCTCAGGGCCTGGCCAGCACGGCGCGGTAGAACAGGTCGAGGCGGCGGTCGAGTGCGCGGAGCGCCTGGTCCAGCGGCTGCTTTTCCGGCGGGAACACGAAGCGGCACAGCTGGTCGCCGGCGATGCAGCCCATCAAGTGGCCGGGCAGCAGGTCGAGGTCGATGTCGGGACGCAGCTGGGCGCGGATGTCGGGGCGGGCGAAGAAACGGCCCAGCATCTCGCGGGTCTGGCGCGGACCGCCGTTCCAGAAGGCTTCCGCCAGTTCGGGATTGGTGGGTGCCTCCGCCATCACGATGCGCTGCATGTCCACCGCTTCCTGCGAGGTGAGCAGTCCATACATCTGGCGCGCGAAATCGTCCACGACTTCCTTCAGCGGACGGGTGTCCGTCTGCATCGGCTGGTTGCGGAAGAAACGGTCGCGCTTGTCCGCCAGCACCGCATGCAGCAGGCCGGCCTTGCCGCCGAATTTGACGTAGATGGTGCGCACCGCCACGTGGGCGGCGCGGGCGATCGATTCCAGGCTGGTCTTGGTATAGCCGTTCTTGAGGAAGAGGCCGCCGGCAATCTGCAGCAGCTCCTGCGTGCGTGCTTCGACCTCGGCGGCCTTGGGCCGGCCGGCGGCCTTGCAGTCGTTTACGGGTTTGTCCATACCGACACTCTAACCCGGAAAAAAATGAAATGCAACCGTTTCATTTCTTGACTTCGCCGATTCTTTGTCGAATAATGCGATGAACCCATTTCATTTTTTCTTCGGAGTCGTATTCATGGCAGATTCGCAAACCACGGTCCAGCAGAAACCGACCGCCGCCGTTCCGCCTGCAGCGCCGGCCGCCGCCAACGGCAGCAAGGGACCGCCGAAGCGCGTGCTGATGGTGGTCGGCGTGATCGCCCTGGCCGCGCTCGCCGCCGGTGGCCGCATGTGGTACCGCAGCAGCAACTTCGTCGAAACCGAAAACGCCTACATCACCGGCCACGTGCATCCGGTCTCGGCGCGCATTCCTGGTGTCGTCACCAAGGTCCTGTTCGACGACAACCAGATCGTCAAGGCCGGCGACGTGCTGGCCGAGCTGGATCCGGCCGACCAGGGCGTGAAGGTCGAGCAGATCCAGGCCCAGATCGCCAGCGTGCAGCAGCAGATCGTGCAGGCCGACGCCGCCGTCGAGCAGGCGAAAGCCCAGGCCTCGGCCGCCGGCGCCCAGGTGGTGCAGGCCCAGGCCAACCTGGTGCGCGCCAAACAGGACGCCGAGCGTTACGGCCAGCTGTACAACACCAATATGAAGGCAGTCTCCAAGGCTGAAGTCGACGCCGCCACCGCGGCCCGCGCCGGCGCCACCGCCGACGTCAACGCGCGCCGCGACAACGCCAATGCAGCCAAGGCCCAGATCGCCGCCGCCGGCTCGGCGCGCGACGTGCTGAAGGCCCAGGTCAAGGTGCTGCAGGCCCAGCTCAAGGACGCCCGGCAGCAGCTCGGCTACAACCAGATCGTGGCGCCGGTGAGCGGCCGCATCGGCAAGCGCAGCGTCGAAGTCGGCGCCCGCATCCAGCCGGGCCAGCAGCTGGCCGCGATCGTCCAGGACGACGTCTGGGTGACCGCCAACTTCAAGGAAACCCAGCTGCCGGGCCTGGTGCCGGGCCAGGAAGTCAGGATCGAAGTCGACGCCCTGAAGGACAAGGAACTGGTCGGCCGCGTGGACAGCTTCTCGCCGGCTTCGGGCAACCAGTTCGCGCTGCTGCCGGCCGATAACGCGACCGGTAACTTCACCAAGATCGTCCAGCGCGTGCCGGTCAAGATCACCTTCAAGCCGGAAGACCTGAAGAAGTACGCCGGCCGCCTGGTGCCGGGCATGTCGACCGTGGTCGAGATCGACCTGCGCCAGAAACCGGCACAAGGCGCGCAGCAGCCGGCCCGCACCGCGTCGGCCCAGTAAAGGATCGTCATGACGAGTTCCACCCAGACGATGAGCATGCCGGCCAACGGCACGCGCGTCGACGCCCGCACCTGGATCGCGGTGGCCGCCGGCCTGCTCGGCGCCTTCATGGCGGTGCTCGACATCCAGATCACCAACTCCTCGCTGCGCGACATCCTCGGTACGCTGTCGGCCACGCAGGAGGAGGGCTCGTGGATCTCGACCGCCTACCTGTGCGCCGAGATCGTGGTGATTCCGATGACCGCGCTGTTCGTGCGCGCCTTCGGCCAGCGCCGCTACCTGATGCTGACCACGGCCCTGTTCCTGGCCTTCTCGACCCTGTGCGGCGCGGCCTGGAACCTGCAGAGCATGATCGTGTTCCGCATGCTGCAGGGCTTCACCGGCGGCGCCCTGATCCCGATGGCGATGACCCTGGTGATGACCCGCCTGCCTCCCGCCAAGCGCGCGGTCGGCATGGCGATGTTCGGCCTGACCGCGACCCTGGCCCCGGCCATGGGCCCGACCCTGGGCGGCTACCTCACGGAGCTGTACGGCTGGCCCTCGATCTTCTACATCAACTGGGTGCCGGGCGTGCTGCTGATCGCCGGCATGTACTGGGGCCTGGACAAGGAGCCGCTGAACCTCAGGATGCTGGCCAAGGCCGACTGGCTGGGCATCGCCTTCATGGCGGTCGGCCTGGCCAGCCTGACCATCTTCCTGGAAGAGGGCAATTCGAAGGACTGGTTCGAGTCGAGCTTCATCATCACCTTCGCCGCGATGGCGCTGATCGGCATCCTCGGCTGGGTGGTGATCGGCTTCTGGCGCGCCGACCCCTTCGTCAACCTGCGCCTGTATGGCCAGCGCAACTTCATGGTGGCGACCATCCTGTCGGCGGTGATCGGCATGGGCCTGTACGGCTCGTCCTACCTGCTGCCGCTGTACCTGGGCCAGATCGCCGGCTATTCGCCGATGCAGATCGGCGAGGTCATCGCCTGGATGGGCCTGCCGCAGCTGTTCGTGATGCCCTTCGTGGCGCGCCTGTCGCAGAAGATCGACAACCGCATCATGTGCATGTTCGGCCTCGGCCTGTTCGGCATCTCCTGCCTGATGAACGCCTACATGGACGCCAGCACCGGCTACGACCAGCTGATGGTCACCCAGATCATCCGCGCGATCGGCCAGCCCTTCGTGATGCTGACCCTGTCGAACTTCGCGATGAACGGCATCGCGCCGAAGGACATGCCGTCGGCCTCGAGCCTGTTCAACATGACCCGCAACCTGGGCGGCTCGGTGGGCATCGCGCTGCTGGCGACCTCGCTGACCAACCGCGAGCACTTCCACTCGGCGCGCATCGGCGAATCGGTGTCGATGTTCGCGTCCGCCACCCAGGCCCGCCTGGACCAGCTGACCCAGGGCTTCATCTCGCACGGCATCGACCCGGCCACCGCGGCCAACCAGGCGATCGCGGCGATCGACCGCATCGTACGGCGCGAGGCTTACGTGATGGCCTACAACGACGGCTTCTTCCTGGTCGGCGTGATCCTGATCGCGGCGATCGTGCCGCTGTGGTTTGCGGACAAGGTCAAGTCGCCGGGTGGGGCCGGGGGCGGCGGCCACTGATGATTGATATGTCGTCCCCGCCTTCGCGGGGGCGACGGGATGGATAACTCTCAATGAAAAATACTATGTTCAAGCCTGTCATCCACACCGCCGTCGCCGCGGCCGTCGCCGCGCTCCTTTCCGCCTGCGGCACCGTCGGTCCCGACTTCAAGGCCCCGCAGGACATCGCGAGCCCGGCATACCGCCACGCGCAGGCCGGCCAGCAGCAGGACGCCGCGCGCCTGCCGGCCAACTGGTGGACCGTGTTCGGCGACCAGACCCTGGACACCCTCGAGCAGCGCGCGCTGCACGACAACCCGAACGTGCGCGCCGCCGCGCAGCGCCTGGTGCAGGCACAGGCCCAGCTGGGCGTGGTGCGCGCCGGCCAGCTGCCGTCGGTGAACGTGCAGGCCGGTATCTCGAACTCGCGCACCTCGGCCGAGACTTCGCAGGGCCTGGCGCTGGGCCACCGCTCGATCGAAGGTAACAACTACTCGGCCGGCCTCGGCTTCTCGTGGGAGCTGGACCTGTGGGGCCGCGTGCGCCGCGTGGTCGAAGCGGCCGATGCCCAGGCCCTGGCGGCCCAGGACGACCGCGACGGCGTGCTGCTGATGCTGTCGGGCCAGGTGGCGACGACTTACTGGCAGCTGCGCGGCCTGGACGCCGAGCTGGCGATCCTGCGCAATGCGCTGGCGACCCGCCGCGAATCCCAGGAACTGATCGAGGCGCGCTTCAACGCCGGCCTGTCGAACGAACTGGACGTCTCGCGCGCCCGCATCGAGCGCGCCAACGCCGAGGCCGACCTGCACGAAGCCCAGCGCCAGCGCAACACGCTGGAGCATGCGCTGTCGGTGCTGGTGGGCGCCTCGCCGAGCGAGCCGCTGGTGGCTGGCAACCAGGACGCCGCGTTGCAGGATAAACTTTTACCCCAGCCGCCGAGCATCCCGGTCGGCCTGCCGGCCAGCCTGCTGGGCCAGCGTCCCGACCTGGCATCGAGCGTGGCCGGCCTGAAGGCCTTCAATGCCCAGATCGGCGTGGCCGAAGGCGCCTTCTACCCGGCGCTGTCCCTGACCGGCAACTACGGCTATGCCTCGGAAAGCCTGCGCAACCTGGCCCAGGGCAGCGCGCGCCAGTTCTCCTTCGGTCCGCTGGCACTGTCGCTGCCGGTATTCGACGCCGGCCGCAACCGCGCCAACCTGAAGTTGGCCCAGGCCAGGTACGACGAGGCGGTCGCCAACCACGAGGCACGCCTGCTGAGCGCATTGCGCGAAGTGGAAGATGCGCTGTCCGACGTGCAGGAACGCCAGCAGCAGGGCGAGGTGCAGGTCCAGGCCCAGCAGGCCGCCGCGCGGGCGCTGCAGGTGGCCCAGGCGCGCTACGACCGCGGCGTCTCGACCTACCTGGACGTCACCGACGCCCAGCGCAGCGCGCTGGCGGCGGACCGCGCCGCGGCCCAGATCCGTACCCAGCGCCTGCTGGCGGCGGTGTCGGTGGCGCGTGCGCTGGGCGGCGGCTGGACGCAGGGCGAGCCGGTGGCGACCATCGCCAGGGCCGGCAATTAAGAGGTGCTCCGGCCGGCCCGCACGCCGGCCGGAGAGGGGCGCACGGACGTGATTTTTGGTGATCTTCCGTGCCGGCCCCGCATGCTATGCTCGATCGATAACAATTCCATATGGGGAACCCGATCGATGAACACCGCCGTCAATTCGCAGATGTTTTATTGCCGCGCCTGCGGCTCGCAGATGCACTTCAGCGCCCAAGCCTGCCCGGGCTGCGGTGCGCCCCAGCAGGGCCAGGGACTCAGCGCCTCGCAAAAGCGCATCCTGCCGGCGGCCATCCTGTGCTTCTTCATCGGCTTCCTCGGCGTGCACCGCTTCTATGTAGGCAAGGTCGGCACCGGCATCCTGCAGCTGCTGACTTTCGGCGGCCTCGGCATCTGGGCCTTCGTCGACTTCATCATGATCGTCATCGGCTCCTTCCGCGACGGCGACGGCAACCTGATCAATCTCTGGACCTGAGCGCGGGCCGCACGGGCCTCAGCGCTTCTTGGCGCCGCCGCGCTGGTGCTGGGCGCGCTGCTGCTTCTGCTGCGTCTCCACGCGGTTCTGGCGCGCCTTGTACAGCGCCACCGCGTCCTTCTTCGCCTGCTCCAGCGTGCGCAGTTCCGGCTTGTCGTCGTGGACGACGAAGTATTCGGCGTCCTGCGCCTGCATCACCAGCTTGATGGCCGCCTCGTCCTCCATGTCGTACATTTCGGTGAGCAGGGTCGTGACTTCGTCGAGGAAGGCTTCGTAGGTGAGGGTAGTCATGGTTTTCGCTTCAAATTCCGGATAAGGCAGCCATTATCGCAAACCTCGCCCCCGGCGAGTGCGGCGGTGTAATATCGGCACTCATCATTATTACGAGACGCCGGATTCCATGCACCCACGCTCCCTCCTGATCGCCGCACTGCTGGCCTCCAGCGCCGCCTGCGCCTCCGCCTCCGCCCAGTCCTGGCAAGCCACCCCCAGCGGCACCAGCGCCGAACTGCGCGGCCTGTCCGTCGTCGATGCGAAGGTTGCCTGGGCCAGCGGCGCCAAGGGTACCGTGCTGCGCACCGTCGACGGCGAACACTGGCAGGCGATGCAGGTGCCGGAGGCCGACAAGATCGACTTTCGCGACATCCAGGCCTTCGATGCCAGGACCGCGGTGGTAATGGGCGCCGGCCCCGGCGCGGCTTCGCGCATCTACGCTACCTCCGACGGCGGCGCCAGCTGGCGCCTGATGACGACCAACCAGATGGCGGAGGGCTTCTGGGATGCGATGGCGTTCTGGGACAAGGACCACGGCATCCTGTTCGGCGATCCGGTCAAGGGCAGCTTCCAGGTCTACACCACCGGCGACGGCGGCGCGTCCTGGCAGCTCGTCGAGACGAAGGGACTGGAGGCGATGCCGAACGAGGGCGCCTTCGCCGCCAGCGGCACCTGCCTGACGGTGGCCGGCACGAACGATGCGTGGATCGCCACCGGCGGTTCGGCCGACTCGCGCGTGTTCCATTCCGCCGACCGCGGCAAGACCTGGCGCGCGCAGGCGACGCCGATCCCGGCCGGCGCGGCGGCCCGCGGCGTGTTCTCGGTGGCCTTCCTGAACCCGAAAGAAGGCTTTGCCGCCGGTGGCGATTACAAGGAGACGCACATGGCCGGCATCAACGGCGCGCGCACGGAAGATGGCGGCGCCACCTGGAGTCCGGTGCAGGTGCAGCCGGCCGGCTATATGTCGGTGGTGGTGCCGGTGCCCGGTGCGCCGCGCAGCCTGGTCGCCGCCGGCCTGGCCGGCTCCGGCTTCTCGCGCGACGCCGGGAAGAGCTGGACCGCGCTGGACAAGACACCGATGAACACGGTCGGTTTCGCCAGCCCGACCACCGGCTGGGCGGTGGGGCCGAAGGGCCTCCTGATGAAGTACAGCGGACCAGTTCTTGTCGGCAAATAAACACATCCAGGCGCGCCCTGCGCCGGGAATCACGATCGTGGTTGACGCCCTGTTGAGCGGGCAATTACACTCGCTCTGTTTTCATTTTTTGGGTCCATTCATGGGCACTTGTTCGAGCGATAGTTGTCGCCAGATTATTTCTGGCACATTCTCGGCAAGATAACGCAGGCTTTCCCGTCTCCTGCCGTCATCCTGCCAGGATGATGGTATCTTTTCTGTTCCGGCCGCACCGGAGCATTCATATTCCAGCAACACGCAAAACGGTCCCCGGTGGCCGGGCCGCACTGCGGTCCGCCGCCGGCGCGCATATCAACGACGGCTTCACTCTGCGTGCAAGGAACGTGGATGTTCGAGTTCTTCAATGACCGCCAGCCGGCGGCCGACCGCGGCGGACGCGGTTTCAATCGCTGGGATTGGCTCCTGCTGCCGCTGGTGCTGGCGGTGCTGGCCGCCTGCGCCTACGGCGCCATGCAGATGGCGCGTCCCTTCGTGGTCGGCCAGGCAACCCCCATCGCGCTGGATCCCGCGGCGCTGCCTTACTACCTGCTGCGCACCATCCTGCGGATGTTCATCGCGCTCGGCTGCTCGCTGGTGTTCAGCTTCGTGTTCGCGGCCGTCGCCGCCAAGTACCGCGCCGCCGAAAAGGCCTTGATCCCGCTGCTCGACATCCTGCAGTCGGTGCCGATCCTGGGCTTCCAGGCAATCGCGATCGCGCCCTTCATCGCGCTGTTCCCGGGCAGCCTGCTGGGCGTGGAATGCGCGGCCATCTTCGCGATCTTCACTTCGCAGGCCTGGAACATGGCGTTCAGCCTGTACCAGTCGATGCGCACCGTGCCCGACGAGCTGAACGAGGCGGCGCGCGTGTTTCGCCTGTCCGGCTGGCAGCGCTTCTGGCGCCTCGAGCTGCCGTATGCGACGCCGGCCCTGCTGTGGAACATGATGATGTCGATGTCGGGCGGCTGGTTCTTCCTGGTGGCTGCGGAAGCGATCTCGGTGGCCGGCCAGGACATCAAGCTGCCCGGCATCGGCGCCTTCATCGCCGTCGCCATCGAGCAGGAAAACGGTAAAGCCGTGGCGTGGGCGATCCTGGCCATGCTGGCCGGCATCGTGTTGTACGACCAGCTGTTCTTCCGCCCGCTGCTGGCCTGGGCCGACAAGTTCCGCTTCGAGGAATCGCAGGGCGAGACCGCGCAGCGTTCCTGGCTGCTCGACTGGGGCCGCCGCAGCCTGTGGGTGAGCCGCCTGGCGGAGCGCTTCTGGGCGACGATGCGTATCACCCTGGGCTGGTTCGGCACCGCCGGCGCGGCGCCGGCCCCGCAGAAACCGGCGGCCTGGCAGCGCATCCTGCCGCGCCTGTGGGACGTGCTGCTGCCGGTGGCCGTGCTGGCCGCCACGATCAAGCTGGCCATGTACGTGCACGCCGAGGTCGGCTGGAGCGAAGCCGGCCACGTGGTCCTGCTGGGCCTGACGACCCTGCTGCGCGTGATGCTGCTGATTGCGCTGGCCTCGCTGGTCTGGGTGCCGGTGGCGGTGTGGATCGGCCTGAGCCCGCGCTACTCGCAGCGCGTGCAGGCGGTGGCCCAGTTCCTGGCGGCCTTCCCGGTCAACCTGCTGTTCCCGCTGGTGGTGTTCCTGATGGTTCGTTTTCACCTGAATCCGAATATCTGGCTCAGCCCCCTGATGGTGTTCGGCACCCAGTGGTACATCCTGTTCAACGTGGTGGCCGGCGCCTCGACCATCCCGAACGAACTGCGGCTGGCGGCCGACAACCTGGGCCTGCGCGGCTGGCTGAAGTGGAAGCGGGTCTACCTGCCGGCGGTGTTCCCGGCCTACCTGACCGGTGCGATCACGGCCAGCGGCGGCTCCTGGAACGCCAGCATCGTGGCCGAATACGTCACCTGGGGCAAGACCACCCTGGCGGCGGATGGCCTGGGCAGCTACATCAAGCAGATGACGGACGCCGGCGACTTCCCGCGCATCGCGCTCGGCATCGGCATCATGTGCATCTTCGTGATGCTGCTGAACCGCTTCTTCTGGCGCAAGCTGTACCTGCTCGCCGAGAACCGTGCGTAATTGAAGGAAACGAGATGACTCAAGATACCCTGATCCAACTGGCCTCGGTGGGCAAATCCTTCAGCGGCGCCGACGGCGCGCCGCGGCGCATCCTGGACGGCGTCGACTTCACGCTGCGCCAGGGAGAAATCGTCGCGCTGCTCGGCAAGTCCGGCTCCGGCAAATCGACTCTGCTGCGCATCATGGCCGGCCTGGTGCCGTCCGACGGCGGCAAGGCCAGCTACCGCGGCCAGCCGATCGCCGGCCCGGCGCCGGGCGTGGCGATGGTGTTCCAGTCCTTCGCCCTGTTCCCGTGGCTGACGGTGCAGCAGAACGTCGAGCTGGGCCTGGAAGCGCAGGGCGTATCGCCGGCCGAACGCGAACGCCGCGCCGACGCCGTGCTCGAGCTGATCGGCCTGGCCGGCTTCGGCGGCGCGCTGCCGCGCGAGCTGTCGGGCGGCATGCGCCAGCGCGTCGGCATCGCGCGCGCCCTGGTCACGAATCCGGACGTGCTGCTGATGGACGAAGCCTTTTCCGCCCTCGACGTGCTGACCGGCGAGACCCTGCGCGACGACATCCTGCAACTGTGGGAGAGCAAGCAGATCCCGACCCGCGGCATCGTGGTCGTGTCCCACAACATCGAGGAAGCGGTGATGATGGCCGACCGCATCATCATCCTGTCCAGCGATCCGGGCCGCATCGTCAGCGAAGTCCGGATCGACCAGTCGCGTCCGCGCAAAGCCGACAGCCCGCGCGTACGCGCCCTGATCGACGAGGTGTATGGCCTGATGACGATGCGCCGCCCGGCGCCGGCGGTCGCGGTCGGCATGCCGGCCCGCCAGCCGGATTTCGGCCTGCCGGACACCGACGTCAGCCGCATCGAGGCGGTGCTGGAACTGGTGGCCGAGCCGCCTTTCGACGGCCGCGCCGACCTGCCGCACCTGGCCGAGGAAGCCGAGCTGTCCGACGAGGAGCTGTTCCCGACCTTCGAGGCGCTGGCGATGCTGGGCCTGGCCCAGGTCGAAAGCGGCGACATCATGCTGACCCACCTGGGCCGCCGCTATGCCGGCGCGGAACAGGCCGAGCGCCAGGAGATTTTCGGCCGCCAGGTACTGGAGAACGTGCCGCTGGCGGCGCGGATCCGCGCGGCGCTGGCCGAGAGCGCCGGCGGCACGCTGTCCGAAGAACCCTTCATCGAACTGCTGGAAGAGGGCATGAAGGAAAACCGCGCCCGCCGCACCCTCAACATCGCAGTGGAGTGGGGCCGCTACGGCGAACTGTACGAGTACGACTTCCACCTCAAGCGCCTGAAGCTGCCGGACATCGAGTAGCGCCAGCAGCGGGAGTAGCGGCAGTAGAGGTGAGCGCGGCGATAGTTGGATTACAATCGCCCGCATTACAACTACGCGAGAGACGCCATGAAGAATTTGTTCAGCCCACTGGTCGCCGCCCTGCTGGCGGCCGGCACGATGTCGGTCCCGGCCCTGGCTGCCGATGCCCCCGCGCCGGCCACGGTCGCCCAGCTGGCCACGATGGAGAAACGCTTCGCCCCGGTCGACCTGAACGCCGACACCGGCAAGCTGTCGAAGGGCGACCTGGTCGCCATCGAAAAGCTGATCGAAGCGGCGAAGATCGTCGACACCCTGCAGCTGCGCCAGCGCTGGTCCGGCAACGAGGCGCTGTGGGCCGCGCTGCAGAAGGACCAGACGCCGCTGGGCAAGGCGCGCCGCGACTACTTCTGGCTGAACAAGGGACCGTGGTCCATCATCGACGGCAACCATTCCTTCATGCCGGCCGAGTATGCCGGCATCAAGATCCCGGCCGAGAAACCGGCGGGCGCGAACTTCTATCCGGAAGGCGCGACCAGGCAGGCGCTCGAATCGTGGATGAACGGCCTGCCGGCCAAGGACAAGGAACAGGCCCAGTGGTTTTTCACCGTCATCCGCACCGGCAAGGACGGCAAGTTCAGCATCGTGAAGTACTCGGACGAATACCGTCCCGAGCTCGAGAAGCTGTCGACACTGCTGAAGGACGCCGCGAACGCCACCGACAACGCCTCGCTGAAGAAATTCCTGAACCTGCGCGCCGAGGCCTTCCTGTCGAACGACTACCTGGCTTCCGACTTCGCCTGGATGGACCTGGATTCCCCGGTCGACGTCACCATCGGCCCCTACGAGACCTATAACGACGAACTGTTCGGCTACAAGGCCGCCTTCGAAGCCTACGTGAACGTGCGCGATGCGAAGGAAACCGAGAAGCTGAACTTCTTCGGCAAGCACATGCAGGAGCTGGAAAACAACCTGCCGCTGGATCCGAAGTACCGCAATCCGAAGGTCGGCGCGATCGCCCCGATGGTGGTCGTGAACCAGGTCTACGGCGCCGGCGACGGCAATATGGGCGTGCAGACCGCCGCCTACAACCTGCCGAACGACGAGCGCATCATCAGCCAGCGCGGCTCCAAGCGCGTGATGCTGAAGAACGTGCAGGAAGCGAAGTTCGACGCCACCCTCAAGCCGATCACCAAGCTGGTGCTGAGGCCGGGCGACCAGAAGGACCTCGACTTCGACTCCTTCTTCACCCACATCCTGGCGCACGAGATCATGCACGGCCTGGGCCCGCACGCGACCACCCGGGACGGCAAGCCCTCGACCCCGCGCCAGGACCTGAAGGACGCCTATTCGACCATCGAGGAAGCCAAGGCCGACATCACCGGCCTGTGGGCGCTGAGCTACATGATGGACAAGGGCCAGCTGAAATCCTCGCTGGGGCAGGGCAGCGCCGCCGAACGCAAGCTGTACAACACCTTCCTGGCATCGAGCTTCCGTACCCTGCACTTCGGCCTGACCGATTCGCACGCGCGCGGCATGGCAATCCAGGTCAACTACCTGCTCGACAAGGGCGGCTTCGTCTCCCACGGCGACGGCACCTTCTCGGTGGACTTCAGCAAGATCAAGCAGGCCGTGGCCGACCTCGACCGTGAATTCCTGACCATCGAAGCCACCGGCGACTATGCCCGCGCCCAGGCGTTCATGAAGCAGTACGTGGTGATCCGCCCCGACGTGCAGAAGGCGCTCGACAAGATGAAGGCGGTGCCGAATGATATTCGTCCGGCGTTTACGACGGCTGCGAAGCTGAGCGGCAAATAAGCAAGGTGCACTTTTGGTAAGTTTGCCGTTTTAAACAGTCAGTAAAAAATAATCCGGCGAGGGCTTCCCTGCGCGATAGAATTGCCTATAGGCATGTCATCTATCCCGTGGGGAATCCCTCTCATGTACAAGTCTTTCCTCCTCGCCGCCGTCCTGTGCGCGGCATCCCAGGCTGCAAGCAGCGCCAATGCGGCCGACCTCACCGTGCTCGAACAGCGCTGGATTGCTTCCGCCTATCCCGTCCTCGAGTACGCGCGCAGCGTCCAGCTGCCGATCGATATCGTGGTCCAGCCCCAGGCCGGCCCGAACGACGTGCCGCTGGCGATGGGCTTTGCCGAAGGGCGCTGCAAGCTGGTGGTGTCGCTGCGCGGCAATCCGGATGCCGAGAAGCAGCTGGCCGGCGTGGCGCCGGAAGCGCAGGGCGAGCTGATCGAGGCGATGGCGGCGCACGAGATCGCGCATTGCTGGCGCTACGCCCAGGGCGCCTGGCATGCGCTGCCGGCCGGCTTCGTCGAGGTCGGCGAGGAAACCGCGGCCGATCCTTCGCTGCTGGCGGAGTCGAAGGCGATGCGCGAGATGCGCCGCGAGGAGGGCTATGCCGACCTGGTGGCGCTGGCCTGGACCCGCCGCAGCCATCCCGCCGACTATGCCCGCGTGCACGCCTGGCTGTCCCAGGTGCGCGCCGTGCAGCCGGCGGCGCGCAGCGGCCACGATACCCGGGTGTGGGTGCAGCTGGCTGCCGACGGCAAGGGTTTCGGCACAGCCGCCAAGCCCTTCGAGGACGCCGCTCCCCTGTGGAAAGAAGGCCTGCTCAGCGACGAGTGATAAACGACGAGCGGGTCATTTATTATTTCTTCGACAAGTGTTCGTTCACGCACAGATGTTCGGTACGCTGGGGGCGTTAAATCACCGGTATCAATAATCATCGATACAAGGGATCCCCGACATGAAAACGCTGATTGCGACCCTGCTCGCGACGGCCGCCGGCGCCACGTTTGCCGCACCGACCTTCGCACTGAACCACGATCCCGCCAGCTACCGTGCCGTGACCCAGAAAGCCATGGCCGAGTACAAGGCGGCGACCGCGAAGTGCGACAGCATGAGCGGCAACGACAAGGACGTGTGCATGGCCGAAGCGAGGCTGACCCGTACCCGCACCGAAGCCAACGCCCTGTCCCAGTACAACAATACGCCCCGGGGCCGCGAAAAGGCGCGCACCAACCTGGCCGACGCCGAATATGACCTGGCCAAGGCCAGGTGCGGCGCGAAGAGCGGCGCCGACAAGGACGACTGCATGAACAACGCCAAGTCGGTGCACACCGCCGCGGTGGCGGACGCCAAGGCCGGCAGCACCGCCACCGGCGCCAGCGCGGCCGGCRSCACCGCATCCGGCGGCGACAGCCGCGAGCAGGCCCGGTCCGCGGCCGCCACCGACAAATGCGCCCAGGTGGGCGGCGACGGCAAGACCGGCTGCCTGGTGCAGACCAAGCCCTCGGCCGTGAAGGAGAACGCGAGCGAGATCGCCAACCGCAGCGAGAACGCCGCCGACCGCGCCGGCGACAAGGCTGCCGCCGCCACCTCGGCGGCCGCCGTGAAGACCAAGGAAGTCGCCTCGACGGTTGCCGAGAAGACCAGGGAAGTCGCCCACTCCGCCGTCGAGAAGACCAGGGAGGTCGCTTCGACCGTTGCCCAGAAGACCGAGAACGCCGTCGACCGTGCCGGCGACAAGACCCGCGACGGCGCCGCCGTCAGCGCGCAGAAGACCGACAACGCAATGGACAAGGCCGGCGACAAGACCCGCGACGCCGCCTCCACCACCCGCGTCGCCGCCTCCGACACCGCCATCACCACCAAGGTGAAGGCCGGCCTGATCAAGGAGCCCGACCTGGAATCGCTGGGCATCCACGTCGAGACCGAGAAGGGCGTCGTGATGCTGAGCGGCTTCGTGAATTCGAAGGCCGAAGCCGACAAGGCGGTCAAGGTCGCCAAGGGTGTGGACGGCGTGGCCAGCGTGAAGAGCGCGATCAAGGTCAAGTAAGCGCTCACCCAGGCTTTCAGCTTTCCGGCGGCCGGCTTTTTGTAGCCGGCCGTCTATTTTGTTCTGATACCACAGGTTGCGATCGACGTCACGGAAATTGCCTGTAGGCTAAAGTCTGCAAGGTATAATCGCCGCCGTGAACAGAATCGAAGCCTTCGGATACATTGCGGCCCAGGCGGCGCGCGGTGACATATCCTTCCCCACCAGCGTCAACGCCGTGCTGCGCCTGCAGCAGGCGCTGAACGATCCCGATTGCCACCTCGAGGAAGCGATCCGCCTGGTGCTGGGCGAGCCTCAGCTGGCGGCGCGCACGGTGGCGCTGGCGAATTCCTCGACCTTCAACGCCGGCAAGCCGCCGGTCACCAATGTGCGCGCGGCCGTCACCCGGGTCGGCTACCGCAACCTGCAGATGCTGGTGGCCAGCCTGGCGGTGCGCCAGTTCGGCAGCCGCATCCAGGATCCCGCCCTGCGCGCCAAGGCCGAACAATTGTGGGAGCACACGGTACAGGTGGCCGCGCTGGCCCAGGTGTTCGCACGCCGCGTCACCTTCGTCAATCCCGATACCGCCATGTTTGCCGGCATCGTCCACGAGATCGGCGCCTTCTACCTGCTGTCGCGCGCCGATGAATTCCCCGGCCTGCTCGACGACGACGAGGAGCGCTGGGGAGAGCTGTGCGAAGACGTGGTCACGCGCGAAGTGGCGCGCCGCCTGGCGCTGCCGGAACCGGTGGCCGACGCCATCTTCGAGTTGCGCGGCTGCTGGCTGAACATGCCGCCGAGCTCGCTGCTCGACACCCTGTTGCTGGGTAACCTGTACGCCAGGGTGCCGTCGCCGCTGGGCACCGAGGCCCCGCCGCTGCCCGACCACAGCGAAAGCGCGCTCGACTACCTGGTCGACGAGGCCACCCTGCGCACCATCATCGAGGAAGCCGCCGAGCTCAGCGCTTCGATGGGGCAGGCCGTGCTGGTCTGATCAGTCCCAGGCCAGTACGCCCGCCTGCCAGGCTGTCGTTTTCGCCACCATCTTCCTGCCGCGCAGGATCTTCACTACCGCCGCCACGTCCGGACGCCGCATCGCCGCGGCCTTTCCCGCCAATGCGAAGCTGCGCCGGGCCGGGATCGGCAGCGCCAGCAGGCGCACGCCTTCCGGTGCCGGAAACACCGCCAGCTTCGGCATGATCGAATAGCCCATCCCGCGCGCGACCATGGCGGCGATGCTGGTGTCGTTCGCCAGCCGGTGTCCGGCGCGGGCGTCCAGGCCGGTGGCGCGGCAGCGTTCCAGCACCTCGTCCGCGCCCGCGCAGGCGAGCTGGATGAAGGACAGGCCATCGAGCTGGTCCCAGGACAAGGGTTCCGAAACGGCGTGAGCGGCGGGCAGCACCAGCACGTAGTCGTCGTGCAGATAGGGCAGGGAAGCGAGGCCGCGCGCCAGCGGCAGCTGGGCGATGGCGATGTCGGCGCGTCCCTCGCGCAGGGTGGCGAGCAGGGCTTCGCGGTCGGCATGGCTGTCGTCGATGTCGAGGGCGATGCCCGGGTGGACGGCGGCCAGGGCCTCGGCGGCATAGGGCAGCAGGTGGGTGCCGAAGCTGCGGAAGCAGGCCACCCGCACCTGCCCGGACAGGGGCGGCGTCTCGCTGGCGCTGGCGCGCAGGCCCTGTTCGAGCTGCAGCATCTGCCTGGCCTTCTCCAGTACCCGCAGGCCGGCGCCGGTAGGCGTCGAGCCGCCGTGGGCGCGGTCGAACAGGCGCAGCGCCAGTTCCTTTTCGAGTTCGGCGATCGCGTGGCTGATGCGCGACTGTGTGCACGCCAGCTCGGCGGCGGCCGCACTGAAACTGCCGTGGTCGGCGACCGCGACGAACATCCGCAATTGGCTGAGCTTGAGAGCCATCGAAATCCTTCATGCCTGGATCGTCGATTATCCGGGATTTCGGTAGCGCATGCCAGGCGGCGGCGCGAGCATGCGGTTTTCACAAGGAGAGACACATGCAATTGCCCGCCAACGCCGCCCTGATCGTGATCGACGTCCAGCAAGGCTTCCTCGATCCGCGCTGGGGCCAGCGCAACAATCCGGCTGCCGAGGAAAATATCGCCGCGCTGCTGGCCGCCTGGCGCGCCGCGCGCCGCCCGCTGATCCACGTGCGCCACGCCTCGACCAGCCCAAGCGGCACCTTCCGCGCCGGCACGCCCGGCTTCGCCTTCAAACCCCAGGCGCAGCCGCTGATGGGCGAGCCGGTCGTCACGAAGTCGGTCAACAGCGGTTTCATCGGCACCGACCTGGAACGGCGGCTGCGCGAGGGCGGCATTGATACCGTGGTGCTGTGCGGCCTCACCACCGACCACTGCGTGTCGACCACGGCGCGCATGGCCGGCAACCTCGGCTTCGACACCATCGTGGTCGAGGATGCCTGCGCCACCCACGAGCGCACCGGACCGGACGGCCGCCACTTCACGGCCGGGGAGATGCATGCCACGGCGCTGGCCAGCCTGAACGGCGAGTTCGCGCGGATCGTCTCGACGGCGGAGTTATGTGAAGTTTTCGTGTAAATTGATGGAATTGATGATACTCTTGAGAATCATCAATTTCTAATTGGAAATTTCATGTCTGCCCTGCGCCGCCTCGCCATCCTCTGTTCCGCCGTCTGCGCCAGCCATGCCCACGCCGGCGTGATCAACCTGACGGCGCCGATCGGCGGCGCCAACGTCTACGCGATCCACGATTTCTCGGCCTATTCGAGCGACGTCGAGGGCGCCATCGTCGCCGGCGGCAACGTCAGCCTGCAGAATTACGCGGTCAACGCAAAGAACAAGGATGCCTTCGGCGCCAGGGACATCGCGGTGGCCGCGGGCGGCAACCTCAAGCTGAGCAATGGCTCGATCAACAATGGCGTGGTGTATGCGGGCGGGACGACCTCGCTCGCTTCGGCGCCGGCCGTGGGCACGACCGCCACCAGCCCGATCGATTTCGCCGCGGCCGAGGCCTACTACAAGACGCTCGCGAGCTCGCTGGCCCAGCTCGATCCGACCGGCAGCGTGAGCGCCCTGTGGAGCGGGGTGATGGTGAGGGGCAGCGGCGCGGGTGGCGTGGATGTGTTCAATGTGCCGGCCTCGATGTTCGCGAATTCGAGCAGCTGGACCCTGGAGAACCTGACGCCGGGCCAGACGCTGATCTTCAACGTCGGCGGCTCGGCCGGGACCTTCAACAACGGCGGCATCAGCTTCACGCCGCTGGACAACTACAACGTGCTGTTCAACTTCTACGAAGCCAGCAGCCTGAACGTGAAGGGCGTGATCGGCAGCGTGCTGGCGCCCTATGCGACGGTGAGCGAGAACTGGGGCCAGGTCAACGGCAATGTGATCGTCGACACCTGGGCCTCGACGGTGCAGATCAACGCCAACCATTACTTCACGCCGGTCGACGTGGCCGGCTTTACCATGGGCGGCAAGAATGCCGACGTGCCGGAACCGGGCAGCGTGGCGCTGCTGCTGGCCGGTCTGGCGGCCGCCGCCCTGGTGCGCCGCGGCCGCCGTCAAGCCTGAAAGAGGATCAGGCCAGGGCGCGCACCGCGCGGCGCCCGTGGGCGTGCATCGCGCACGCCAGCACCAGGCCGGAGGCAGCCAGGCCTGCCGCCACCCACTGCGGCGAGGCATAAGAGAAGCCCAGGGTCAGCGGAATGCCGCCAAGGAAGGCGCCCAGGGCATTGCCGATATTGAAGCCCGACTGGCCCAGCGAGGAGCCCAGCATCTCGGCTTCGCGCGAGTGCTCGATCAGCAGCATCTGGATCGACGGACCCAGCGCCAGCGCATTCGCACCGACCAGGAAGGCCAGCACCACCATCGCCGCCTGTGACGACGCCAGCACCGCGTTCAGCAGCAGCAGCACGATCATCGATGCCAGCAGGATCTGGATTGCGCGCAGGGGATGCACGCGGTCGGCCAGCTTGCCGCCGAAGTGGACGCCCGCCGTCATGCCGACCCCGACCACGATCATGATCATGGGAATCATGTCGGCGTGGAAGCGGGTCACCTCGGTGAGCAGCGGCGCGATGTAGCTGAGCCAGGCGAACAGGCCGCCGGTGCCGATCGAGGTGATGCCCAAGGCCAGCCACAGCTTCGGGTTGCGGAAGATGCGCAGGTCCTGGGCCAGGCCGGCGCGCCGGCTGCCCTCGAAATAGGGGATGATTTTGTGCGTCATGAAGGCGGTGGCCAGGCCGATCAGGGCGACGATCAGGAACACGATGCGCCAGCTCATGTGGTGGCCCAGCCAGGTGCCGGCCGGCACGCCGACCACGTTGGCGATCGTCAGGCCGGAAAACATGCTGGCCAGCGCCGCCGCTTCCTTGCCCTTGTCCGCGAGGCGCGTGGCGACCACGGCGCCGACGCCGAAGAAGGCGCCGTGCGGCAAGCCCGCCAGGAAGCGGAACAGCATCATCGTGTGGAAGTTGGGCGCGAAGGCCGACAGCGCATTGAAGGCCGCGAACATCAGCATGAACCAGACCAGCACGCCGCGCGGCGGACGATGGCCGAGCATGCTGACCAGGGTCGGCGCACCGACCACGACGCCGACGGCATAGGCCGAAATCAGGTAGCCCGCTTGGGGAATGGAAATATTCAGGCCGGTGGCGACGTCGGGCAGGATGCCCATCATGACGAATTCCGTCATGCCGATGCCGAAACCGCCGAGGGCCAGTGGGGCCAGGCTCTTCTTGATCACGTGTTTATCGCTTTGTAATGACAGCCTGCCACGCAAAGCAGGCGGCAGGCGGGACGGTGAGGAACCGGCCATTATCGCGCTACACGGTGGGGGAGTCCGCTTTCGAGTGGTGATGACCGGTATAGCCGGGCATGATAGCGATATCAGCCAGTGTTTGCCGGCGCGTCGTCGATCCAGGCGACGCGGCCGCTGCCCGCTTCGTTCAAGCGGGCGATCAGCGGCTCGGCCTTGTCCACCGGCATCCGGAACGCGAATCCGACCTGGTCCGCATGCTCGACCTGCTCGAGGGTCGCCCCGGCCAGCTCCAGCTCGCGCCGCACCAGTCCCTCGAGCGGGTACGGAACGGCGCAGCGCAGCAGGCGCTGGCGGATGATGGCGATCTTGTCCGCCTTCAGCAGGGCCTGGGCCACGCTGTCGGTATAGGCGCGCACCAGTCCGCCGGCGCCCAGCTTGACGCCGCCGAAGTAGCGCACCACGGTGGCCAGCACGCCTTCGAGGTCCTGGTGGCGCAGCACGTCCAGCATCGGGCGTCCGGCGGTGCCGCTCGGCTCGCCGTCGTCGACCGCGGCCGACTGCCCGCCGGCCAGCAGCGCCCAGCACACGTGGGCGGCGCCCGGGTGTTCCGCGCGCAGGCCGGCCACCACTTTCTGTGCGCCGGCGCGGTCCGGCATCGGCTGGACGCAGGCGATGAAGCGGCTCTTCTTGATGATGAGCTCGTGGTGGACGGGGGTGTGGATGGTCTGGGGCATGGGCGCGGGCCTTGGAACGGCTGAAAACAAAAAAGCCAGCTCGAAAGCTGGCTGATCTGCTACTGCTTGTTCGTGGTAGGCCGTGCTGGGCTCGAACCAGCGACCAACGGATTAAAAGTCCGCTGCTCTACCAACTGAGCTAACGACCCGACGGCCCGCATTATAGCGGCTCGGCAGCGTGAGGCCAAGACCTTTCGTGTGGGAAATGAATCCTGACTCGACTGTGATACGGAAAAAGAATCACACAGCAATAAATCGTGTATTGGACAAATCACAGGACCTGCGGCACTCTGGTCGTTCATTCGATCGCCGTTCCGAGGAGACAGCATGCCGACCTACCGTTCCCGTACCACCACCCAGGGCCGCAACATGGCCGGCGCCCGTGCCCTGTGGCGCGCCACCGGCATGAAGGATGGCGACTTCGAGAAACCGATCATTGCCGTGGTCAACTCCTTCACCCAGTTCGTGCCCGGCCACGTGCACCTGAAGGACCTCGGCCAGATGGTCGCCCGCGAGATCGAGGCGGCCGGCGGCGTGGCCAAGGAATTCAACACCATCGCCGTCGACGACGGCATCGCCATGGGCCACGGCGGCATGCTGTACTCGCTGCCTTCGCGCGACCTGATCGCCGACTCGGTCGAGTACATGGTCAATGCCCACTGCGCCGACGCCATGGTCTGCATCTCGAACTGCGACAAGATCACCCCGGGCATGCTGATGGCCGCGATGCGCCTGAACATCCCGGTGGTGTTCGTCTCCGGCGGCCCGATGGAAGCCGGCAAGGTCGTCAAGACCGTCGACAACGGCCAGAAGATCATCAAGCTGGACCTGATCGACGCCATGATCAAGGCCGGCGACCCGACCCAGTCGGATGCCGACGTGCTGGAAGCCGAGCGCTCGGCCTGCCCGACCTGCGGTTCCTGCTCCGGCATGTTCACGGCCAATTCGATGAACTGCCTGGCCGAGGCCCTGGGCCTGGCGCTGCCGGGCAACGGCACCATCGTCGCCACCCACGCCGACCGCAAGGAACTGTTCCTGCGCGCGGGCCGCCTGATCGTCGAACTGGCCAAGCGCCACTACGAGCAGGACGATTATTCGATCCTGCCGCGCTCGATCGCCAGCAAGGCGGCGTTCGAGAACGCGATGACCCTGGACGTGGCGATGGGCGGCTCGACCAACACCGTGCTGCACCTGCTGGCCGCGGCCCACGAGGCGCAGGTCGAATTCACGATGGCCGACATCGACCGCATCTCGCGCAAGGTGCCCTGCCTGTGCAAGGTGGCGCCGATGACCGACAAGTACCACATCGAGGACGTGCACCGCGCCGGCGGCATCTATTCCATCCTGGGCGAACTGGCGCGCGCCGGCCTGCTCGATACCTCGGTCTCCACGGTGCACAGCCCGAGCCAGGGCGAGGCGATCGAGAAGTACGACATCCGCCGCAGCGCCGACCCCGCCGTGCATCAATTGTTCCGCGCGGCCCCGGGCGGCGTGCCGACCCAGGTCGCGTTCTCCCAGGCCGAGCGCTTCGAGGACAACGACATCGACCGCGCCAACGGCTGCATCCGCGACCTCGCGCATGCGTATTCGAAGGATGGCGGCCTGGCGGTCCTGTACGGGAACATCGCGGAGAAGGGCTGCATCGTGAAGACGGCGGGCGTCGACGAGAGCATCCTGAAATTCTCCGGCAGGGCGCGCGTGTTCCACAGCCAGGACGCGGCCGTCGAAGCCATCCTCGGCGACCAGGTGGTGGCCGGCGACGTCGTCATCATCACCTACGAAGGCCCGAAGGGCGGCCCCGGCATGCAGGAGATGCTGTACCCGACTTCGTACATCAAGTCCAAGGGCCTCGGCAAATCCTGCGCGCTGTTCACCGACGGCCGCTTCTCGGGCGGTTCGTCCGGCCTGGTGATCGGCCACGCCTCGCCGGAAGCGGCGGAAGGCGGTGCGATCGGCCTGGTGGAAGAGGGCGACATGATCGACATCGACATCCCGAATCGCACCATCGACCTGCGCGTGTCGACCGAAGAGCTGGCGCATCGCCGCGCGAAGATGGAAGACCGCGGCGCCGACGCCTGGCAGCCGGTCGGCCGTGAACGCGTGGTGTCGCAGGCGCTGCAGGCGTATGCGGCCCTGACCACCTCGGCGGACCGTGGCGCGGTGCGCGACCTGGCGCAGCTGAAGCGCTGATTCCGCTTCAGGCGCTCAGTCGAGGAAGCCGCGTCCCGGCAGCGGGCCCGTCGAGAACATTCGAGGCGGATGCCCGCCGGGCGCGCGGTAGTATTCGACCGTGAGCCTGTGGCTGCCGTTGTCGCTCAGCGGCTGCTGGAACTGGATCGAGACGTCGCCGTCGGGTGAGGCGAAGCGATCCGGTCCCACCAGCAGCAGCTGCTTTTCCTGGCCGGCGCCGATGCGGACGTAGAGCGTGTCGTCGAGGCTGAAGAGGTGGGCACGGTAGCCGTCGCTGAGGCCGTAGAGGCCTTCGGCCTCGGCGGCTTCCTGGGCGCTCGGCCGCCGGGGATAGTCGGTAGAAGTGGCGCAGCCCGCACCGCCCAGCAGCACGGCCAGGGCGGCAAGAAGGGCGCGTGAATAAGCTCGCATGATTCCCCCAAGGTAAAAACTCTGGCGTAAATCAAAACGGCCCGCTATAATGCGTGCCTTCTTCGGGTCGTTAGCTCAGTTGGTAGAGCAGCGGACTTTTAATCCGTTGGTCGCTGGTTCGAGCCCAGCACGGCCTACCAAGATTCAAGAAAAACGCCAGCCTTCGGGTTGGCGTTTTTTTTCGGCTGCCGTGCCGGCGTCAGCGTTGCGCCAGCGTGGCCGTGATCACATACCTGACGGCCAGGCGCTGGTCCGGCACATAGGTCATCAACATCTCGTCGCGGTCTTTGCCGCGATTGAAATCCATCGTCACATTGCCGTCGCGCGAAACGAACTTGTCCGCCGAAATCGGGATCAGTCGGATCGGGCGCTGGCGGTCGATCTGCGCAACGATGCCGGTGGCCGCTTCGCCTACCTTCAGGCGCCAGCCGTTCGACATCGCGTAAAGGCCGGTAACCGCCTCGGTTTCATCATCGCTGAGACGGAATGGGGCCGTCACCTGCACCGTGGCGATCGATGCGGAGGTTTCGGGTGGTGGGTAATTGCTGGACTGGGCACCAACATTCGATGCCAGCAGCAGGGTGGCAGGTACTGCCAATAATGAGAGGCGCATGATCGCTCCTTCGCAAAACTTCGGGTTGACCGCGATACTGGTCTGGCCAGGAGCGGTAAACTCAGTGTAGGACGATGTCCACCGGCCTCAAGCGATTTGAGGGGGCCATCACGAAACGGTCGCTATTCCGGAAAACCCAGATCAATAAGAAATGACCCAAAATCTGCGGGGTTCGCTGGATTTTGTATCGTGATTCAGTCGTCGTTCCAGGCGTGGGTGGGAGCGGTCACACAAAAAGGACTTAGCAAAATACCGCCGAGCCGCTATAATGCCGGGCTTCGGGTCGTTAGCTCAGTTGGTAGAGCAGCGGACTTTTAATCCGTTGGTCGCTGGTTCGAGCCCAGCACGGCCTACCACGAATACGCAGTAGCAGATCAGCCAGCTTTCGAGCTGGCTTTTTTGTTTTCAGCCGTGCCAGCCGGATTGCCGTATTACGCAGCGCCCGCCAGATGCCCGCCTTCGCCTTCCCAGTTGGCGACATCGTAGGGCAGGTCCTGGCCGGGTGGACGGTAGATGCCGGTCTTGGTCACGGCCTTGTCGATTTCCTGGGTCGTCAGCAGTACCGTGATCTTGCAGCTGGTGACGCCGGCGGCGTTGACCCTGAGGGCCAGGGCCGCGGCGCTCGTGTTGTCGGGCAGGTCGCCGATGATGATGACATCCCTGTCGCCGAACACGTAATAGAAGGCTTCCACCTTGCCGCCGATCGAGGCGAACAATTCTTCGACGGCCTGGCGCCGCCGCGTGCCGCCTTCCTTGATCAGGCCATTGATGCCTTTGCTGAGATAGTTCGCTTCCACGAGATACTTAGCCATGTCTGTCTCCATCCGGATGTCCAGCAATTGACCACTTCCCGCGCGCGGCTGCACACTATCCGCCGCAACGACGTATGTATGACGCTAACAATTCGTGACAGCTTTAGCAATAGCGAACTGTTATCCTTTTTCCCGTTCAGGCAAAACAGGCAGAAGGGAGAGAAGGCATGAAAGCGTTCCGTTTCGCATTGGCCGCAGCGGCCCTGGCCGGCGGCGGCGCCGAGGCGCAACTGGCGGATCCGGCATCCCAGGCCCGGCTGCAGGCCCGGCCTTCGCCGGAAGCCAGGGCATTCGCCAGGATCCCTGCGCCCTTCGAGCCTGACTATATGGTCAACGAGGGAGAGCATCCCTTTACCGGGCTGTTCGACGGCTACCGCAGCGACCCGCGCCTGGTCGCCGGCATCAACCTGAACCGCTATCTCGGGCTCGAGATGGGCTACCGCGAACGCAAGGACCGCGGCTTCCACGCGATCGATCCACGCGATCCGCTGGATACGACCGGCGCGCTGGGCACCAAGGGCTTCAACAGCTACGTCGCGGCCAAGGTGACGGCGCCGATCACCGACAATCTATCGGCCTACGGCAAGCTGGGCGCGTCCCATAGCGAGCGGCGCGGCGCAGACGCCCTCGGCCGACAGAACAATGTGGTCGGCGGCGTCTATACCGGCATCGGTGCGCAGTACAGGCTGAACGACAAGGCTTCGGTGACCGTGGAAGGCCAGAAATTCGGCAATAGCGCCGAGAAGTGGGGCAGCGACACCAATGCCAACGGCGTCAACGCCAAGCTGAAACTCGGCTTTTGAACCAATGCTAGGACAGCGCGGAAGTGACCTTCAATACCTCTTCCGCCGTCGTCACCCCTTCCACCACCTTGTAGGCACCCGCTATGCGCAGCGGCTTCATGCCGTCCGCGACGCTCTGCTGGCGCAGCGCCGCCAGGTCCGTCACTTCCTGGATCAGGTGGGTGAAGTGTTCCGTCACCGTCGCCAGTTCGTAGATGCCGGTGCGGCCGCGGAAGCCGGTCTGGCGGCATTCGGGGCAGCCGACCGGGCGGTAGACCGTGGCCGGCTTCGGGATCTCCCAGGCGCCGCCGACGCTGTTCCAGACCTCGTCGCTCAGTTCACCGTCCGGGCGCTTGCAGTGCGCGCACAGGGTGCGCACCAGGCGCTGGGCCATGATGCCGCTCAGCGTCGAGCCCAGCAGGTAATAGGGCACGCCCAGTTCCAGCAGCCGCATCACGCTCGAGGGCGCGTCGTTGGTGTGCAGGGTCGACAGCACCAGATGGCCGGTCAGGGCGGCCTGGATCGCCATCTCGGCCGTCTCCAGGTCGCGGATCTCGCCGATCATGATGATGTCCGGGTCCTGGCGCATCAGCGCGCGCACGCCGTCGGCGAATGACAGGTCGATGCCGGGCTGGACCTGCATCTGGTTGAAGGCCGCTTCCACCATCTCGATCGGGTCCTCGACCGTGCAGACGTTCACTTCGCTGGTGGCCAGCGCTTTCAAGGTCGTGTACAGGGTCGTGGTCTTGCCCGAGCCGGTCGGTCCCGTCACCAGGATGATGCCGTGCGGGCGCCTGGTGAGCGCGTCCCAGCGCTGGGCGTCGTCGGGCGGGAAGCCCAGTTCCGGCAGGGTTTTCACGACCACTTCCGGGTCGAAGATACGCATCACGAGCTTTTCGCCGAAGGCGGTCGGCATGGTGGACAAACGCAGCTCGACTTCCTGCCCGCCGCTGGTCCTGGTCTTGATGCGGCCGTCCTGCGGGCGGCGCTTTTCGATGACGTCCATCCGGCCCAGCAGCTTGATGCGGGCGGTCATCGCGATCATCACCACGGCCGGCACCTGGTACACCTGGTGCAGCACGCCGTCGATGCGGAAGCGGATCACGCCGGATTCGCGCTTCGGTTCCAGGTGGATGTCGGAGGCGCGCTGGTCGAAGGCGTAACTCCACAGCCAGTCGACGATGTTGACGATGTGCTGGTCGTTGGCGTCGACCTGCTTGTTGGTCTTGCCCAGTTCGACCAGCTGTTCGAAGTTGTTGCGCAGCGCGAGGTCCTGGCCGCTCGACTTGTTGGCGTCGCGGATCGACTTGGCCAGGCTGAAGAACTGCGAGATGTACTGGGCGATGTCGAGCGGATTCGCCACCACCAGTTCGATGCGCCGGCGCGAGATGCGGCCGATTTCGTCCTGCCACTCGGTGCGGAAGGGATCGGCGGTCGCCACCACCAGGGCGTCGCCCTTGAGTTCGACCGGCAGGATGTTGAAGCGCGCCGCATAGCTGGCCGACATCACGTCCGCCACCTTCGTGAAATCGATCTTCAGCGGATCGATGCGCAGGAAAGGCAGGCCGACCTTGCCCGCACACCATTCGCTCAGCAGGTCCAGGGTCAGCAGCCGGTGCGGCGGCCTGGCGGAGACGATCTTGCACTGGGCGATCGCCGTCAGCGGATGCATCGAGCCCACCGCATTCTTGAGGATCCCCTGGGCCTGGGCAAAGTGCGGCTTGACCGTCGACTTTTCGACGATGCCGTCGGCCAGCATCCACGAAAAGATGGTGTGCAGGTCGAGCGCCCTGGGCTTGCCGGACTTCGATGCGGCGGTCGGGGCGTTCATTTACCTTCCTGCAGTCCCTTGACCCAGGACTTGGCCGGCAGCTTGGTGGCGGCCACGATCTCCGCGGCGCGGGCGGCCAGGCGCTCGGGGTCGAGGTCGGGCTTGTTCTTGAAGCACAGCGCGACCACGTTGCCTTCATGGACTTCGGGCAGGCAGATCACGGTGTCGAAGGCGAAGCGCATGGCCTTGATGTTCTTCTTGAAGCTCGGATGATCGCCGAACAGGTTGACGGTCATGATGCCACCCTCGGCCAGGCAGGCATTGCAGGCCTGGTAGAACTCGGGCGTGTCGAGCACCGGGCCGCGCGCGGTGGCGTCGTAGAGATCGCACTGCAGGACGTCGAAGGCGTCGTGGTTGGCGTCGTCCAGCACGAAGTCCATCGCATCCATTTCCAGTACCTGCAGGTGCTCGTCGTCGGAAGGCAGCTTGAACATCGACGAGCAGATCGCGATCACCGACGGATTCAGTTCGACCGCGGTGACCAGGGCTTGCGGGAACTGGCGGTAGCAGAACTTGGTCAACGTGGCGGCGCCCAGGCCCAGCTGGGCGATGGCGCGCGGCTGGTCGATGAACAGCATCCAGGCCATCATCTGCTGGGCGTACTCGAGTTCCGGCCAGTCCGGCTTGCGGATGCGCATCGCGCCCTGGACCCATTCGGTGCCGAAGTGCAGGTAGCGCACGCCGTCCTGTTCGGACAGGGTGACGGGAGCGAATTTCGGCTTGCGCGCAGCAGGTTTGGCTTTCGATGCGGCGGCAGCCTTGGCGGGCGCGGACGCGGGACGGCGCGAAGATTCGGCCAGTTCGATGGATTTGCGTTTGATGAGCATAGGACGACCTGAAGGGAACGTCCTATTATCGGGGGGAGGCTTCCCCAGTGCAAGCAACGCACCGGGGAAGGGCAGCAGGCTGATGCTGCGGGAGGAACTGACGCCGCGGAAGAGGAGGGGGTCCTCCGCGCCGGTAGAACTTATTGCTGAGGCTTACTGGTACTGGTCCGGCTCGACCGACACGCGCAGGCGGACGCGGTTGCCCGGATCGCGGTTCATGACGGTGTTGAAGGTCTGGCCGCGGTAGTTATAGGTCACGTCGTAGCCGTTGGTGCGCTGTTCGACCGATTCCACGGTACGGCAGCGTTGCACGGCCTGTTCCTGGGTACCGGCGTAGCCGCCGCGGCCGTCGTTCTCGACGTGGTCGCCGACCATCGCACCGGCGATCGCACCGGCTGCCGCCGCGGCGACCTTGCCGTTGCCGCCGCCGACCTGGCTGCCCAGCAGGGCGCCGGCGATACCGCCGACCACCGAGCCGCCCTGGCCGCGCTGCTGCTGGACCGGGGCTTGCACGTAGTCGGTGCGGCATTCACGGCGCGGCGTGCGGATCTGCTCGACGCGCGGCTGCACACGCACGACTTGGCCGAAGTCTTCGAAATCGCCAGCCTGGGCCAGCGGCAGGGCGCAGACGCCCACGGCGGAAAGAATCAGTTTGGCTTTGAAGTTCATGTTCATACCTCGTTTTGGTGTGCTTGTGTGCTTGGTGTTCTAGATCAGTTGGAAATTTACTGCCATGAGTGAATGTTACCGCTAGTCGACTCGATGGGGGCGATCCTCGTGGCAACAAAATGTAACAGCCATACAGATACTTCGAAGCCTTAATTCAGACTGAAATAGCCCTACAATTCTTACAAATATGGGCTGCGCGTCCATATTCGGGTTGATCTGGATACCACAAAACGTTACCCTTACGGGACTAAGGGTTTTAACGGTGGGAAACGAAACTAGAGGGGAACTTGAGGATTGAGGGGAAAATGAGTTTGTTGATGAGAGTGCCGCCTAATCTTGTGCAGTCGATCCGTGCCTATCGTGCCACGGAACTGCAGAAGGAAGCAGGCCGCCTTGGCCATCACTTCCTCTATGCCCATTGCGCCAACGCCCTCACCAAGCAGCAAGTCTGCGCCCGCATCGGCGAGCAGTTTACCTTCCCCCGCCAGTGCAGCAAGAATTTCGAAGCGTTGCGTAATTGCATCACCAACGTGATCGCCGAAGCCGGGCCGCAGCCCGGTTTCATCGCCGTCCTCGACCAATTGCCGAATACGCAAAAATTCGACAAGGAGGCCCGCGAAACCCTGCTCGACGTTTTCCGCGACGCCGCCGAATTCTGGGCCGAGAAAAAAGTCCCGTTCCGCGTGTTTTATTCGTTTGAAGAGCCGCAATCGCCGCAATCGGTGGGGTGGGTTGGGGCGCGGCCGTTTGAATAGTGCCGCTGTCGCGAGGAGCCTTTCCCGACCCTGCTTTGGATGACTAGTGGTGGCGTTGACGTCGGCCTATCAAGCTCGGGTTAAAACAGCGTGGCTGGAACCTCTTGAGGTCTGGATAGTCATATTTAGAGCTCGTACTTCATTCCTTGAGCGCCAATTGCATCTAAATCCCATCAGTTCGGCCTAGCATAGAAATTAGAAAGTAACCTACGGAAGGTACTTGCCCGTCAAAGGATGCACAATGATCTTGGCGCATCGTATCCGGTTAAGCCCGAACAACGTGCAGGGTACTTACCTGGCGCGCGCTGCCGGCACGGCGCGCTTCGCCTACAACTGGGCCTTGGCCGAGTGGCAGCGACAGTATGAAGCTTGCAAAGTCGATCCATCGCTGCCAAAGCCAAACGCGGCGGCGTTGGCACGGCAGCTCAACACGATCAAGCGAACAGAGTTTCCGTGGATGTTGGAAGTAACCAAGAACGCACCGCAGATGGCTATCATTCAGGTGGGGCATGCGTTCGAAAATTTCTTTACCAAGCGCGCCAGCTATCCCGTATTCAGGAAGAGGGGGCTCGACGATCGCTTCGCCCTGACCAACGACCAGTTTCGAGTCGAGGACCGACGTATCCGCATTCCTAAGCTCGGATGGGTCCGTATGCGCGAAGCACTGCGCTTTTCGGGACGAATCGTCTCTGCCTCGATCTCGCGCGGTGCAGGCCATTGGTACGTCAGCATTACTGTCCACACCCCGGACTTGCCTTTGCCGTTAGCCGAAAATCAAGGCGCGGTAGGAGTAGATCTGGGGATCGCGGCGCTGGCCACATTGTCGACAGGCGAAAAATTCGCTGGTCCCAAGGCATTGCGAACCCAATTGGTACGGCTGCGCCGCCTATCGCGGGCTTTGTCACGTAAAGTCAAAGGGTCGTGCAACCGAGCCAAGGCAAGGCTGAAGCTGGCCAAGTTGCATGCGAGGATCGCTAGCATCCGCCGCGACAGTTTGCACCAGCTGAGCACCAGTATCACCCGGCGTTTTCATACGATCGGCATTGAGGATCTGAACGTCAAAGGCATGCTGGCCAACCGCCGGCTTGCACGCGCGATCGCCGACATGGGCTGGTCTGAGCTATGTCGCCAGCTCAAATACAAGTCGGCTTGGCGCGGTGGCCAGGTGGTAACGGCGGATCCTTGGTGCCCCAGCAGCAAAACTTGTTCAGGATGTGGGTTGAGACTCGATGCACTCGACTTGGGTACGCGGCTGTGGATATGCCCGGGCTGCGGCATACTCCATGACCGCGATATCAATGCAGCCATCAACCTAAAAAACATGGCGGTGAGTTCCACCGTGTCTGTCTGTGGAGGGGGAGGCGCTGGCCACGCGTGCAAGCGCGAGGCGAAACCGCCCCCGGCGAAACAGGAATCCAACATTAAAGTTACCTGCAGCTAACTTAACTGCAGCTAACTTTATATAAGTTTGGAGGAACGGTACAATGCGCGCTTATGAAAAATATCGTGATCCTTATTTCTGGCCGCGGCAGCAATATGGAAGCCATCGTGCGGGCGCGCGAAGCGCAGCAGTGGCCCGCCCGCATCGCCGCCGTGATCAGCAATAAGCCTGACGCCCAGGGTCTCGCGTTCGCGCAGGCGCACGGCATCCCGACCGCGGTGGTCGACCACAAGGCCTACGCTTCGCGCGAAGCCTTCGACGCGGCCCTGCAGCAGGCCATCGACGGCTACCAGGCCGACCTGGTGGTGCTGGCCGGCTTCATGCGCATCCTGACCAGTGGCTTCGTCGAGCACTACGCCGGCCGCATGCTGAATATCCATCCTTCGCTGCTGCCGCTGTTCCCCGGACTGCACACGCACCGGCAGGCGCTGGAAGCAGGCGTGGCGGAGCATGGTGCCACCGTGCATTTCGTCACCGCCGAGCTGGACCATGGCCCGAGCGTGCTGCAGGCGCGCATCCCCGTGTTGCCGGGCGACACGGAGGACAGCCTGGCGCAGCGGCTGCTGGCCGAGGAACACCTCATTTATCCGCAAGCGGTGCGCCTGTTCGTCGAAGACAGGCTCAGCATCGCCGACGGCGAAGTCCGCATCGCCGAGACCACCAGTATCTAAAATTCAAGGAATTACATGAGATTGCCACCCGCGATCCTCGGCAATGCTGAAGAAGTATTGCGCGAGATCCTGCGCTTCACGTCGCCGGCCGACGTCACCCTGTCGCGCTACTTCAAGGACCATCCCCGCCTGGGCGGCCGCGAGCGCGGCGCCATCGCCGAATGCGTCTATTCCGTGCTGCGCAACAAGAACTTCTTCACCGAATTCGGCGGCTTCGGCACCGGCGCCAGCGCCACCATGCGTCGCCTGGTCCTGCTCGGCATGGCCGACGCCATCGGCGCCGAGTCGCTGGGCGGCCTGAGCGAAGATGAAAACGCCTTCCTGGAACGCATCAAGGAAATCGACCGCTCGCTGCTGCCGCCGAAGAAGCGCGCCAACCTGCCGGATTGGCTGTACGACAAGTTCGTGGCCCAGTACGGCGAGGAAGAGACCCTGGAACTGGCCGCCGTGCTGAACACGCCGGCGCCGCTCGACCTGCGCGTCAACACCCTGAAGGCCGACCGCGAAAAGGTCATCGCCGAACTGGCGACCGCGCCGATCGTCGCCGAGCCGACGCCGTACGCGCCGACCGGCCTGCGCATCCGCAAGAAGCCGGCGCTGCAGAACCTGCCGCTGTTCAAGGAAGGCGCAATCGAAGTCCAGGACGAGGGCAGCCAGGTGCTGGCCCAGCTGCTGGGCGCACGCCGCGGCGAGATGGTGGTCGACTTCTGCGCCGGTGCCGGCGGCAAGACCCTGGCCATCGGCGCCATCATGCGCAGCACCGGCCGCCTGTACGCCTTCGACGTCTCCGAGAAGCGCTTGAGCAAGCTGAAGCCGCGCCTGGCGCGCAGCGGCCTGTCGAACGTGCATCCGGTGGTGATCGCGCACGAGCGCGACGCCAAGGTCAAGCGCCTGGCCGGCAAGATCGACCGCGTGCTGGTCGACGCGCCGTGCTCGGGCATGGGTACGCTGCGCCGCAATCCGGACGTGAAATGGCGCCAGCAGCCGCAAGACATCGCCGAACTGACCGAGAAGCAGATCTCGATCCTGGACGGCGCCTCGCGCCTGGTGAAGTTCGGCGGCCGCCTGGTCTATGCGACCTGCAGCCTGCTGGATGAGGAAAACGACGGCATCGTCGCGCAATTCCTGGCCAGCCATCCGGATTTCGAACTGATCCCGATGAACAAGGTGCTGGCCGAGCAGCGCATCGCGCTGGAGATGGGCGACACGCTGAAAATGCTGCCGCACAAGCACGGCACCGACGGCTTCTTCGCCGCCGTGTTCGAGCGCAAGGCCGGCGCCAAGCCTGTCAAGGCGGATGAGGCCGCTGCCGACGCCGGCGAGTAAGCACCTTGGCGCCGCTGCAGCTTTCCAGCCTGATCGACAACCTGCTCGATGACCTCAGCCGGCCCGGCATGCCGTGGCAGGTCGGGTCGGTCGCGGCCAGCATCCTGATCGGCTGGCTGTGCACGGGTCTGCTGCAGGCCTGGTGGCGCCGGCGCCGCACCGCGCGCGGGATCACGCGCCACGAAGGCGTCGCCAGCCTGGCGCGGGTCGCCGCGCCGCTGCTGGTGGTGGGCCTGCTCTACCTGTCTGCCTGGCTGCTGGACATGAACCGCTTCCACACGAATATCGTGAAAGTGGCGATTCCGGTGTTCTGGTCCCTGGTCGTGATCCGCGCCGCCTTCTTCCTGCTGCGGCGCGTGTTCGCGCGCCATGGCCAGCTGGGCGAGGCCTTCGTCACCTTCGAAAAAGTCTTCGCCCTGATCGTGTGGGCGGCGGTGGCACTGTATATCACCGGCAAGTGGCCGGACATCATCCATTACCTGTACAGCACCACCTTGCAATACGGCCCCAAGGCCAGCAACAAGGTGCTGCTGGGCGACGTGCTGGAAGCCGTGATCTCGATCGCGGTACTGCTGATGCTGGCGCTGTGGGCCGGCGCGGCGCTGGAAGAACGCCTGATGGGCGTGCAGGCCCTGCACAGTTCGCTGCGCGTGGCGCTGGCGCGGGTCAGCCGCGCCGTGCTGATCGTCGGCGCCGTTCTGCTGAGCCTGAGCCAGGCCGGCCTCGACCTCACCGTGCTGTCGGTGTTCGGCGGCGCCCTCGGCGTCGGCCTGGGTCTGGGCCTGCAGCGCATCGCCAGCAACTATGTGTCGGGTTTCATCATCCTGCTCGAGCGCAGCCTGTCGATCGGCGACATGATCTCGGTCGACAAATACACGGGCAAAGTTACCCAGATCAATACCCGCTACACGGTGCTGCAGGGCCTGGACGGCGTCGAAACCGTGTTGCCGAACGAGATGCTGATCTCGGGGCCGGTGCTGAACCAGACGCTCAGCATGCGCGCGGTGCGGGCCTCGACCAAGGTCATGGTGGCCTACGGCTCCGACCTCGACGAGGTGATGCCGCTGCTGGCGGCCCAGCCCGTCGGCATCCCGCGGGTGCTGGAAACGCCGGCGCCGGGCGTATCGCTGAGCCGTTTCGCGCCGGAAGGCTACGAGCTCGACCTCGGCTTCTGGATCGGCGATCCGGAGAACGGGCAGGGCGGTGTGGTGTCCGCCATCAACAAGAAGATTTACGACCTGGTGCAGTCCGGGCAAATCAAACTTGGCATCCCGTCACTTGATACCCGCCTCCTTGATGCGCATATAGCATCGGTTGTGGCGCGGATCCACAATTAAGCCTGAACTCCTTGCTGTGTAACGTGCCGCAGGTCACTGGATACGCGTAAAATGCGTATTTGCGTCATGCGGTTCGTATGACATCTCGGCGAACCAAGTCATCCATTGTGGAGTGTTAATGAATTTTCTGAGCAACATCTTCGAAGCCGTCCTGTCCTTCCTGGACGGTGGCTTGATCGGCCTGTCGGGTTGGCAGATGGTTGTGTACACGCTGATCGTGACCCACATCACGATCGCCGGCGTCACCATCTACCTGCATCGTCACCAGGCTCACCGGGCGCTCGACCTGCACCCGATCGTCAGCCATTTCTTCCGCTTCTGGCTGTGGCTGACCACCGGCCAGGTCACCAAGGAATGGGCCGCCGTGCACCGCAAGCACCACGCCAAGTGCGAGACCGTCGAAGATCCGCACAGCCCGGTCACCCGCGGCATCAAGAAAGTGCTGCTGGAAGGCGCCGAACTGTATCGCGCGGAGACCAAGAACAAGGAAACCCTGGAAAAATACGGCCACGGCTGCCCGAACGACTGGATCGAGAACAATCTGTACACCAAATACAGCTGGCTGGGCGTGTCGGTCCTGCTGCCGTTTAACGTGATGATGTTCGGCGTGGCCGGCATCACGATCTGGGCCGTGCAGATGCTGTGGATCCCGATCACCGCGGCCGGCATCATCAACGGCCTGGGCCACTACACCGGCTACCGCAACTACGACTGCAACGATGCCGCCACCAACCTGCTGCCCTGGGGCATCCTGATCGGCGGCGAGGAACTGCACAACAACCACCACACCTTCGCGACCTCGGCCAAGCTGTCGAGCAAGTGGTACGAGTTCGACATCGGCTACGCCTACATCCGCATGATGGAAATGGTCGGCCTGGCCAAGGTCAAGAAGACCATTCCGAAGCCGAAGCTGGCCAAGAACAAGCTGGAAGCCGACCTCGACACGCTGCAATCCGTCATCACCAACCGCTACGACGTGATGGCCAAGTACGCCAAGTCGGTCAAGGCTGCCTTCAGCGAGGAAATCGAGCACCTGAAGCACAAGGCCGAACTGGAGAAGCGCTTCCTGAAATCCTCGCGCAAGCTGATGCAGCGCGAGCCGGCCAAGCTGCAGGCTCCGCAACAGGCCCAGCTGAGCGAACTGTTCGAACACAGCAAGGTGCTGGAAACCATGCACCAGATGCGCGTGGAACTGGGCGCGATCTGGGAGCGTTCGCACTCGACCCGCGACCAGCTGCTGCATCAACTGCAGGACTGGTGCACGCGTGCGGAAGCTTCGGGCATCAAGGCGCTGCAGGAGTTTTCGATGCGGCTTCGTAGCTATGCCTGATGGCGTGATGGCTTGATGAAGAAACGGCTCCTGCGGGAGCCGTTTTTTTTTGCCGTCGTTCCCCGCAGGCGTGAATGACGGTCAGCGGCATCCCGAAAATCGCGGATAGCCACAGGCAATCAACTCCCCCACCTCCGGCCTCTCCAGATAGTCCAGGTGCGCCGCCACCGGGTCCTCGATCAGGCCCAGCCAGGAGCGGGCATTCGACACCAGCACGTCCGCCACCGCCACATCGGGCGCCGCGTAGCGGGCCGGCAGCAGGCGGTAGGACAGCAGGTCGTTCGGATCGGTGAAGGCGACCACCGCCAGGCGGCCGACCGATTCCGCGAGCGGGGCGGCCTGGCGGCGGCGCAGTTCGAGGAAGCGTTGCAGCGAGTCGGGCGCCGGCGCCGAACGGTTGTCGGGGCGGCGTTCGATGTCCTGTTCGGCCAGGCCGAGGATGGGCAGCTGGTTGCCCGCCATGTACAGCAGGCCCAGGCGGCGCGCGGCCTGCTGGCCCAGTGCCTGGGTGCGCGGCTGGCGCGATTCGAGCATGCTGCTCAGGGCATCGAAGAGGATCTTGCTGCCCAGGCTTTCCGCGACCACGGCCAGGGTATGGTCGCCGTTCGGATTGCTTTCGATGATGCGCGACACCGATTCGACCATGGCGTCGCGGATCGCGTTGCGGCTGGCGCCTTCGTAGATCACCGCATCGGACAGGCAGTCGTTCAGCAGCCTGTCCTTGACGTAGCCGTTCAGCCAGGCGCGCGTCGGCTTGCACTCGCCGCTGCCGGCCGGCGAACAGTCGCTCGGGCTGCCGGTGTTGTCGTAGTCGAGCTGGCGCTTGAGCGGCGCCGTCAGCGGCGACCAGATCAGGGCATGGAAGCGCACCGGCGTGCCGCCGACCTGCTGGGTGCGCTCGACCAGCTGGATGCCGTTGGGCCCGGCCGCCGCCTGCTCGGGCAGGTTCGCCGATACGACGCCGGCGATGCGGTCGATGCCGTGATTCGCCCAGCTTGCGTCGTGGGTGCACATGCCGTGCACCAGGATGACGTCGAGCGGACGCTTGCTGCCGGGCTGGACCAGGCTGACGATGCCGGGGAAGGGGGCGCTGTCGCGGACGACGACGGGTGGACGGTAGGGTGTGGTGCAGGCGGCCAGCAGGCCAGGGGTCAACAGGGTCAGCAGCCGAAGCCAGTTCGAAGGTGAATGCCGCATCGTTCTCTCCCCGGAAACGCCGGCCGGAGCGGTCGGCAGACGGGCTCGACTATAGCGAGCCTGGGGGCGTGCAGCGGGGCAATTCGATGATGGGCTGATCCGAGTCAACAACAAAAAAGCCGCGCACTGCGAAGTGGGCGGCTTTTTTGGACCAGAAGAAAACCAGATTACTTGATCTTGGTTTCTTTGTAGATCACGTGCTTACGTGCTTTCGGGTCGAATTTGGTGATTTCCATCTTCGCCGGCATCGTGCGCTTGTTCTTGGTCGTGGTGTAGAAGTGACCGGTACCTGCGGTCGATTCCAGTTTGATCTTGTCGCGGCCAGTTTTTGCCATGATGACTCCCTATTTAGATTTTCTCGCCGCGGGCGCGCATATCGGCCAGCACAGCGTCAATGCCGAGCTTGTCGATGACGCGCAGGCCGGCGTTGGAAATACGCAGGGAGACCCAGCGGTTTTCGGATTCTACGAAGATGCGGCGGTTCTGCAGGTTCGGCAGAAAACGACGCTTGGTTTTGTTGTTGGCGTGGGAGACGTTGTTGCCAACCATCGGGCCCTTGCCAGTAACTTGGCAAACACGTGCCATAGCGCACTCCTTGAGTAAACTTCCACAATCGGAAAAACGAGAGTATAGCTTGAAAACAGCCGCGTAATCAACAACTTGCGGAAAAAAATTGTTTCTCAAATCATCGCGCAGATTTAACAATCGTAAAATTACGCAAGAATTGCGCCGTAAGCTGCTGTTTACACGCTGTTATCGGGGCCTGGCGAGGTGTTGCGCGACGGCCCGCAGGACCCCTTCGATGGCTGGAGCGAAGCGCTCGGAGGCGGCGATCGCATCGGGCCCGACGCCGGAACCGATCACGGGAATGCGCACGCAGGCGTCCAGGATCAGCTCGGCCGACATCATTCCGAGGATCTCCTTGATGCTGTCGTCGGCATGGTGGGACTGCCAGGACGGATTCAGCACCGCCACCGGCTTGCCGGCAAAGCCCGGGTGGCCGACCAGCCAGTCCAGGGTGTTCTTGATGGTGCCGGTGACGCCATGCGCATACTCGGGACTGGCGACGAGGATGGCGTCCGCCGCGTCGACGGCCGCGTGGAGGGCCTGCACGCCCGCCGGCAGCCCGGCGAGTTCGGGATTGAAGAGGGGGAATTGCTTGTGTTCTTCGAACAGGACGACCTCGACGCCGTCCGGCGCAAGGCGGCGGCAGGCGCGCAGCACGCCGCCGCTCATCGATGCCGTGCGCTGGCTGCCGCACAGGGCCAGCAGCTTCATGCGTCACCACCGTGCATGACGGCCTCGGCGATTTCCTGGGCGCGCTGCACGCTGATGCCGCGATGGAAATCGACCGCCAGCGGGTGCCCGGACTCTTCCAGCACGATATAGGGACGCTGCTTGTTCGCGCGCGGATGGACCGAGGTCTTCAGGCCGAGCGTGTCCGGATACCAGGGCAGGGCATTGCAGAACCAGCCGAAATAGCGGTCGCCGGTGTCCGGGGCGTCGTAGGTATCGATGTGGCGTTCGTAATTCGTTTCGCTGAGCGAGACCCATACGCCCCACAGGAAGGGATCGGCGACGCCATGGATCGGCACTTCGAGCACGACGCGGATGAAGAACTGGCGGCCGTCCTCGTCTTCATAGCGGCAGACATCGCTGCCGAGGTGGCCGGCTTCCTGCACGGCTTCCGGCTGGGCCAGCCAAGGATCGGGCGCGCGGAAGGAAAAGCTGGGCGAGCCTTCGTGGATCTCGTCGCAGGACGCGCATTTGAAGCTGAAGATGGCCGCCATCGGTTTGTCATTGCTGGAAATAATTTCCAAGTGTAGCAGTGTGGAAGCTGCAACCGGCATGCCGGCACGTTTGTCCAAGTTCAAACCCATGCGCTGCGGATGCCGCAGTGTGGACACACCCGAGACACGAGGATGCCATGCACGACGATTCCCTGGCCCATGTGGAGCGCCCGGCCGGCGCCTCCGCCGCGCCGCCCGGTCCGCCATCGGCAAGAGACTGGCGCCCGCTGCTGGCGCTGCTCGCCTGGTGCTGCGCCTTCCTCGCGATCCGTCTTGCCGAACACGGCACGCTCGAGCGCGACGAAGCGGAGATCGTCTATCTCACCCAGCAGCTGCGGCTCGGCTACGGCACCCAGCCGCCGCTGTACGCCTGGCTGCAATGGCTGTTCTTCGAGGGTTTCGGCGTCAACCGCTTCGCCCTGCTGATCCTGAAAGACCTGGCGCTGGCCGCGAGCTGCATCGCCATGTTCCGCGCGGCCCGCCTGCTGCTCGGCCGCCGCGGCGCCCTGGCGGTGACCGCCTCGCTGGCGCTGTTTCCCCAGGTCGGCTGGGAAGCGCTGCGCATCCAGACCCATTCGGTCCTGATGACCGCCATCGCCTGCGCCACCCTGTGGCTTTATTTCGCCCTGCTGCGGCGGCCGACGCTGGCGCGCCATATCGGCTTCGGGGTGCTGTGCGGACTCGGGCTGCAGACCAAGTACAACTATGGCGTGTTCCTGGCCGGCCTGCTGGGGGGCAGCCTGCTGGTGCCCGCGCACCGCGAGGCGCTATGGAATCGCCGGGCCTGGGCCGCCGTGTTGCCGGCCGTCCTGCTGGTCTTGCCGCACGCCGCCTGGATGGCCGGCCATCCCGCGCTGGCCTTCGGCGGCACGCTGCAAAAAATGCAGGACGGCGCCGCGGACGCGCCCTGGCTGGGGCGGGTGGGGCAGGGCGGCGTGGGTGTGCTGGAAGCGCTTACCTCCTTCGCAGCGCTGCCCGTGCTGGCCTGGGCGCTGGTGTGCTGGCGCCGGCGCGCGCTGTGGCGCGGCCGCCTGCACGTCGACCGCAGCGCGCCGGCCAGCCGCTTCTTCGCCTGCCTGTATGGCGTCTGCGGGCTGTTGCTGGTGGCGCTCGCGCTGACGGGGGAAGTCGGCACGATCAAGGAGCGCTGGATGATCCCCTTGCTGTTTTCGCTGCCGCTGGGCCTGTGCGTGATGTTTCCGGCGCTGGACAGGGCGGCGATCCATGCGGACATCCTGCGCATTGCCGCGGTGGCCGCGCTGGGCCTGCTGCTCCTGCTGCCGGCGCGTACCTGGCTGGGCCCGGCCTTCGGCAAGATCATGACGCGCCACCATCCCTATGCCGGGCTGGCGGCTGCGGTGGAACGGCGATGTCCGCAAGCGCGCACGATCGTGACCGAAAGCCTGCTATCGGCCGGCAACCTGCGCTTCGCCCGGCCGGCGATGACGACCCTGCTGCTGGAGGATGCGCGGCGCGAGGCGACGCCGCTGCCGGGGCCGGCCGCGCTGGTGACGCACGCCCCGGACGCGCCGTCCGCGCTGGCGGTGTTCCGCGCCACCTGGCCGCAGGCGAGACTGGCGCCGCGCGCGGTGGTGAGCCTGGCGCTGGAGGATGGCAGCGGCCGGCGCATGGACTTCATGCTGGCCTGTGTCGCAGGGGAAGCGCCGCGCTAGAGCTGGCCGTGCTCGGCAAACGAGTGCACCAGCGGTCCGGCGATGATGAAATGGTCGAGCACGCGGATATCGACCAGGCCCAGCGCCTGGGACAGCGTGCGGGTCAGGCGCTGGTCGGCGTCGCTCGGCTCCGGCGAGCCGGACGGATGGTTGTGGGCCAGCAGCACGCCGGCGGCATTCCAGGCCAAGGCTTCCTTGACCACTTCGCGCGGGTGGACGCTGGCGTGGCTCAAGGTTCCACGGAACATTTCTTTATCGGCAATTAAGCGATTCTTGATGTCTACAAACAACACCACGAAGGATTCGTAGGGCCGGCCGCCCAGTTTGATGCGCAGGTAGCGCTTGACCGCTTCCGGCGAGGACAGCAGGTCGCCGGCCTGCAACTGCTCGGYGATCGCGCGCCGGGCCAGTTCCATCACGGCCTGCATCTGCGCATACTTGGCCATGCCGAGTCCGTGCACTTCGGAAAAATCGGCCAGGGTCGCGCCGAACAGGCCGTGCAGGGAGCCGAAGTGCTGCAGCATGTCGCGCCCCAGCTCGACCGCGCTCTTGCCGCGCACGCCCACCCGCAGCATCAGGGCCAGCAGCTCGGAATTCGACAGCGCCTGCGCCCCTTCGCGCACCAGGCGCTCGCGCGGCCTTTCCTGTTCGGACCAGTCATTGATACCCATGCATTTCCCCGTCTAAAAATGGCGTGGAGCGGGCGCGACGGGTAGGTCTAGCTTACAATAGCGGTTTGCACGTTACGCACACGCACAATCCCGCAATGTCCACCACCAACGCTCCCATCGTCACCGAATCGGCTTACCTGACTCTGCATTATCGTCTTGCCACCGCCGACGGTACTGATATCGTCACAACCTTCGGCAGCACGCCGGCCACCCTGTTGCTGGGCCAGGGCCAGCTCGCCCCCTTCCTCGAACAGCGCCTGCTGGGCCTGGCGGAAGGCACGCACACGAGCTTCGAGCTGAGCGCGCTCGAGGCTTTCGGCGAGCGCAACCCGGAACTGATCCAGGCCGTGTCGAAGAAGACGCTGGAAGAGAACTCGGTGCCGGACGCCGATTACCAGGTCGGCGACCTGGTCGATTTCGCGGCGCCGGGCGGCGGCCGCTTCGCCGGCGTGCTGCTGCAGGTGCGCGAGAACGACGCCCTGTTCGACTTCAACCACCCGCTGGCCGGCCAGCCGCTGAAGTTTGAAGTGCAACTCATTTCCGTACTCTAAGACATGGACAACGAAATCCTGTTAGCCCAGCCGCGCGGTTTCTGCGCCGGCGTCGACCGTGCGATCGAGATCGTCGAGCGTGCCCTGCAGCAGTTCGGCGCGCCCATCTACGTGCGCCACGAGATCGTGCACAACGCCTATGTCGTCAACGACCTGCGCAACAAGGGTGCGATCTTCATCGAAGACCTCGACGACGTCCCGGCGGGCAACACCCTCGTGTTCTCGGCCCACGGCGTGTCGAAGGCGGTGCGCGACGAAGCCGAATCGCGCGGCTTGAAAGTGTTCGATGCGACCTGTCCGCTGGTCACCAAGGTCCACGTCGAAGTCGCCAAGATGCGCAAGCAGGGCGCCGAGATCGTCATGATCGGCCACGCCGGCCACCCGGAAGTCGAGGGCACCATGGGCCAGGCGGAAGAGGGCATGCACCTGGTCGAGACGGTCGAGGACGTCGAGAAGCTGCAGGTCGCCAATCCGGACCTGCTCGCCTACGTGTCGCAGACCACGCTGTCGGTCGACGACACCGCCGAGATCATTGCCGCGCTGAAGAACCGTTTCCCGAACATCATCGAGCCGAAGAAGGGCGACATCTGCTACGCCACCACCAACCGCCAGGAAGCCGTGAAGTTCCTGGCGCCCCAGGTCGAGGTCGTGGTCGTGGTCGGCAGCCCGAACAGCTCGAACTCGAACCGCCTGCGCGAAGTGGCCGAGAAGAAGGGCACCCCGGCCTATATGGTCGACAATGCGGCCGCCATCGATCCGGCCTGGATCGCCGGCAAGAAGCGCATCGGCGTGACCGCCGGCGCCTCGGCCCCGGAAGTGCTGGTGCAGGCCGTGATCGACCGCCTGAAGGAACTCGGCGCCGCCAGCGTGCGCGCCCTCGAAGGCGTGGAAGAGCACGTCACCTTCCCGCTGCCCAAGGGCCTGACCGGCGATCCGGCCGGCGCTCCGGCGGCCGGCGCTCCGGCGACCGACGCCTCTGCGGCGGCCTGAGCGGAAAGACGATGGCTTTCGATTCGATTCCGCTGGAGTTCTTCAAGGACTATCCTGAGCCGGGCGTCAATTTCATCGACGTCGGCTGCGTCTTCGACAATCCGGTGCACTGGCAGGTCGCCATCGACACCCTGTACGAGCGCACCGCCGAGCTGCATTTCGACTTCATCGTCGCGATGGATGCGCGCGGCTTCATGATCGCCGGCGCGCTCGCCTACAAACGCGCGATCGGCTTTGCGATGGCGCGCAAGCCCGGCAAGCTGCCGGGAGAAGCGATCAGCATCGAGTACCGGCGCGAGTACGGCAGCGCCACCATCGAGATCCAGCCGGCCCGCATCAAGGGCGAGCGCGTGCTGATCGTCGACGACGTGCTGGCCACCGGCGGCACCATCGAGGCGGCGGCCAGCCTGCTGCGCCAGATGGGCAAGGAAGTGGTGGGCGCGGCGGCGCTGTTCGACATCGCCTTCTTCCAGGACAAGCGCACCCTGACCATGCCCGTCATCACCCTGCGCGACGTCTGAACCGAACGCCTTCGCGGCACAAGTAAAAAAGCCGGCGCCCCCGCAAGGAGGCGCCGGCTTCATTCATTCAGCGGCCGCTCAGAACTTGTAGCTGTAGGCCAGGCCGATCAGCTGCATATGGGTCTTCCAGGTGCCGCGCGTGGTTTCGCCGTTGCCGGTGCAGGAGGTGGCGACCGGGTTGCAGCCATTGCTGTAGTTGCCTGGCGCATCCTTGAAGTCCAGCCAGGTGTAGGCCAGGTCGAGCGACGAGGCCGGGCCCAGCTTCCAGTTGGCGCCGAAGGACAGTTGCATCCGGTCGGCGTCGGGCAGGGCGGCGTGGCGCAGTTCGTTGCTGCGCACCGGGGCGTCGTCATGGGCGATGCCGCCGCGCAGGGTGACGTTTTCGTTCAGCTTGTAGTTGGCGCCCAGCGCCACGCGCACGGTGTTCTTCCACTGCTGGCGGATCACTTCGTCGCCTTCGCCGGTGCCGACGAATTCGATGTCGATGTTCTGCATGCGCGAGTTGCGGGTCCAGGTGACGTCGGCCATGCCGGCCCACTTGTCGTCGAACTGGTGGAAGGCGTTCAGCGACAGGGTTTCCGGGGTGCGGATCTCGACGCGGGCGGCCGAGTTGGCGCGCCGCGCGGCCGCCTGCAGCACGCCGTTGACGACCTTGTCGCCGCTCACGGTCGAGAAGTCCCACACCGCCCCGCCCTTCAGCTCATGCTTGATCGAGGAGCGGTAGGCGATGCCGAAGCGGGTGTTCTGGTCCAGCGAGAACAGGTAGCCCAGGTTGAAGCCATAGCCCCAGTCCTTGCCTTCCACGCCGGCATGGGCGTCGCCGGCCGATGCCAGCGCGGCCGGGTTGCCGCCCATCGCCGCGATCTGGCGCGCCAGCGCGGCGCCGGTGCCGGCGGCCTGGGCGGCCAGGATGGAGCCCGGCACGTCGACGGCCTGGCCCAGGCGGGCCTTCATGTATTCGATGTCGAGGCCGAAACCGAAGGCGTGCTGTTCATTGAGCTTGAACGCGACCGACGGGTTCAGGTTCACGGATTCCAGCTTGATGTTGGTGAGCGAATAGCGGCCCGCCCAGTTGCTGTCGTAGTCCAGCTTGGTGCCGTAGGGAACGAAGACGCCCAGGCCGGCGCTCCACTGGTTGTCGATCTTCTGGCTGTAGTACAGCGAGGGGCCGGCGACCACGCTCGGCACGTAGTCGTCCTGCGACGCCTGGCCGCCGGTGGGCGTGCGGGTGAAGCGGGTCGAGCCGGCATCCAGGTAGCTCGAGTGCGGCACGACGGCGGTCACGCCGCCCATGATCTGCCTGCCTTCCAGGCGCGACAGGCCGGCCGGGTTGGCGAAGATGGTGGAGGCGTCGGCGGCTTCGGCGCCGTTGGCTTCCGCGGTGCCCTGGGAGGACACGTTCTGGGAGCCGAAGCGGTAGCCGGAAGCGGCGGCGGTTGCGGATGCGCCGGCCAGGGCCACGGCGACCATCAGGGTCAGGTATTTTTGTTTCAAGTAAGTCTCGCTGATTGTTGTATTGAGTGTGCGGCCCCGGGATCGGTATGCAATATGCATGAGGTCGCGAGGCGCGGAGCATACTACAGACGGCAAATTTGTGACGGCGGCATGGCATTTTTTTCATGCGTGGGTCATGGATGTAATATGATGATGTCGCTCGGAAATGTGGTCTGCCGCCGCGCGGCGCAACAAGAGAAAGAGAAAACCCACGATGGAAACTTTTATCCAGCAAATCCTGAACGGACTGGTGCTGGGCAGCATGTATGCGCTGATCGCGCTCGGCTACACCATGGTGTACGGCGTGCTGAACCTGATTAACTTTGCCCACGGCGACGTGCTGATGATCGGTGCCATGGTCGGCCTGAGCATCCTGAAATTCCTCGATGCCAGCTTCCCCGGCATGGCCGGCGGGCTGCAGCTGGCGATCGCCATCATCGGCGCGATCCCGGTGGCGATGCTGGTCAACGTGCTGATCGAACGCATCGCCTACCGCCGCCTGCGCAATGCGCCGCGCCTGGCGCCCCTGATTACCGCGATCGGCGTCTCGATCCTGCTGCAGACCATCGCGATGATGATCTGGGGCCGCAGCCCGCTGCCTTTCCCCCAGCTGCTGTCGTCGGAGCCGATCATGGTCGGCGGCGCCGTGATCTCGCAGACCCAGGTGCTGCTGCTGGTGCTGGCCGCTTGCGCCATGATGGGCCTGGTGTTCCTGGTCGAGAAGACCAAGATGGGCCGCGCGATGCGCGCCGTCGCCGAGAACCCGCGCGTGGCCGGCCTGATGGGCGTGGATTCGAACCGCGTGGTGGTGACCACCTTCGCCATCGGCGCCGCCCTGGCCGCGGTCGCTGGCGTGATGTGGGGCGCCAACTATGCGTCGATCCAGTTCGCGATGGGCACGGTGCCGGGCATGAAGGCCTTCTCGGCCGCGGTGCTGGGCGGCATCGGCAATATTTATGGCGCGATGATCGGCGGGATCGTCCTTGGCATCATCGAGAGCCTGGGCGCCGGCTACATCGGCGACCTGACCGGCGGCTTCCTCGGCAGTAACTACCAGGACATCTTCGCCTTCATCGTGCTGATCCTGGTGCTGACCGTACGCCCGTCCGGCATCATGGGCGAACGCGTGGCCGACCGCGCCTGAGGAAAGGAAACGACAACATGGCTCTCCTGACCTTCGACACCGCCAACAAGCCGCGCCAGGCCTATGCCAGCATGGCCATCCTGCTGGCGGTGATGCTCGTCTTCCCCTTCGTCGCCAGCCAGTTCGGCAACTCCTGGGTGCGCATCCTCGACATGGCCCTGCTGTACATCATGCTGGCGCTGGGCCTGAACATCGTGGTCGGCTTCGCCGGCCTGCTCGACCTCGGCTACATCGCCTTCTTCGCGGTGGGCGCCTACCTGACCGGCCTGATGGCTTCGCCGCAGTTCGCCGCGCTGCTGGAATCGGTGGTGAATTATTCGCCGGCGCTGGGCGATTCGCTGACGGCGATGTTCGGCGAGAGCATCCGCACGGAGGGCATCCACCTGTCGGTGTGGGCGATCGTGCCGCTGGCGGCGCTCGTGGCGGGCCTGTTCGGCGCGCTGCTCGGCGCCCCGACCCTGAAGCTGCGCGGCGACTATCTCGCCATCGTGACTCTCGGCTTCGGCGAGATCATCCGGATCTTCATGAACAACCTGAACGATCCGATCAATTTCACCAACGGCCCGCAGGGCATCAACCTGATCGATCCGATCCGCATCTTCGGCGTGTCGCTGGCGGGGGAGGCGGGTTCGCGCGCCACCGTGTACTTCGGCAGCTTCGGCATGCCATCGGTGAACGCCTACTATTTCCTGTTCCTGCTGCTGTGCATCGTCACCATCTTCATGACCAGCCGCCTGCAGCATTCGCGCCTGGGCCGCGCCTGGGTGGCGATCCGCGAGGACGAGATCGCCGCCAAGGCGATGGGCATCAACACCCGTAACGTCAAGCTGCTGGCGTTCTCGATGGGCGCCTCCTTCGGCGGCGTGGCCGGTGCCATGTTCGCCGCCTTCCAGGGTTTCATTTCGCCGGAATCCTTCTCCTTCACGGAATCGATCGCCGTGCTGGCGATGGTGGTGCTGGGCGGTATCGGCCACATCCCCGGCGTGGTGATGGGCGGCGTGCTGCTGGCGGCGTTGCCGGAAGTGCTGCGCCACGTGGTCGAGCCGGCCCAGCGCACCCTGTTCGGCAAGGTGCTGATTGAGGCGGAAGTGCTGCGCCAGCTGCTGTACGGCCTGGCGATGGTCGTCATCATGCTCTACCGTCCGGCCGGACTGTGGCCGTCGCCGCGCAAGGAAGACCGCCCGGCCGCGGCGCTCGCGAAAGAACACGCGGAGGAGGCGGCATGAGCGCGACCATGACGACTGCACTACTGAATATTTCCGGCGTCAACAAGCGCTTCGGCGGCCTGCAGGCCCTGACCGACGTCGGCATCCGCATCGAGCAGGGCCAGATCTATGGCCTGATCGGTCCGAACGGCGCCGGCAAGACCACTTTCTTCAACGTGATCACCGGCCTTTACCAGCCGGACACCGGCAGCTTCGAACTGGGCGGCAAGCCCTACTCGCCGTCGGCGCCGCACGAGGTGGCGAAGGCCGGCATCGCCCGCACCTTCCAGAACATCCGCCTGTTCGGCGAGATGACGGCGCTGGAGAACGTGATGGTCGGGCGCCACGTGCGCACCCGCCAGGGCGTGATCGGCGCGATCCTGCGCCACAAGGCGGCGCGTGCGGAGGAAGCGGCGATCCGCGCCAAGGCCCGGGAATTGCTGGACTTCGTCGGCATCGGCCAGTTCGCGGACCGCACCGCGCGCTATCTTTCCTACGGCGACCAGCGCCGCCTCGAGATCGCCCGCGCGCTGGCGACCGAACCGCGCCTGCTGGCGCTGGACGAACCGGCCGCCGGCATGAACGCGACCGAGAAGCTGGCGCTGCGCGAGCTGCTGGTGAAGATCCAGGCCGCCGGCGTCACCATCCTGCTGATCGAGCACGACGTCAAGCTCATGATGGGCCTGTGCGACCGCATCTCGGTGCTGGAATACGGCAAGCTGATCGCGGAAGGCGTGCCGGCCGAGATCCAGAAGAACAAGGCGGTGATCGAGGCTTACCTCGGCACCGGGAGTAGTCATTAATGAGTGAGAATATCCTTAAAATTGCCGGCCTCAAGGTCGCCTACGGCGGCATCAAGGCCGTCAAGGGCATCGACCTCGAGGTCAACCGCGGCGAGCTGGTGACCCTGATCGGCGCCAATGGCGCGGGCAAGACCACCACCCTGAAAGCCATCACCGGCACCCTGCCGGCCTGCAAGGTCGAAGGCAGCGTGTCCTACCTCGGCCAGCCTCTCGGCAGCGCCAAGTCCTTCAAGCTGGTGCGGAACAAGCTGGCGATGGTGCCGGAAGGGCGGGGCGTGTTCACCCGCATGAGCATCCACGAAAACCTGCTGATGGGCGCCTACACGCGCAACGACAAGGCCGGGATCGAGGCCGACATCGACAAGTGGTACGCGGTATTCCCGCGCCTGAAGGAGCGCGCGAACCAGCTGGCCGGCACCCTCTCCGGCGGCGAGCAGCAGATGCTGGCGATGGCGCGCGCCCTGATGTGCCACCCGACCCTGCTGCTGCTGGACGAGCCCTCGATGGGCCTGTCGCCGATCATGGTCGAGAAGATCTTCGAGGTGATCCGCGATGTGTCTTCCCAGGGCATTACCGTCCTGCTGGTGGAGCAGAACGCGCGCCTGGCGCTGCAGGCCGCTACCCGCGCTTATGTGATGGAGTCGGGGGCGATTACGATGACGGGGAATGCGGCGGATATGTTGAATGATCCGCGGGTGCAGGCGGCTTACCTGGGCGAATAATCCGGCGCTCCGTCATTCCCGCGCAGGCGGGAATCCAAGTTTGTGTGAATATCGCGAACGCTAACGGTTGGCCACGAACTTGGATTCCCGCCTTCGCGAGAACGACGAATGATGAGCTCGCGGGGACGACGTGTTGAAGCCAGCCATAAAACAACGGCCCGGACCGCTCACGCAGTCCGGGCCGTTCTTTTGCCAAACGGCAAAAATTAATCAGGCAGCGTTGGCAGCGCCGTTGGCGGCCTTGCCGGCGGCAGCAGTGAACTGCGACACGGCGGCGTTCAGGTTCGACTCGATCGCTTCAGCGGCCTGCTTGGTGGTCTTGGTGAACTGCTCGTAGCCGGCGTTGGCGTTGCTGATGGCGGTTTTCAGCGCCGACACATAGGTCTCGGAACCGGCCGGGGCGTTCTTGGTCACTTCGTCGACCAGCGAGATCACCTTGCGGTTGACTTCGGCGAACTGGCTTTCGGCGGCGCGCGAGAACTCGGCGCCGGTGTCGGCGGCGATGGCGGCAACCTGGCGGCTGTACGACAGGGCTTTTTCAGCGTTCGGCTGGGCCTGGGAGGCGGTCAGCGAGAAGAATTCCTGCGGATCCTTGGCGGCCAGCAGCTGGCGGGCGGTTGCCGACGAGTTTTCCAGCGCGGACTTGGCGGTGTTGATGTTCAGGTCCACCAGCTTTTCCATGCCTTCGAAAGTCTTGGAGGTCAGGGCCGACAGCAGGGCGAATTGGGAATCCAGATTAGCTTTGGTCGCGTTCGAAAACTGCTCGGGGAATGCAAACATGTAGTTCTCCAGTATTGGACAAATAATGAACTTGGTTGGACCCGGATGTTGCTCGGATGCGTGATGGCAGCGTTCTGAAACTCTTTTGTGCGCCGCAACATAATCAGATTCTACCGGGTTCCGATTATGCGTCAAGCACTTTTGATGCGGCGCACAATACAAATCACTTGTTTTGAGTTATATCAACGCGTGCAATCGTTTGCGTGGCAATTCGTTTGTACGGATACAACAAACGGGCTGGCAAGGGGCGGCCGGCGGACACCCGGACAGCATGCTAGACTGGCAATCCGATGACCCCCGACACCTCTTCCGATACCGCCGCCACGCCGCCCGTCCAGCCTTCAACGGTCCCGTCCGCTTCGCCGGCGCACGCCGCCTGGCTGTCGCCGGTGCCGCTGTTCTTCGTCGTCCTCTGGAGCACCGGTTTCATCGCCGCCAAGTACGGCCTGCCGTATGCGCCGCCGCTGACTTTCCTGATCGTACGCTGCGTGGGCGCGATCCTGGTCCTGCTGCCGCTGGTGCTGCTGAGCAGGGCGCCGTGGCCGCGCGGACGCATCCTGCACGTGGCCGTCGCCGGGCTGCTGCTGCAGGCCGGCTACCTGGGCGGGGTCTGGAGCGCGATCAAGATCGGCATGCCGGCCGGGCTGTCGGCCCTGATCGTCGGCCTGCAACCCATCCTGACCGCCTTCGCCGCGCCCCTGGTCGGCGAACGGGTCAGCGCGCGCCAGTGGCTGGGCCTGCTGCTCGGCCTGGGCGGCGTGGCCCTGGTCGTCTACGCCAAGATCAGCCTGAACGGCCTGGCGCCCGCCGCCATCGGCTTGTGCGTGCTGGCGCTGCTGTCGATCACCTGCGGCACCCTGTACCAGAAGCGCTTCTGCCCGCAGTTCGACCTGCGCACCGGCACCCTGATCCAGTTCACGGCCAGCGCCCTGTTGCTGCTGCCGCCCGCGCTGGCGCTGGAAGGTTTCGGCCCCACGCTCGGCAATGTGGACTGGACCCCGCAGTTCCTCGGCGCGCTGCTGTGGTCGATCTTCGCGTTGTCGATCGGCGCCATCTTCCTCTTGTTCCGCCTCATCAGCCGCAACGACGCCACCAAGGTCACCAGCCTGCTCTACCTGACCCCGCCGACCACGGCCGTGATGGCCTGGCTGATGTTCGGCGAAGCGCTGAGCCCGCTCGGACTGGTGGGCATGGCGGTCGCGGTGATGGGCGTGGCCTTCGTCGTCAAAAAATAATCCAAGGAGATTCCATGATCACCAGCCCACAGCAGCAGGCCGTCGACGCGGCCATCACCTCGCGCCGCTCGATCCGCGCCTACCTGGACACCCCGGTCGCGCGCGAAGACGTCGAGGCCATCCTCGAGGTCGCGTCGCGCGCACCGTCCGGCACCAATACCCAGCCGTGGAAAGTCTACGTGCTGACCGGCGAAGCCAAGGAGCGCCTGGGCAAGGCGATCCTGGAAGCCTACCGCGACCCGCAGCAGGTGAAGGAACACACCGAGGAATACGCCTACTATCCGCGCGAATGGGTCTCGCCCTTCATCGACCGGCGCCGCAAGGTCGGCTGGGACCTGTATGCCCTGCTGGGCCTGACGCGCGAGAACAAGGCCGGGATGGCGGCCCAGCATGGCCGCAACTACCGCTTCTTCGACGCGCCGGTCGGCCTGCTGTTCACCATCGACCGCGTGATGGAGCAGGGCTCCTGGCTCGACTATGGCATGTTCCTGCAGAACATCATGGTGGCGGCGCGCGGACGCGGCCTCGATACCTGCCCGCAGGCGGCGTTTACCCAGTTCCATCGGATCGTCGCCGGGCAACTGGGCTTGCCGGAGAATGAGATGCTGGTCTGCGGCATGGCGCTCGGCTTCGCCGATCCCGCCAGGATCGAGAACAGCCTGGTAACGGAACGCGAACCGGTGTCCAGCTTCGTGCGCTTCATCGACTAGCTTGTTCGCTATACTGGGACGCCAAGCTGTTGAATTATCAAGAGATTTCTGCAACGTGAGAAACATTGCGTTGTAGCAAAATGAGAGCGCAGGTGTTACATTCCTTGCGCTTAACTCGTGTTTCGCTACACTGCATTGTGTGCTCTTCAGTTCGCGTTCAAGGATTTTCAGATGCTCAAGCTCGCGCTGGCTGCCGCCATTTCGTTGATGTTCCTGCTTGAACCCTCCCAGGCCATGGCCAGGACCAAGCACCAGGGACACACGGCAAGCGCCAAGCGGGTGAAACACCCGCCCAAGCGCACCGACCTCGCCAAGTCCATCGCCGCCGAGAACCGCGAGCAGATGGTGCGCCGGATCGAGATGGTGCACGGCAAGCGCAGGGTGGTCTACCAGCGCGTGCGCCGCGCCGCGCCGGCGATCGCCTTCCTCAGCGCCGGCGACCTGGCCGGCCTGGCCAAGACCCACGATCCGCTCGACCTGCGCTCCTCGGTCGCCTATGTGATGGACCAGGCCAGCTCGGAAGTGCTGTTCGAAAAGAATTCCACCGTCGCCCTGCCGATCGCCTCGATCACCAAGCTGATGACCGGCCTGCTGGTGGTTCAGGCCCAGCAAAACCTGGACGAGGTGCTGACCATCACCGACGCCGACGTCGACAAGCACAAGTTCACCAGCTCGCGCCTGCCCGTCGGCACCCGCATGACGCGCGGCAACCTGCTGCACATCGCCCTGATGAGCTCGGAAAACCGCGCCGCCGCCGCACTCGGCCGCAACTATCCGGGCGGTATCGATGCCTTCGTCCAGGCGATGAATGCCAAGGCGAAAGAACTCGGCATGAACGACACGCATTATGTGGATTCGAGCGGCCTGTCGAGCCAGAACGTGTCGAGCGCGCGCGACCTGGCCAAGCTGGTCATGACGGCCCACCAGGAACCGCTGCTGCGCCAGTACACGACGGATCCGAACTACGTGGTCGAAGCCAGCGGCCGCCGCATGCAGTACCACAACACCAACCACCTGGTGGCCATGCCGGACTGGAACATCGGCCTGCAGAAGACCGGTTTCATCAACGAAGCGGGGCGCTGCCTGGTGATGCAGGCCATGATCCAGGGCCGCAACGTGATCATGGTGTTCCTGGATTCGAAAGGGAAGCAGTCGCGGACCGCGGACGCGGGACGGATGCGCAAATGGCTGGAGGCATTGAAGCCGGCGGCGATTCCGGCGTCGGCTGCGGCCGGCGTGCCGGTGACGGTGTCGGCGGTGGTGCCGGGGACGACTGCGCAGTAATTTTGACCGCTAACGTGTAAACGTCGCGCGGACGACGGCGTTATGAAACCCGATGCCCCAGCGTCGCCGAAATCTGCGCCGCCGTGTTCACCAGGTCTTCCAGCCACTCGTCCTGCAGCCGGTCCGCCGGCGCCGAGATCGACAAGCCCGCCACCAGCTTGCCGCTGTCGTCATGGATGCCGGCTGCCATGCAGCGCACGCCCAGTTCCAGTTCCTCGTTGTCGCGCGCATAGCCGCGCGAGCGCACCAGCGCCAGTTCGCGTTCCAGGCGGCCGAGGTCGGTGATCGAATTCTTGTTGTGGCCGGCGAGGCCGGTGCGGGTCGCGTAGGCGCGGATCGCCTTCGGTTCGTCGATCGACAGGAACAGCTTGCCGGTCGAGGTCAGGTGCAGCGGGCCGCGGCCACCGATCGCGCGCACCACCTGCATGCCGGAGCGCTCGGAGAAGGCGCGGTCGATGTAGACGATCTCGTCGCCCTGGCGCACCGACAGGTTGACCGTCTGGCGGGTCTTGTTGTGCAGGGCGCGCATCAGATCGACCGCCGCTTCGCGCACCGACAGCCGGCTCTTCACCACATTGCCCAGTTCCAGCAGGCGCATGCCGAGGCGGTAAGTGCCGGGTTCGACGCGGTCGACGAAGCGCGTCACCACCATGTCGTTGAGGATGCGGTGCGCGGTCGAGGGGTGCAGACCGGATACCTTCGACAATTCCTTCAGGCTCACGGGGTCCGTATAGCTGGCCAGGACGTCGAGCAGGGCGACCATGCGTTCGATCACCTGGATGGAAGTTTTCGCCGGTTCGAGAGTTTCCATTTTCATGTTGAGCTTGCTGCGGTGCGGTATATTTCTCTACTTTATACCATAATGTGAAAATTGTGTTTAACGCGTTGTTTCGGAGTGGGGCATAATGCCAATCCTGCAAGCAAACACGACACCCATGGATCAACCAAGCAGCGAGTTCAAGAGCAAGGGCGGACTGGTGCGCATCGCCGGTGCTTTCCGTTATTCGATCGAAGGCTTCAAGACGGCCTGGCGGCACGAGCATGCCTTCCGCCAGGAACTGATGGTGGCGGTGCCGGCGGCGATCGTCGCGCTGTTGCTGCCGGTGTCCGCCTTCCAGAAGCTGGCCCTGATCGCGGTGCTCGGACTGGTGCTGCTGGTGGAGCTGATCAACGCCGCCATCGAGGCGGTGGTCGACCGTGTGTCGCTGGAGCGCCATCCGCTGTCCAAGGCCGCCAAGGACCTGGGCAGCGCGGCGGTGGCACTGGCGATCACGATGGCTGCCGCGACCTGGGCCGTGGTCTTGTACAACCGCTTTTTCTGACCGCAGTTTCAGTCCCTTAACCTGAAGGAGATCAGCATGACTTTACGCCTGGGCGACACCGCTCCCGATTTCGAGCAGGACTCCACCATTGGCCGCATCCGCTTCCACGACTGGGCGGGCGATTCCTGGGTGGTACTGTTCTCGCATCCGGCCGACTTCACGCCGGTGTGCACGACCGAACTGGGCCTGACCGCAAAACTCAAGCCGGAATTCGACAAGCGCAACGTCAAGGCCATCGCCCTGTCGGTCGACCCCGCCGAGCAGCACAAGGCCTGGATCAAGGATATCGAGGAAACCCAGCAGACCGTGGTCGGCTTCCCGATCATCGCCGATGCGGACAAATCGGTCTCGCAGTTGTACGACATGATCCACCCGAACCAGTCGGCCACCGCCACCGTGCGCTCGCTGTTCGTGATCGACCCAGCCAAGAAAGTTCGCCTGATCATCACCTACCCGATGAGCACCGGCCGCAACTTCGACGAAGTCCTACGCGTGATCGACGCCCTGCAACTGACCGACGGCTACACCGTCGCGACCCCGGGCAACTGGAAGGACGGCGACGACGTCATCATCCCGCTGACCGTCCAGGATCCGGAACAGCTCAAGCAGAAATACCCGAAAGGCTATTCGGCGCCGCGTCCTTACCTGCGCCTGACGCCGCAGCCGAACAAGTAATGCTGCCCGTGGGCTCGGTGAGCCCACCCTACGATCGCCCGCAGTAGGGTGGGCACCCCGTGCCCACGAGCAAGGCTCGCATAAGCAAATAAGGAAGCTGTTGTTTGCTTTACGGTTGAGGCACCTTACCCTTGGAGCCAATCTGGGGGTAAAGCATGTCCTTAACGTATATCCTGTCGGGGTTCGCCGTCGGTTTGCTGGTCGGAATGACCGGCGTCGGCGGCGGCTCGCTGATGACGCCGCTGCTGACGCTGCTGTTCGGCGTCACGCCGTCGGTGGCCGTCGGCACCGACCTCGCCTTCGCCTCGCTCACCAAGAGCGCCGGCACCATCACCCACCGCAAGCGCGGTAACGTCCAGTGGCACATCGTCGGCCGCCTGTGCATGGGCGCGCTGCCCGCCGCACTGCTGGCCACCCTGGCCCTGCAATATCTCGGTCCCCTGAACGCCGCCATCGGCCAGGTGATCCGCTATTCGATCGCCGTCTCCGTGCTGCTGACCGTGGTGGCGATCCTGTTCCGCACCCGCATGCTGGCCTGGGTCCACGCCAAGCCCGGGCGCCAGCTGCACGGCAGGAGCCTGGCGGCCGCCACCATCGCCGCCGGCGCCATCCTCGGCACCCTGGTCACCGTGTCCTCGATCGGGGCGGGCGCGATCGGCGCCACCCTGCTGGTGATGCTGTATCCGAAGCTGAGCCCGGCGGAAGTGGCGGGCACCGACATCGCCTATGCCGTGCCGCTGACCGCGATCGCCGCCTTCGGCCACTGGTGGCTGGGTTCGATCAACTGGATGCTGCTGGTGACCCTGCTGGTCGGCTCGGTGCCGGGCATCACCCTCGGTTCCTGGGCCGCGAAGGCGGTGCCGGAAGGCTTCCTGCGCGTCTTGCTGGCGATGACCCTGGCCGGGGTGGCGCTGAAGCTGATCTACTAATGATCTACTGAAGCCGCGGCCTCATACCGAAATCTTCTATACAAATAGAAAATGCTTCGTTTGTAATATGTAATTCGCGTGCAATTATGGCGCCCTATTAGAAGAAATTGTAATAAGGCCCTTCCATGAATACGCTAGTGACCAGCCGCAGCAGCGCCAACCGGGTGATTCCCGGCTTCGGGCTGTCGCTCGGCTTCACGATCTTCTACCTGGCGCTGATCGTGCTGATCCCGCTGTCGGCGATCTTCCTGAAAACCTTCACCATGAGCTGGGACGCGTTCTGGAACGCCGTCACCTCGGAACGGGTGATGGCTTCCTACCGCCTCAGCTTCGGCGCGGCCCTGATCGGCGCCGCCATCAACGTCGTGTTCGGCGGCATCGTCGCCTGGGTGCTGGTGCGCTACCAGTTCCCCGGCAAGCGCTTCATCGACGCCCTGGTCGACCTGCCGTTCGCGCTGCCGACCGCGGTGGCCGGCATCACCCTGACCGCCCTGTACTCGAGCAACGGCTGGATCGGCAAATACCTGGAACCGCTCGGCATCAAGGTCGCCTTCACCCCGCTGGGCGTGGTGGTGGCGCTGACCTTCATCGGGCTGCCCTTCGTGGTGCGCACCGTGCAGCCGGTGCTGGAAGACGCCGAGCGCGAGCTGGAAGAGGCCGCCGCCAGCCTGGGCGCCAGCCCCTGGCAGACCTTCACCCGCGTGATCCTGCCGGGCATCGTGCCGGCACTGCTGACCGGCTTCGCGCTGGCCTTCGCACGCGCCACCGGCGAGTACGGCTCGGTCGTCTTCATCGCCGGCAACATGCCGATGGTCTCGGAGATCACGCCGCTGTTCATCATCACCAAGCTGGAGCAGTACGACTACACGGGCGCCACCGCGATCGCCGTGGTCATGCTGGTCGCTTCCTTCCTCCTCCTGCTGGCCATCAACCTGCTGCAGGCCTGGACACGCAAACGGGCGGGCAAGTAAATGAGCGCAGTCCTCGACGACATCAAACCGGCCGACACGGCCGTCGCACAGGCGCCACGCAAGGCCACCAATACCCTCGAACCGGGCTGGGTGCGCTACGCCTTGATCACGGTGGCGCTGCTGTTCCTGACCCTGTTCCTGTTCGTGCCGCTGGTGGCCGTGTTCGCCGAAGCGCTGAAGAACGGCTGGTCCACCTACAAGGAAGCGATCCTCGATCCGGACGCGCTGGCGGCCATCAAGCTGACCCTGATCGCGGCCGTCATTTCGGTGCCGCTGAACCTGGTGTTCGGCGTCGCCGCCGCCTGGGCGATCGCCAAGTTCGACTTCCGCGGCAAGAGCATCCTGCTGACCTTGATCGACCTGCCGTTCTCGGTGTCGCCCGTGATCGCCGGCCTGATCTACGTGCTGATGTTCGGCTCCCAGGGCTGGTTCGGCCCCTGGCTGATGGACCACGACATCAAGATCCTGTTCGCGGTGCCGGGCATCGTGCTGGCGACCGTCTTCATTACCTTCCCCTTCGTGGCGCGCGAGCTGATCCCGCTGATGCAGGCCCAGGGCAGCGAGGAAGAGGAAGCCGCGCTGGTGCTGGGCGCATCCGGCTGGGCGACCTTCTTGCGCGTGACCCTCCCCAACATCAAGTGGGGCCTGCTGTACGGCGTGATCTTGTGTAATGCCCGCGCGATGGGCGAGTTCGGCGCCGTGTCCGTGGTGTCGGGCCACATCCGCGGCGAGACCAACACCATGCCGCTGCAGGTCGAGATCCTCTACAACGAATACAACTTCACGGCGGCGTTCGCGATCGCCTCGCTGCTGGCCCTGCTGGCCCTGGTCACGCTGGCGGTGAAATCCTTTATCGAATGGCGGTTGCACCAGGCGAAGAAGACCGCAATTCGAGCCAACACGACGGAGCACGGAGCATGACGATCGAAGTCCAACACATCCGCAAGCAGTTCGGCCAGTTCACGGCCCTGGATGACGTCTCGCTGCAGTTCGCGGACGGCGAGCTGACCGCGCTGCTCGGGCCTTCCGGCTGCGGCAAGACCACGCTGTTGCGCATCATCGCCGGCCTCGAGTTTCCGGACGCCGGCCGCGTGCTGCTGGACGGCGCCGATGCCTCCGCCAGCGACGTGCGCGAGCGCCAGGTCGGCTTCGTGTTCCAGCACTATGCGCTGTTCAAGCACATGACGGTGTTCGAGAACGTCGCGTTCGGCCTGCGGGTCAAGCCGCGCAAGGAACGTCCGTCCGAGGACCAGATCCGCGAGAAAGTGAAAAAGCTGCTCGAACTGGTGCAGCTCGACTGGATCGCCGACCGCTATCCGCCCCAGCTGTCCGGCGGCCAGCGCCAGCGCATCGCCCTGGCCCGCGCCCTTGCCGTGGAGCCGCGCGTGCTGCTGCTCGATGAACCCTTCGGCGCACTCGACGCCAAGGTGCGCAAGGAACTGCGCCGCTGGCTGCGCCAGCTGCACGACGAGCTGCACGTGACCTCGATCTTCGTCACCCACGACCAGGAGGAAGCGCTGGAAGTGGCCGACCAGGTGGTCCTGATGAACAAGGGCCGCGTCGAGCAGCTCGGCACACCGGACGCCGTCTACAACCAGCCGGCGTCGCCTTTCGTCTATGGCTTCCTGGGCAACGTCAACCTCTTCCACGGCCGCGTCAACGACGGCGTGCTGGCCAGCGGCGATGCGAAATTCCATGCGCCCCAGTATGCCGGCGTGCAGAACGGCGAGGGCATCGCCTATGTGCGTCCGCACGACCTCGAGGTCGAACGCTTCGTGCCGGGCGGCGAGGGCGTGCCGGTCAAGCTGCGCCGCGCGCATGCGATCGGCCCGCTGGCCCAGCTCGACCTGGAGCGCGCCGACAATGCGCAATTGATCGAAGCGGTGATACCGAATGAGCAGTTCCGCGCGCTCAATCTGCGCGACGGCGAGACCCTGCTGGTGAAGCCGCGCCGCATGCACGTTTTCGTTGATCAGGGTGAGGGAATATGAACTTTCAGCAGCTGCGTTCGGTGCGCGAGGCGGCGCGCCGCAATTTCAACCTGACCGATGTGGCGAATGCCCTGTTCACCTCGCAGCCCGGGGTGTCGCGCCAGATCCGCGAGCTCGAGGATGAGCTGGGCGTGGTCATCTTCGAGCGCAACGGCAAGCGCCTGACCGGCATGACGGATCCCGGCAAGGGCATCCTCAAGATCATCGAGCGCCTGCTGGTCGAGGCCGAGAACCTGCAGCAGGCCAGCAGCGAGTACGCGGCCCAGGACAGCGGCACCCTCACCGTCGCCGTCACCCACACCCAGGCCCGCTATGCGCTGCCGCAGGTGGTGCAGGCCTTCCGCACCAGCTTCCCCGGCGTGCGCATCGCCCTGCAGCAGAGCGCGCCGGACCATATCGCCGAATGGGTGCTCTCGGGCCGCGCCGACATCGGCATCGCCACCGAGGGCCTGTCGACCTTCCCAGACCTGGTCTCCTTCCCCTGCTACCGCTGGAGCCACCTGGTGGTGGTACCCGACGGCCACCCGCTGCTGAGCCGCAGTCCGATCAAGCTGGCCGACCTGGCCGAGTTCCCGCTGATTACCTACGACGTCGGCTTCACCGGCCGCGGCCACATCGACGCCGCCTTCGCGGCCGCCGGCGTGAGTCCGGACATCGTCCTCACCGCCATGGATTCGGACGTGATCAAGCAGTACGTGTCGCTGGGGATGGGGGTCGGTATCGTCGCCTCGATGGCCTTCGACCACGGACGTGACCGTGGGCTGCGGGCGATCGAGTCCTCGCACCTGTTTGCGCCGAATGTGACCCGGCTGGCGGTGCGGAAGGGGGCTTACCTGCGGGCGTATGCGTATGACTTCATCGAGCGGTTTGCCCAGGGGTTTACGCGGGCGGATATCGAGCGGGCGCTGCATCCGGTGGTGGCGGATTAGCTCTTACTGGCCCGGGTTGGTATAGCGGGAGTGGATCTCATCAATCGCCTTCATCACCTCGACCGGTAAGACGGTACTCTCCGCATCGATGTTCTCCTTCAGTTGCGCCAGCGTGGTCGCCCCGATGATGGTCGAGCCCACGAACCAGCGCGAATAGCACCACGCCAGCGACATCTGCGCAGGGCTCAATCCGTTGGCACGCGCCAGCGCCGCATACTCCTTCACCGCCGCGAACACGGCCGGACGCAGGTAGCGCGGGCTCCAGGTCGGCGGGTAGATCGTGAGGCGGCCTTGTGCCTGTGGGTTGTCGACGTACTTGGCGCTCAACTGGCCGAAGGCGAGGGGGCTGTAGGCCAGCAGGCTCACCTCTTCGCGGTAGCAGACTTCGTCCAGCAGCGTGGTCTCGAAAGCGCGCGCGGTCAGGTTGTACAGGTTCTGGATGGTGGCGATGCGCGGCAGGCCCTTCATCTCGGCCTGCTTGATGTACTCGCACACGCCCCACGGGCTCTCGTTCGACACGCCGATGTGGCGGATCTTGCCTTCCTTGATGAGTTCGCCCAGCACGGCCAGCGTATCTTCGATCGGCACGCTGGTGCGCTCCTTCTTCGGCTCGAACTGGTTGGCGCCGAAGATCGGCACGTTGCGGCTCGGCCAGTGCAGCTGGTAGAGATCGATGTAGTCGGTCTGCAGGCGCTTCAGGCTCTCGTCGACGGCGGCGCGGATGTTCTTCGCATCCAGGTTGTGGCGGCCACCGCGGATCCAGGTCTGGTTCGCGTTCGGGCCGGCGGCCTTGGTGGCCAGCACCACCTGGCCGCGCTTGCCGGATTTCCTGAGCCAGCTGCCGATGAAGCGTTCGGTCGCGCCCTGGGTGCCTGCGCTGGGCGGTACCGGGTACATCTCGGCGGTGTCGATGAAGTTGATCCCGCGTTCGAGTGCGTAGTCGAGCTGGCTGTGGGCGTCGGCTTCGGTGTTCTGTTCGCCGAAGGTCATGGTGCCGAGGCAGACGCGGGAGACGGTGAGGTCGGTGCGGCCGAGTTTGTTCGTCTTCATGAAAGTGTCCTGTTGGTTAGCTTGCCGTCGTTCCCGCGCAGGCGGGAACCCAAGTTCCTTTGGTTCACCACAAACTTGGATCCCCGCCTGCGCGGGGACGACGGAGGTGGCGCGGGGACGACGGAGGTGGCGCGGGGATGACGGAGGTGGCGCGGGGGTGACGCTTAGGACGTGCGCAGCGCGTCCGCGCACTCCTTCACCAGCCCCGGCCCACGGTAGATCAGCCCGCTGTACAGCTGCACCAGCTGGGCGCCGGCCGCGATCTTGGCCTTGGCGTCGCTGCCGCTCAGGATGCCGCCGACGCCGATGATCGGGACCGCATCGCCGACTTCCTTCTTGAGCGCGCGGATCACGATGTTCGACAGGTCAAATACCGGCGCGCCGGACAGGCCGCCCTGCTGGTTGGCGTGGCGGAGGTTCTCGACGTCGCGGCGGCCGAGCGTGGTGTTGGTGGCGATCACGCCGTCGATGCCGTGGCGCAGCAGGGCCGCGCCGATGTCGCGGATCTGGTCGGCGTCGACGTCGGGGGCGATCTTCAGGGCCAGCGGCACGTAGCGGCCGTGCTCGTCGGCCAGGCGCGACTGCTCGCCCTTGAGCTGGCCCAGCAGGGCGTCGAGTTCGGAGGCGCCTTGCAGCTGGCGCAGGTTCTTGGTGTTCGGCGAGGAGATGTTCACCGTCACGTAGCTGGCGTAAGGGTAGACCTTGCGCAGGCAGTGCAGGTAGTCCTCGGCGGCGCGTTCGATCGGGGTGTCGGCGTTCTTGCCGATGTTCAGGCCGAGCACGCCTTGCTGTTCCAGGTAGAAGCGCGAGGCGCGCACGTTGGCGACGAAGGCGTCGACGCCGCCGTTGTTGAAGCCCATGCGGTTGATGATGCCGCGCGCGGCGGGCAGGCGGAAGATGCGCGGCTTCGGATTGCCGGCCTGCGGGCGCGGCGTCACGGTGCCGACTTCGATCGAGCCGAAGCCCAGGGCCGCCAGGCCGTCGATATAGGCGCCGTCCTTGTCGAGCCCGGCGGCCAGGCCGACCGGGTTCGGGAAGGTGATGCCCATCACGGTGCGCGGGTCGGGCTTGGGTTTCCTGACCAGGCCGGTCAGGCCGAGCGCGTTCGCGCGGCGCAAGGCGGGCAGCGTCAGGTTGTGAGCCGTTTCGGGATCGAGGGAAAACAGCAGCGGGCGGGCAAGGGCGTACAAGAGTTTGTCGGACATGGCTGGCTAAAAGTGAGTTGCCGACATTCTACCTTGTACGGGTGGGTGTGGAGCACCCACCCGGGGTCAACGTTCGAGCACGCCCCACACGCCGTCGATGCGTGCCTCCAGCGGCCGGAAATTGATCTTGTACGCCATCTTGGGACTCTGTTCGATCCAGTAGCCCAGGTAGACGTAGGGCAGGCCCAGCTCGCGCGCCTGTTCGATCTGCCACATCACGTTGAAGGTGCCGAAGGAAGCGCCCTCGACGTCGGGATCGAAGAAGGTGTAGACCGAGGACAGGCCGTCGGACAGCACGTCGATGATCGACACCATCCGCAGCGTGCCGTCCGGCTCGCGGAACTCCACCAGGCGCGTATTCACACGGCTCTGCAGCAGGAACTGGGCATACTGGTCGCGGCTGTCCTGGTCCATGCCGCCGCCGACGTGGCGGGTGGTCTGGTAGCGCAGGTAGAGCGCATAGTGCTCGTCCGAGAACGACAGGTTGGCCACCATCGCGGACAGGTCCGCGTGACGCTTCCAGGCGCGGCGCTGGCTGCGGTTGGGAGTGAAGTCGTCGACGGCCACGCGCACGGGAATGCAGGCGCGGCAGCCGTCGCAGTAGGGCCGGTAGGTAAAGATCCCGCTGCGGCGGAAACCGTTGCGCACCAGTTCCGAATACACGTCCGCGTTGATCAGGTGCGAAGGCGTGGCGACCTGCGAGCGCGCCTGGCGCGCGTCGAGGTAGCTGCACGGATAGGGCGCCGTGGTATAGAACTGCAGCGTGGAGAAGGGCAAGTCATTTAAGTGCGTCATGCAATGCTCTCGAGACGACGTTTGACCCATTGTAGCCAAAGACGGCGCGGCGCACCGTTAGGTGGTCAACGGTGACGTAACTTCCCACCTTTCGATGGGGGGCTCGGCGATCGCCTGCCGCAGGTGGTCGAGGAAGACCTTGCGCGGAATCGGGAAGGCGCCGAGCGAGGCCAGGTGGCCGGTCTCCTGCTGGCAGTCGAGCATGCGTACGCCATGGCTGCGCAGGAAGGCGACCAGGTAGGCCAGCGCCACCTTGGAGGCGTCGGACACGCGTGCGAACATCGACTCGCCATAGAACATGCGGCCGATGCAGACGCCATAGGCGCCGCCGACAAGTTCGCCGTCAAGCCACACTTCCGCCGAGTGCGCATAGCCCATCCGGTGAAGGCCGGTGTAGCCGGCGATGATGTCGTCGGAGATCCAGGTGCCGGGCCCGTCCTTGCGCGGCGCGGCGCAGGCGCGCATCACGGATTCGAAGGCGCTGTCGAAGCGCACCACCCAGGGACCGTCCTCGCAGCGCGAACGTTCGACCTTGCGCAGGGTCTTCTTGAGGCTGTCGGAAATCTTGAAGTGGTCGGTGTACAGCACCATGCGCGGATCGGTGCTCCACCACAGGATGGGCTGGCCTTCCGAGAACCAGGGGAAGATGCCGTTGCGGTAGGCCTGCAGCAGGCGCTGGGGCGAGAGGTCGGCGCCGGCCGCCAGCAGGCCGGGCGCGTCGGTGGTCAACGCTTCGGATACGTCGGGGAACGGCGTACTTGCCTCGAGCCAGGGAATCATGGTGCGCGATCGGTCAATCGGGTTCGACGGGGCCCCGCATCGGCCGCGTGATGTCGCGGCTGTGGAAGCCGTAGCTGCCGCCTTCCACGACCTTGCGGCGGTCGGCGAAGAACAGCTCCAGCGTGGTGCGGATGGTCGGGAAGGCCAGGTCGTCCCAGGGGATCTCGTGTTCGGCGTACAGCTGCACGTCCAGGCTCTCGACGCCGGGCGCGAAATCCAGGTCGAGCAGGCGCGCCAGGTAGAACATGTGGACCTGGTGCACATGGGCGACGTTGAGCAGGGTGAACAGGTCGCCGAGTTCGACGTTGGCGCCGGCTTCCTCCTCGGTTTCGCGCACCGCGGCCTGGCCGGTGGTCTCTTCGTTTTCCATGAAGCCGGCCGGCAGCGTCCAGTAGCCGTAGCGCGGCTCGATCGCGCGCTTGCACAGCAGTACCTTGAGTTCGCCGTCCTTTTCCCAGACAGGAATCGAGCCGATCACCATCTTCGGGTTCTGGTAATGAATGGTGCCGCATTGGGTGCACACGTAGCGCGGACGGTTGTCGCCTTCGGGGATGGCCACCGTCACCGGATGGGCGCACTCGGAGCAGAATTTCATGGAAAAAGTAGGTAGTAACGTTGCCCTTACTTTACCACCGTATCGGACCGGCTGTGCCGCAATCCGTACGCGCATCCAGGCCGCCGTGCAGGCAGCGCATGCTGCTTCGGGCCGGGAAAACCGGACCGGCATTGCGCAAATGGCCGGAGCTGCGTATAATACGAACCATCAGACGCGGGGTGGAGCAGTCTGGCAGCTCGTCGGGCTCATAACCCGAAGGTCACAGGTTCAAATCCTGTCCCCGCAACCAGATTCCAAGGCCGTTGATCCTGTTCAGGATCAGCGGCCTTTTCATTTTCACTGCCGGCCCCGGCAGCGCCTGAAGCGCCTCAATCCCCATCTCCTTTGCCGCAACCCCCGCGGACCAGTCCGGTCGAAGACATGTCGGCTGAATGCGGAGTCTTTCGATGATAACTGTGGACGAGATTAACGAAGCCTGGGGCTGGACCGGCCTGAATGCCGTCGAAGTGCTGGGGGAGAATGCCTTCGGCAACCTGATCATCCGCGACGAGGAGGGCCGCTACTGGCGCCTGTCGCCGCAGGACCTGTGCTGCGAACCGGTGGCCGAAGACCGCGCCGCCCTCAATGCCCTGTCCTATAACCAGGAATTCCTGAACGACTGGTACATGCCCGAGCAGGTGCGGCTGGCCGAATCCGCGCTGGGTCCGCTCAGCGCCGGCCGCAAGTACTGCCTCAGGATCCCGAGCGCGCTGGGCGGCCATTACGGGCGCGACAACCTGGCCACCGTGCCCTTGTCCGAACTGATCCGCTTCGCCGGCGAGGGCGCCCAGCAGTTCGAGGGCCTGCCGCGCTGGAGCTAGCCTAGAAATCCTTGAGGAATCCCACCTGGAACAGGTCGCGGTCGTCGGTCTGGCGGAAGGTCTTGACCCGGTTGAAGTTCGCGAACACGCGCGCATGGCGCGTCACGGCGTGCTCGGCCTGGAAGGTGATCAGCAGGTTGCCGTGGGTGATGTTGTCGTCGCGACGGTTGCGGGCAATATATGGGCCGAGTCCGGCGCTGATCGCGAAGCGCGGCGTGACCCGCTGCACGTAGAACAGCTGGGCGGCCAGGCCGCGGCGGTCGACCCGTGCGCCGTCGTCGCCTTCGAACAGGAATTTGCCGGACACGGCCCAGTGCTCCATGCGCTCGCCCAGGTAGCGGCGCGCTTCCAGCACGGCGGCCAGGGCGGCGTCGGTGCCGGACATATTGGTGATCGAGTTGCCGCCCGAGATGCCGAACCAGGTCTGGCCGTCGGCGGGATCGGTTTCGGGATCGGCTTCCGAGCGGCCGAACTGGCGGCCGATGCCGATCATCAGCGCATCGGAGCGGTGCACATTGCGCATCTGGACGTGGTTGTAGCCGATGCGCAGGTGGGTGCCTTGCGGCATGAAGTTCAGTGGCAGCCGCAGGCCCACGCTGACCAGCGCGCCGACGTTGGCGTCGTCGATCTGGCGGCCGTCGATGACGGTCGTGTTCATGCTCAGGTAGGGCCCGATGCCCAGCTCGACGGCACTGCCCGTGCCGAGCTGGCGCACCACCAGCCATTGCACGGCGAACCCGTCGCGGTGGTTGTTGTCCGGATGGCCTTCGTTGTAATGGACGAAGTCGATCCGTTCGCTGAGGCTGTCAGGCAGGGGCGAGCCGAACAGGGTGCGCTGCTGGCGACCAGCGCGGACCTCGAAGGTGCGTCCGCGCATCCAGACGTTACCCTCGGCATTGCCGCCATGGATGCGGCCATTGCCGAATATCGCCGACAGGTAGGCGCCGTGGTCGTCCGGGGCATCGGTGACGTCGGTCTGGGCCCGGGCAGGGCTGGCGCATGCCAGCAGCATGGCGAGCAGGGAAAAGGAGAAGGTCGGTTTAATGTTCATGAAACAATTCTAATACCGCTTGCGTATCCCTACCAGAAACAGATCGCGGTCATCCATCCGGACGAAGGTTTTTACACGGCCGAAGTCGAAGAAAACCCGGATGTCGGGCGACAGGGCGCGCTCGGCCTCCAGGCTGATCAGGAGGTTGCCGCGCACCGGGGCGTCGGTGTCGGCCTGGACGCTCTCGCGCCGGTTCCTGGCGAAATACGGACCGATCCCGGCGCTCATCGAGAAGCCCGGCGTGACTTCCTGCACGTAGCGGAACTGGGCCGCCAGGCCGCGCCGGTCGACGCGGCTGCCGTCGCTGCCTTCGAACAGGATCCGCGCCGACCACGCCCAGTGCACGGCGCCGTGGTCGAGGTCGCGGCCGGCATCGAGCACGGTGACGCGGCCGGTGGCGGTGCCGGGCATGCTGGTGACCGCGGCGCCGCCCGCCACGCCGAGCCAGAGCGGGGTGGAGGTGTCGGCGATCGGCCCCTGCCCGACCGCTCCGAACTGGCGGGCGAGACCGAGCATCAGGGCATCCGAGCGGTGCACGCCCGGCATCTGGGCGTGGTTGAAACCCAGGCGCAGATACGTTCCCTCCGGCGCGGAAAACAGCCGCATGCGCAGCGCCGCGCTGAGCAACAGGCCCCAGCGCGTATCGTCGAGCTGGCGGCCGTCGAGGAAGGTCGTGTTCATGCTCAGGTAGGGACCGATGCCGAGTTCGGTGGAGAAGCGGTCGTCGAGCTGCCGGACGCCGGCCCATTGCAGGGCGAAGCCGTCGCGGTGGTTGTTGTCGGGATGGCCTTCGTTGTAGTAGACGACGTCGATGCGGCTGTCGGCCGCCCCGTTCAGCGGCCGGCCGATGCGCAGTTCGCCGGCGCGGCTGCGCATCCAGCGGTTGCCGGCGGCCCGGCCGCCCTCGATGCGTCCGCCGCCGTGCTGCACCGAAAGATAGGTGCCGCTGTCGATCGCCTCATCGCCGGCGTTGGCGCTGCCGGCCCAGGCCAGCAGTAGTGCGCAGATGCATGCTCGTGCTCTCATTCCCGACTCCCCTAGCTGACGACCTCATCAGTCTCACCAGGCGGGATGCCGCCGCCTTGTGTTAGCTCAGGCTCGCCCACAGGTGGGCGGCGGCCATGGTGCGATGAGGGCGGTAGTTGGCGAGAAAGGCCGCGGCTTCCGCCAGGTTCGGGCGTTCCGCGGTGCCGAGCAGGCGGCCGATGGCGGTCCGCACGGCAACGTCGCCTTCGAGCGAGCAATCGGCAAAGCCGTAGCCGCGCAGCAGGCCGTAATTCACGGTCCAGGGACCGATGCCCTTCACCGCCAGCAGGCGCTCGCCGACCTCATGCAGGTCGGCATCGCGGTCCAGGGGAAGCGAGCCGTCTGCCAGCAGGCGCGCCAGCCGCAGCAGGGTCTCGGCCTTGGCGCGCGAGAACTTGCGGCTGGTGAGCTGCTCGAGCTCGAGGCGGGCCGCATCCTCCGCGTCAGGATAGCACCACAGGCCGTTCGGGTGCGCGCGGCCGGCCAGCGAGATGAAGGTGCGGCGCAGGGAGATCGCGAAGGCCAGGTTGATCTGCTGGCCGATGACGGCCCAGCTCAGGGCTTCGAAGACGCTGGCCGACTGGATCACCCGCAGTCCGTGCGCGCGCGCCACCAGCGGCGCGAACAGGGGATCGTCCGCGACCTGGGCCTCGAAGGGAGCCGGATCGATGCGCAGGCCCAGCACGTTGAGCAGCATGCCCTCGACCTGGGCCGGCAAGTGCGCGGCATCGATGTCGACCGTGCACAGGGCGCGGTCCGGCTGCGCGCCCAGGTCGATCCCGAGCACCGCCGGCACGCCGTCGACCATCACGCCCTTGCGGATGGTGTGGGCGTCGATGCGCTCGGCCAGGCCTTCGGCGTCGCGGCCGTGAAAGGTGAAGACGTCCCGCCGGCGGTAGTCCGGCGGCAGCTCGACGGCAAGTTCGAAGCGACTCATGCAGCCGCTCACTTACCTGCCGCCGGCGCAGCGGAACGCCGGTCCGCGCCGCGGTTGAAGCGCGGCACGAAGCCCGTCACCAGGGCGGTGCCGACCAGCACGATGGCGGAGCCGGCGATGGTGTACCAGCCGATGGTCTCGCCGAGGAAGAGGGCGCCCCACAGGATGCCGAATACCGGGTTCAGGAAGGTGACCGTCAGGGCCGAGGTCGTGCCGACTTCCTCGATCAGGCGGAAGTAGAGGATGTAGGCGATGCCGCTGCACAGCACGCCCAGCGCCACGACGGCGCCGACGATGCCGGGTGTCGGCGCACCCGTCATCGGGAAGAAGGGCAGGGCCGGCAGCACCATCAGGCTCGAGGTCCACATGGTGCCGTGGGCGTTGGCGAAGGGCTCGACGCTCTTCGCCGAGCGCGCATACTGGCTGGCGATGCCGTAGCTCAGCGCGGCGACGAGGGCGGCGGCCACGGCCAGCCCGGCACCCGGCTTGCTGGAGACGTGATCGAAGCCGACCAGCAGGGCCACGCCCGCCGTTCCCAGCAGCAGTCCGATGGCGGTGCGCAGGCCGATGGCATGGCGGGTCCAGACCGCGCCGACGATGGCGCCCCACATCGGCGCGGTGGCGTTCAGCACCGACAGCACCGAGGCCGACAGGGTGCGTGCGCCGAAGGCGAACAGCAGGAAGGGCAGGGCGGAATTGAAGAAGCCGAGGATGAAGAAATGCTTCCAGTTGGCGCGCAGGTCGAGGCGCTTCTTCAGCACGAAGCCGACCACGGCCAGGAACAGGGCGGCGAACAGCACGCGGAATTCGATCAGCACCGCCGGCCCCAGCACGGGAGCGCTGATGCGCATGAAGAGGAAGGATCCGCCCCAGATGGCGGCAAGGGAGATGAGGCGCAGCAGGTTGACGGTGTTCATTGCCTTATTCCGTGTGAAGCGTCAGGCATGATGGCCCGATGCGGCGCCGCGGACTCTCCGTTTCTTGCTGCCGAATTGGAGAGTGCGGCGGGGAACTGGCAATGATACAAAAAATTTACACCACCCGTCGTCCCTGCCTTCGCGGGGGCGACGTTGATTCATTGCGAGGGACGACGCTTACAGGCTTACGGCACCAACGCCTTCCTGGCCGCCTTCTTGCTCTTGATCTCCGCCTGCGCCTTCTCGATCGCCGCCAGGCGTGCCGCGATGGCCGGGTGGTTGGCGCTGTAGCCGTTCAGTACCGTGGCCGGATGGGTTTCGGTCAGGCGCTTCCAGAAGTTGTCGGCGTTGTCGATGCCGTAGCCGGCGCGCGCGGCCAGGTAGAGGCTGAGACGGTCGGCGGCGGCGTCCATTTCGGGCGGCATGGCCTTGATGCCGCCGCTGCCGATCAGCATCGAGGTATCCGGCGTGACGCTCTTGAGGTTGTCGATGATGCTGCCGATGGTCGACACGTTGCGCTGGGCCGCGGCGTGGCCGAGCATGTTGTGGGCCATGGTCTTGGCCAGCACGTAGGCCAGTTCCTCGTCGTTGCGGGTGAAGTTGATCATGCCGCGGGTGACCAGCACGCGCGAGCCGTCGGCATAGGCGTTGACGTTGTCGGCGTTGCCCAGTTCGATCGCGAAGGCGCAGGCGCGCGTGACCGGAATCGAGAGCTGGCGCTCGCTGTCGTGGCGTTCCACCGTCATCGGCAGCGTCGCCTGGGAGGCGATGATCTTGCCGAAGATGCCGCCGGCCTGGCTCAGCGCATGCTGGCCGGTGGGCAGCGGCTTGCCGCCGGCGGCGAGCAGGACGTCGCCGGTCTGCAGGCCGGCCTTGGCGGCGCCGCTGCCGGCCAGCACGCTGGTCACCTGCAGCCGTTCGTCCATGCCGAAGGCGACATGCGCGGCCTCGTTGTAGTCGCCCGGGTAGGACCAGCGGTTCTTGGCGGTGAAGCCGAGCAGGTTGCGGGCCTGGCCCTTGCACAGTTCGGCGTTCTGGATGAGGAGGGGAGCGGCTACCTTGTACAGGCGGTTCTGCTGATCCGCCATCCTGGTCAGGGTGTCGGCGGCGGCGGCCATCTGCGGGCTGAGGGCGGGCGCCTCGGGCGTGCGTTCGACGACGCGCGGTACCGTTCCTGGTTGCTGCGGCGCCTGGGTGGCGCAGCCGGTCAACAGCAGGGCGATGAATGTGGCAAATGCAGCCGCGAAGCGATTGGCGCTCATGTGCTCCTCATGTCTGGTTTATTGTTTGCCGGTGCTGCCGAATCCTCCGGCGCCCCGGTCGCTCGATGCGAACTCCTCCACGACGTTGAAACCAACCTGAACGACGGGAACCACGACCAGCTGCGCAAGCCTGTCCATCGGCTGCAGCGTGAACGTGGACTGGCCCCGGTTCCAGGTCGACACCATCAGCTGGCCCTGGTAATCGGAGTCGATCAAGCCTACCAGATTGCCGAGAACGATGCCGTTCTTATGGCCGAGCCCACTGCGCGGCAGGATCATCGCCGCATGGCCGGGGTCGGCGATGTGGATGGCGAGGCCGGTCGGCACCAGCACCGTCTGGCCCGGTTCGAGCACAAGCGGCGCATCGATGCAGGCGCGCAAGTCCAGGCCCGCGCTGCCGCCGGTGGCGTAGGCGGGCAGGAAGTCCTTCATGCGCGGGTCGAGAATCTTGAGGTCGATCTGTTTCATGGAGAGTGAGGCGTGAAGCGTGAAGCGTTGATGGATGGATCAGGTAAGCAGCGAGCGCTGTTCGAGGCGCTTGGCGATTTCCGAGACCAGCTGGCGCGCCAGCTGCAGCTTGCCCGCCTGTGGCAGCACGGTGTGGCCGCTGTCGTCGAACAGGACGATCGAATTCTCATCCTGCCCGAAGGTATGGTGGCCGATATTGCCGACCAACAAAGGGATGCCTTTCTTCTCGCGCTTGGCGGCGCCGTATTCGATCAGGTTTTCCGACTCGGCGGCAAAGCCGACGCAGTAGGGCCAGCCGCTCAGCGAGGTGGTGGCGGCGACGGTCGCGAGGATGTCCGGATTCTGCGCGAACTGCAGCTGCGGCGTGCCGCTGCCGTCCTTCTTGATCTTCTGCGCGCTGGCATTCTCGACGCGCCAGTCGGCCACCGCCGCCACGCCGACGAAGATGTGCTGGCCGGCGATGCCCGCCATGACGGCGTCCAGCATCTGCCGGGCGCTCTGCACGTCGATGCGGCGCACGCCGTGCGGCGTGTCGAGCGCGGTCGGGCCCGATACCAGGGTCACTTCGGCGCCGGCTTCGCGCGCGGCGCGCGCCACCGCATAGCCCATCTTGCCGGACGAGAGATTGGTGATGCCGCGCACCGGGTCGATCGCCTCGTAGGTCGGACCGGCCGTGATCAGGACGCGCTTGCCCGCCAGGACCTTGGGCTGGAACGAGGCCACCAGCTCTTCCAGCAGCTCGTGCGGTTCCAGCATGCGGCCCATGCCGGTCTCGCCGCAGGCCTGGGAGCCGGCGGCCGGACCGAAGATCTGTACGCCGTCCTCGCGCAGCTGGGCGACGTTGCGCTGGGTCGCCGGCTTTTCCCACATCTCGACGTTCATGGCCGGCGCCACCAGCAGCGGCACCTGGTGCGGGCGCGCCAGGCACAGGGTCGACAGCAGGTCGTCGGTGGCGCCGTGGGCCAGCTTGAACAGGAAGTCGGCCGAGCAGGGCGCGACCAGGATCGCATCGGCGTCGCGCGTGAGGTCGATGTGGGCCATGTTGTTGGGGATGCGGCCATCCCACTGGTCGGTGTAGACGGTGCGGCCGGACAGGGCCTGCATCGTCACCGGACCGATGAAGTGGGTGGCGGCGTCGGTCATCACGACCTGCACGCCGGCGCCCTCCTTGGTCAGGGCGCGGCACAGCTCCGCGGCCTTGTAGCAGGCCACGCCGCCGGACAGGCCGAGGACGATCTTCTTGCCCTTCAGGTCCATGCTCATGGTGAAGCTCCTTAGTGCTTGTTCACCCGGCGCAGTTCGTCGAAGATGAACAGGACCGCACCGATGGTGATCGCGCTGTCGGCGATGTTAAAGGCCGGGAAGTGGCCGACGCCGGACAGGTGGAAATCGAGGAAGTCGATCACGTGGCCCTGGACCAGGCGGTCGATCAGGTTGCCCAGCGCGCCGCCCATGATCAGGGCCAGGGCCCAGCAGAACATGCGCTGGCCGGCGTGCTTGCGCAGCAGGTGGATGATGAATACGGCGGCGGCGATGGCGATGCCGGCGAAGAGGTACTTCTGCCAGCCGCCCTGGTTGGACAGGAAGTTGAAGGCGGCGCCCTCGTTATACGCCAGCACCAGGTTGAAGAAGCTGGTGATCGGCTTTTCTTCGCCATGCACGAAGGTGCGGATGACGGTGATCTTGCTGATCTGGTCGAGCAGGATCACGATGAAGGCGATGCCGAGCCAGGGCGTGAGGCTGGCGCCAGAGCTGGATTTGACGGCGGTGAAGCTTGGTTTGGTTTTTTTTGTGGCCATGGCTTGGACGATGAGGGAGGGAGAGCCGCCCGCGTCCGGCCCTGTCGGACCGGATGCGGACGGCGGCTTGTCAATGCTTGGGCACGGGCTCAGGCAAACCTGCGTTGCTCACCGCTGCCGAACAGGTTGCTCGTGCAGCGGCCGCACAGGCCCGGATGCGCGTGGTCGTGGCCGACGTCGCGGCGGTAGTGCCAGCAGCGCTCGCACTTTTCCGCTTCGGACGGGGTCACGCTCACCGCTTCCTGGGCCGCGTCCTCGACCTTCTCGACGCTCGCCTGCGAGGTGATGAAGACGAACTTCAGGTCGTCGTCCAGGCTGGCCAGGGCGTCGTACTTCTCGCCGGCGGCCTTGAGCGCCAGTTCCGCCTGCAGCGAAGAGCCGATCGCGCCGGATGCGCGCACTTCCTCGAGCTGCTTGGTGACGTCGGCACGCACCGCGCGCAGCAGGGCGTACTTGGCCAGCAGGGCGTCGCGGCCGGCGATCTCCGGGAAGTTCCACAGGGTCTGGGTGAAGATCGTCTCGTCGCTTTCCGCATAGGCCTTCTCGCCGGCGAACACGGCCCAGGCTTCCTCGGTGGTGAAGGACAGGATCGGCGCCATGACGCGCAGCAGGGCGTGCGCGATATGCCACAGCGCGGTCTGTGCCGAGCGGCGGGAGAGCGAGTCGACGCCGGTGGTATACAGGCGGTCCTTCAGGATGTCGAGGTAGAAGCCGCCCAGGTCTTCCGAGCAGAAATTCTGCAGGCGGGCGACCACCGGGTGGAACTCGTAGCGCTCGAAGTGGGCTGCGATGTCGGCTTGCAGCTTCTCGGTCTCGGCCAGCGCATAGCGGTCGATCTCCAGCATCTCGGCCACCGGCACGGCATTCTTGACCGGGTCGAAGTCCGAGGTGTTCGCCAGCAGGAAGCGCAGGGTGTTGCGGATGCGGCGGTAGGATTCGGTCACGCGCTTGAGGATCTCTTCGCCGATCGACAGCTCGCCGGTGTAGTCGGTCGATGCCACCCACAGGCGCAGGATGTCGGCGCCCAGGGTATCGGAAATCTTCTGCGGCGCCAGGGTGTTACCCAGCGACTTCGACATCTTCTTGCCGTTCTCGTCGACCGTGAAGCCGTGGGTCAGCAGCGCCTTGTACGGCGGACGGCCGTTCAGCATCGAGGAGGTCAGCAGCGAGGAGTGGAACCAGCCGCGGTGCTGGTCCGAGCCTTCCAGGTAGAGGTCGGCCGGGAAGGCCAGCTGTTCCTTGTGCGAGCCACGCAGCACGGTCTGGTGGGTGGTGCCGGAATCGAACCAGACGTCCAGGGTGTCGCGATTCTTCTCGTAGATCTCGGCGTCGTCACCCAGCAGCTCGCGCGGGTCGAGCTGGTGCCAGGCGTCGATGCCGTTCGCTTCGATCAGCTTGGCCACCTGCTCCAGCAGTTCCGGGGCGCGCGGGTGCAGCTCGCCGGTTTCCTTGTGGATGAAGAAGGCCATCGGCACGCCCCACTGGCGCTGGCGCGACAGGGTCCAGTCCGGACGGTTGGCGATCATGCCGTGCAGGCGCGCCTGGCCCCAGTCCGGGAAGAATTTGGTGGCGTCGATGCCGGCCAGCGCGGTCTCGCGCAGGGTCGGACCGCCGTCCTTCGGCGTCACGTCCATGCCGGCGAACCACTGGCTGGTGGCGCGGTAGACGATCGGGGTCTTGTGGCGCCAGCAGTGCATGTAGCTGTGGTCGAACATCTTCAGTTCGAACAGGGCGCCGGCGTCGGTGAGCGCGCCGCAGATCGGCTTCGATGCTTCCCAGATGGTCATGCCGCCGAACAGCGGCAGGGTCGAGGCGAAGCGGCCGTCGCCCATCACCGGTTTCAGGATCTCGTCGTCCTTCATGCCGTGCGCCTTGCAGGACTGGAAGTCTTCCAGGCCGTAGGCCGGGGCCGAGTGGACCACGCCGGTGCCGCTGTCGGTGGTGACGTAATCGGCCAGGTAGACCGGGGAGCTGCGGTCGTAGAACGGGTCGGCCTTGTGCAGCGGATGCTTGAAGCGGACGCCTTCCAGCTTGGCGCCGACCGTGGTGGCGACGACCTCGCCTTCCAGCTTGTAGCGCTGCAGCACGGATTCCGCCAGGTCCCTGGCGACGATCAGCAGGACCGGCTTGCCGTCCTTCTCGGTCTTCACCAGCGCATACGTCACTTCCGGGTGCACGTTCAGCGCCTGGTTCGACGGGATGGTCCACGGGGTGGTGGTCCAGATCACGATGAAGCCGTCGCCGGCCGGCAGTTCGGCCAGGCCGAAAGCGGCGGCCAGCTTTTCCGGTTCCGCGAACGGGAAGCCGACGTCGATCGCCGGGTCGCGCTTGTCCTGGTATTCCACTTCCGCCTCGGCCAGTGCCGAGCCGCAGTCGAAGCACCAGTTCACCGGCTTCAGGCCGCGGTAGACGTAACCCTTTTCCAGCAGCGTGCCGAGGGCGCGCAGCTCGTCGGCCTCGTTACCGTAGGCCATGGTCATGTAGGGATTGTCCCATTCGCCCAGCACGCCCAGGCGGATGAAGCCGGCGCGCTGGCGGTCGATCTGCTCGAGGGCGTAGGCGCGGGCTTTCTGCAGCACCTCGGCGGTCGGCAGGTTCTTGCCGTACAGTTTTTCGATCTGGATCTCGATCGGCATGCCGTGGCAGTCCCAGCCCGGCACATAGGGCGCATCGAAGCCGGCCATGGTGCGCGATTTGACGACCATGTCCTTTAGGATCTTGTTGACGGCGTGGCCCAGGTGGATGTCACCGTTGGCGTAGGGCGGACCGTCGTGCAGCACGAACTTCGGACGGCCGGCGGCCGCCTTGCGGACGCGCTCATAAATCTTTTTCTCTTGCCATTGCTTGACCCAGCCCGGCTCGCGCTTGGCGAGGTCGCCGCGCATCGGGAAGGCGGTATCGGTCATGTTGACCGGGTATTTGCTGTCGGGCTTGTTGCCCCCTTGTTTGGCCCCTTTCGGGCCGTTCTTCGTATCGGACATAGGATTTTTCTAAAGTGGACTGCTGTTGTGCGTGAAGCGTGACAGTGGCCAGGCCGCGTCAGGCGGCGTGGCCGGCTTGGTTCACGTTCAAATTCGGTCGGTGGCGGTGAGGGCGGCGCGGCGCTGGGCGAACCAGGCGCGCGCCTGCTGGGCGTCATTCTCGATCGCCGCCGTCAGGGTCGGCAGGTCGACGTATTTTTCTTCGTCGCGCAGCTTTTTGAAGAATTCGACGCGCACCAGCTTGCCGTAGCAGGGCTGGTTCCAGTCGAATACATGGACTTCGAGCAGCATGCGGCCCGCATCCTCGACGGTCGGGCGCACGCCCAGGCTGGCGACGGCCGGCAGCGGCTGATCCGCCAGGCCATGTACCTGCACCACGAAGATGCCGGCCAGGGCCGGGCGGTGGGCGACACGCAGGTTCAGGGTCGGGAAGCCCAGCGTACGGCCGAGCTTGGCGCCATGGATCACGTGGCCGGACATCGAATAGGGATGGCCGAGCAGGGCGCGGGTGGCGTCGAAATCGCCGGCCGCCAGCGCGGCGCGCACGGCCGAGGACGAGATCCGGGTGGCGTCGTGCAGCACGGCGGGCAGGCTGTGTACTTCGAAGCCGTATTCCTTGCCGGCGTCAAGCAGCTGGGCGACATTGCCGGCGCGGCGGGCACCGTAGCAGAAATCGTCGCCGACCATCAGCCACTTCACGTGCAAGCCCTCGACCAGCACCTTTTCCGTGAATTCCCGCGGCGACATCGAGGCGAAGTGCTCGTTGAAATGCTCGACGATGACGCGGTCGACGCCGGCATCGGACAGGGATTCCAGCTTGTCGCGCAGGTTGGCGATGCGGGCCGGCGCCTTCGACAGGTCGTTTGCCCGGCGGGCGAAGTATTCGCGCGGATGCGGCTCGAAGGTCATCACGGCGGACTCCAGTCCAAGGCGCTGTGCGGCCGCGGTCACGTGCGCCAACAACGCCTGGTGCCCGCGGTGGACACCGTCGAAGTTGCCGATCGTGAGTGCGCAAGGGGCGCGCGCCCTGTCGTTGGGAAGTCCGCGAAATACCTTCATTGGATGATTCGTGCTCCGAGGCGAAATACCAGATTATACGGCAAAGGGCATGTTGCACAGCGCAATGCCCTGAATGCCGTATATGACCATGGGAAAGAAAAAAGCGCCGCCTGCAGGGCAGGGCGGCGCTTTTCAGCGATGCGGGGAGAAAGTCGGGGCTCAGGCCGCCGGCTTGTTGATCGCCATGATGAAGTAACGAGCCAGGTCGGCCGTGCCATCCTTGCCGCCCACGGTCCTGAACGTGTTGATGGCCTGCTGCTTCTTGCCGGCGGCGGCATAGGCCTCGCCCAGGTGCAGCTTGGCATCTTCCGGATACTTCAGCTTGCCCGACTTGATGGCGGCTTCCATCATTTTCAGGCCCTTGTCGGCCTGGCCGGCCTGCACCAGGGCGTAGCCCAGGGCCAGCAGGCCGTCCTCGTCGCCCAGCTTGGTCAGGTCGGCTTCGGTGGCGGCAAAGTTCTTGTTCTGCTCTGCCAGGTTCTTCTCGGCCAGGTCCTTCAGGCGCTGGTGACGATCGGCATCCGGACCCGTGCCCAGGGCGCCGGCCTTGTAGCCCTTGTCGACGACCTTGACGGCTTCAGCCGGCGCTTTCGACTGCAGAACAAGCTGAGCCATTTCCATGAACTCGCTCGGCTTCTTCATCAGGTTGTTGGCCAGCTTCAGGCGGTAGACGTCCACCGACAGGCGGCTCGCGAAGCCCGGCTTGCTCTGCACGCGGTTCAGCAGGTCGGTCCAGTACTGGGCTTTCGGATAGTTGGCTGCCAGTTTTTCGATGGTGTTGACGTAACCGGCCTTGTCGTTCTTCTTGAGCTGGATGTTGGCCAGCATGCCCAGCTGGTCTTCGCTCAGCGAACCACGCTTCTCGGCGGCGCGCAGTTCGTTTTCCAGCGCGGCGACGTTGCCCTGCTTGTAGTAGTTCTGCAGCAGGTAGGCGCGCAGTTTCGGATCGTCACGCTCTTTCAGCTGCTTCTCGATCGCGGCGTTCGCCTTGTTCAGGTCGCCGGCACGCATGTAGATGCCGATCAGGCCTTCGGAAACCTGCGATTTTTGAGCGGCGGACAGCTTGCCGGAGGCGAGCAGGGTCTCGGAGGCCTTGGCGGCGGTGTCGTAGTCACCGGCCTGCACGGCGGCGCCGAGACGGGTCATTTCGATCAGATAGGTTTCGTTGGCGGATTTGCCGCTGACGCTGTCGAGCTGGCGCAGGGTCGCCAGAGCTTCCTTGTTCTTGCCCGACTTCATCTGTTGCTGGGCTTGCTGCAGCGGTTTGCCGATTTCCGGACGGACCGTTTCGGCGGCGTAAGCCGGAGCCAGGCCAACCACCGGAGCGGCAGCGGTGAATCCGAGTGCGGCCAGTGCGAGGCCGAGATGTGCGAGGCGGAACTTGGACATTGTTAGATTTCTTCCTTCAAAATAGACACGGCAGGGAGTCCCTGCCGTGTTCATTATAGCCAAAGTGACTTTACTGGAACTGTTCGTTACCGACCATACCGATCTTGGTAACGCCCAGACGCTGTGCCGTCGCCATGACGCCAGCAACTACCTTGTACTCAACCAGCTTGTTCGGACGGAGATGCACTTCCGGCTGGTTAGGCATCGCAGCGATGCTGTTCATCTTGGCTTCCAGGGTTGCACGATCCGGAATCGCCTGGCCATCCCAGAGGATGGTGCCGTCGAAGTCCACGTCGATCGTGACCACTTGCGGTTTTTCCGTCTGCGGCGGCGGGGTGCCAACCGGCATGTTCAGATTGACCGAGTGGTTTTGCTTCGGAATCGTGATAATCATCATAACGATGAGAACGAGCAGGACGTCGATCAGCGGCGTCATGTTCATTTCCATCATCGGTTCCGGATCAGCTCCTTTGGCGGAGCCTCCACCTACGTTCATACCCATGGTGTTTCCTTTCAAATGTTGGGGCACGGCGGTGGCGCCAGGCGGGCCTGGCGCCACCGAGGGGGATTAGCCCTTGTCCGGCGGTTCGATGATGAAACCGACCTTCTGTACCCCAGCACGCTGTGCCGTATAGATCACCCGGCCGATCGCTTCGTAGCGGGTGGTCTGGTCGCCGCGAATCTTGACTGCAGGCTGCGGGACCTTCACCGACTGCTCCGCGAAGAACTTGAACAGTTCATCCGTGTTAGCGATGTGTTTCTGATTCCAGTACATCTCGCCTTCAGAGGTCACGGTGATGTTGATGTCTTCCGGCTTGGTCTTGGTGACCTGGTTCGCTTCAATCGGCAGGTGGACGTTTTTCAACTTCAAGACCACCGGGCTGGTGACAAGGAAGATGATCAGGAGAACCAACATGATGTCGACGAGCGGCGTCGTGTTGATCTCTGACATCACGGCATCTTCTTCTCCGGAATCGGAGCCGACACTCATTGCCATAATTTATCCCACTTTCTTGGCGCTCGCTGCCGCGCGACCAGCTTCCGAGGTCGACATGGCGCCCGAGATCAGGACCGAGTGAACGTCGGCGCTGAACGAACGGATGTCTTCCATGGCTGCCTTGTTGCGGCGAACCAGCCAGTTGTAACCCAGAACTGCCGGAACTGCGACGAACAGACCGAATGCAGTCATGATCAGTGCTTCACCCACCGGACCTGCGACCTTGTCGATCGAGGCGTTACCCGACATGCCGATGGCGGTCAGTGCGTTGTAGATGCCCCAGACGGTACCGAACAGACCGATGAACGGCGAGGTCGAACCGACGGTTGCCAGGAACGACAGGCCATCCTGCAGACGCGACTGGACTTTGTCCACGGCGCGCTGGATCTGCATGGTCACCCAGGTCGACAGGTCGATCTGCTCGAGCAGGGCGCCGTCGTGGTGCTGGGTTGCCTTGGTGCCGGTTTCAGCGATGAAGCGGAACGGCGAGCCATCCTTCAGTTGTGCCGAGCCGGCAGCGATCGACGGAGCTTTCCAGAACTTCTGGGTGGTTTCCTTCGACTGACGCATCACTTTAGCCTGGTCCAGCAGCTTGGTGATGATGATGTACCACGAACCGATCGACATCAGCGACAGGATGATGATGGTGCCCTTGTTGACGAAGTCGCCTTCTGCCCACATCTTTGCGGGACCGTACGGGTTCTCGACTTTTTCCTTGGTGCCTTCGGCAGCCGGAGCGGCAGCCGGAGCTGCTGCGTCGGCAGCCGGAGCTGCTGCGTCGGCGGCCGGTGCGCTTGCCGCCGGAGCCGCGGCGCCTGCTGGTGCGTCAGCGAAGGCCGGCGCGGACACCAGGGCCGATGCTGCCGTTACCGAGAACAGGACTGCCGCCAGGAGAGCGGACAAACGGGTATTCTTAAACATGCTTCCTCCAAAAATTTAAAATGAACAGTTCGCTGAACAAATGACAACGAAATTTAAAACTTGAGACTTTCTTACGAGCGTCTCTCTTATTCAAGCGTCCAGACGTACTGCACCGGCTGCCATGCTTGCACGGGCACGCCATTCTCCGTTGCTGCCTTGAAGCGGCACTTACCCAGAGCTGCCTGAGCTGCCTTGTCCAGGTCACGGAAGCCGCTCGACTTCGTGATCTTGGAATCCATCACCCGACCGTCGGCACCGATCAGGAACGAAATAGTGGAGACACCGGTTTCCTCGTTACGCAGCGACGATTTCGGGTATTCCGGCTTCGCGCAAGTATTGAAGTCGGCCACTGCCTCGGTACGGCTCGGACCCTTGGACGGCGGGGCCGAAGGAGCCGGGTTTGCCGGAGGAGCGGGCGGAGCCAGGTCCCGGGACGGCGGAGGCGTGTTGGTCGCAGCCGAGATGGTGTTTTGCGGCGGCGGCGGTTGCTGCACCTGCACCTCGACCGGCGGGATGAACGGCGGCGGCGGCGCCTTCATTTCCGGCGGCGGCGGCGGCGGCGGAGTTTCCGGCGGTGGCGGCGGTTTCACGTCTTCGATCAGTTTCGTTTCCACAGCTTCCGTCACCTTGCTGACGATCTTGGTACCAAGGCCATTAACGATTGCCCAAGCGACCAGAACGTGCAACAGGACGACGATGGCTATGCCTGTGAAATTCTTCCCGGGGTTTTTCTCATGCGAAAAATTCATGCCATATTTCTCCAATACCATCTCTTTTTTGTTGCTACTAAACCCACTAAACACGACAAAAACTCAGGGCCGCATCCGGGACATCGAGGAATTATACCTACGAATTCTTTTTTGCACATACATTTTTATACCTCCAAAGAGGGGCTAACTGCCTGTAAAAACAAGCAAACAAGCTCATCCGTAATGAGGAAGCACGGGGTGCATGATCGAGAATGCAGTTAGCTTTATGGCAATGTTAGCGTTATCCCCTTGTCGATGTGTAGAAGATCAGGTCAAGTAGCCCGTTTCGCCAAATTTTCCATGCCGATTTTGCCAGTTGGCAAATAAGATATGATTCAATAATGGCGTTTCTGCAAACTATAGCCAGATTCATTCATGGGGGGCGTACTGTTGAAACGGCCTCGCCCTTGTGGTAAGGGCAAAGGTCATAAGAGGCACTTATGTACGCACGCCTGTTTGATATGGCTCACTTGCCACGCAGGTAGAATTTTGCGTTGACACAGAAAAAAGGCCTGTCCTAAGAAGACAGGCCTGTCGGCGCGCATGCCACCAGCATATATATATTAGTAGCGTGCGCGCTTCTCGCGGCGGCACTCGAGGCTGCTGACCACCCGCCCCGACGGATCGACCGTTTCCAATCTGACGTCGAAACCCCAGAGCCGGGCCACGTGTTTGAGCACTTCGTGAGCTTGCTGGTTCAGCGGACGGCGCTGGAACTGCGTATGGCGCAGGGTCAGGGCACGGTCGTCGCGGGTGTTGACCTGCCATACCTGGATGTTCGGCTCGCGATTGCCCAGGTTGTACTGCTCGGCCAGCTGCTGGCGCACGTAGCGGTAGCCCTGCTCGTCGTGGATCGCCGAAATCGTCAGCTTGTCGCTGCGGTCGTCGTCCAGCACGGCAAAGAAGTGGAAATCGCGGATCAGCTTGGGCGACAGGTACTGGGCGATGAAGCTTTCGTCCTTGAAGTTCCGCATTGCGAAATCGAGGGTCTTGATCCAGTCGCTGCCGGCGATGTCCGGGAACCAGGCGCGGTCCTCAATGGTCGGCTCCTCGCAGATGCGCTTGATGTCGGTCATCATCGCAAAGCCGAGCGCGTAAGGATTGATCCCATTGTAATAAGGGCTGGTTGCCGGCGGCTGGTAGACCACGTTGGTATGGCTCTGCAGGAATTCGAGCATGAAGCCGTCGCCGACGATGCCCTCTTTATATAGTTCCTGCAGGATCGTGTAGTGCCAAAAGGTGGCCCAGCCCTCGTTCATCACCTGGGTCTGGCGCTGCGGATAGAAATACTGCGAGATCTTGCGCGTGATGCGCACCAGCTCGCGCTGCCAGGGTTCCAGCAGTGGCGCGTACTTCTCGATGAAGTAGAGCAGGTTTTCCTCGGGCTCGGCCGGGAAGCGCGGCGGCGGCGCATCCCGGTGGGACTCCTCGCGCCGCGGCAGGGTACGCCAGATCTCGTTGATCTGGGACTGGGCGTATTCCTCGCGCTCCTTCTGCCGGTTCTGTTCCTGGGCCACCGACAGCTTGGCCGGACGCTTGTAGCGGTCCACGCCATAGTTCTGGAGGGCGTGGCAGGAATCGAGCAGTTCCTCGACGGCGTCGATGCCGTGGCGCTGCTCGCACTCGGCGATGTAGTTCTTGGCGAAGACCATGTAATCGACGATGGCGTCGGCATCGGTCCAGGTGCGGAACAGGTAATTCCCCTTGAAGAAGGAATTGTGGCCATAAGCCGCGTGGGCGATCACCAGCGCCTGCATCGTCAGGCTGTTTTCCTCCATCAGGTAGGCGATGCAGGGGTTGGAGTTGATCACGATCTCGTAGGCCAGGCCCATCTGGCCGCGGCGGTAGCTTTTTTCCGTGGTCAGGAAATGCTTGCCGAAAGACCAGTGGTTGTACGACACCGGCATGCCCACCGACGTGTAGGCATCCATCATCTGCTCGGCGGTGATGATCTCGAGCTGGTTGGGGTAGGTGTCCAGGCCAAACTTCCTGGCCACCCGGCGGATTTCCTCGTGGGCTTGCTCGATCAGGTCGAAGGTCCACTCCGACTGGTCGGGCAGGGCACGCGGATTCTTGGGATCTCTTGGCATGAGCGGGCCTCGTCTACTTGGGCTGCTTCTTGAACAATTCGCGGAACACCGGGTAGATGTCGGCCGGGGTCACGATCTTCTGCATCGCGAAGTTCGCATGCGTGGCCGCCACCTCGCAATACTGCTCCCACAGGTTCTGCGGCGGCCCGTCCGTGATCTCGACATAGGTGTAGTACTGGACCCGCGGCATGATCGCATTGGTCAGGATCTGCTTGCACAGGACCGAGTCGTTGTCCCAGTTGTCGCCGTCGGACGCCTGGGCCACGTAGGTGTTCCAGTCGCCGCTGCTGTAGCGCTCGCTGATGACCTTGTTCAGCAGGTGCAGCGCCGAGGACACCACGGTGCCGCCCGATTCGCGCGAGTGGAAAAAGTCGTTTTCGTCGACCTCTGCGGCGGCCGTGTGGTGGCGGATGAAGACCACGTCGATCTTCTCATACACGCGCTTCAGGAACAGGTAGAGCAGGATGAAGAAGCGCTTGGCGGTGTCCTTGCGGCTTTCGTCCATCGAGCCGGAAACGTCCATGATGCAGAACATCACGGCCGAGGTCGACGGCTTCGGCACCTTGATCCGGTTGCTGTAGCGCAGGTCGATCGGGTCGATGAAGGGGATCGCCAGCAGCCGCGTGTGCAGGGCGTGGATCTTGTGCTTCAGTTCGAGCACGCGCGGGTCGTCATCCTCGGCGCCGAGCGCCTGGATCTCTTCGAGTTCCTGTTCCAGCTTGGCCAGGTTCTTGCGGCTCGCCCCGCCCACGGCGATGCGGCGGCCGAGCGCGCCGCGCAGCGAGCGCAGCACGTGGATGTTGGACGGCGTGCCGGAGATGTTGTAGCCGGCGCGCTGGTTCTTGAATTCGACGACCTGGGTCAGCTGCGTCTTGATCATGTTCGGCAGCTCGAGGTCCTCGAAGAAGTAATTCATGAATTCTTCGCGGCTCAGTTCGAAGATGAAATCGTCTTCGGTGGTCTGCTCGCTGTTGCCGGCACGGCCGCGTCCGCTACCACCGCCGCCGCTGCGCGGACGGTTGATCTGGTCGCCTTTCTGGTATTCGGTATTGCCGGGGTTGACGACTTCCCAGACGCCCCCATGGGCGTGCCCGAATTTGGGCTCGTTCACGTCCTTGACGGGAATCGAGACCTTCTCGCCATTTTCGATGTCGGTGATCGAGCGACCCTTGATCGCCCGGCCGACCGCATCCTTGATCTGCGCCTTGTAGCGGCGCAAGAAGCGTTCGCGGTTGACCGCAGACTTGTTCTTGCCCTGCAAGCGTCGGTCGATGAGGTAAGTCAAAACAGGCCTCCTGCTCAAATTCGCGGCGGGCCGGCAATGAACCGGTACCCCTATATTAACGCGCCGCGCATCAACGTGGTTGGCGTCCCGGATTTTGGTGGGACAAAGCCTACGAGCGGACCAGAAATCTGGTCCGCCCAACCACGCACCTGGTGTCGCAATGGCCTGGTTACGAGGATTTGCGGACCCTCAGGTACCACTCGCACAGCAGCCGAACCTGCTTCGGCGTATAACCCTTCTCGACCATGCGGGCCACGAAGTCGGCGTGCTTGGTTGCATCCTCCGTGCTTGCCTTCGCATTGAAGGAGATGACGGGCAAGAGTTCCTCGGTGTTCGAGAACATCTTCTTCTCGATCACGGTGCGGAATTTCTCGTAGCTCGTCCACGCAGGATTCTTGCCGCCATTCGTCGCACGCGCACGCAGGGCGAAGTTGACGATTTCGTTTCGGAAATCCTTCGGGTTCGAGATACCGGCCGGCTTCTCGATCTTCTCCAGTTCGGCGTTCAGCGATTCGCGGTCGAAGCTCTCGCCGGTGTCCGGATCGCGGAATTCCTGGTCCTGGATCCAGAAGTCGGCAAAGGTCACGTAGCGGTCGAAGATGTTCTGGCCGTACTCGGAATAGCTTTCCAGGTAGGCGGTCTGGATCTCCTTGCCGATGAAGTCGACGTAGCGCTGCGCCAGGTGTTCCTTGATATAGGACATGTAGCGCTGCTCGGTCTCGCCGGCGAACTGCTCGCGCTCGATCTGCTGCTCGAGCACGTAGAGCAGGTGGACCGGATTCGCGGCGACCTCGGTGTTGTCGAAGTTGAAGACCTTCGACAGGATCTTGAAGGCGAAGCGCGTCGACAGGCCGTTCATGCCTTCGTCCACGCCGGCGTAGTCGACGTATTCGTGCATCGACTTGGCCTTCGGATCGGTGTCCTTCAGGTTCTCGCCGTCGTACACCAGCATCTTCGAATAGATGCTGGAGTTTTCCGGATCCTTCAGGCGCGACAGGATCGCGAACTGCGCCATCATGCGCAGCGTGCCCGGTGCGCAGGGTGCCTTGTCGAGCGAGGAGTTGCGCAGCAGCTTGTCGTAGATCTTGATCTCGTCCGACACGCGCAGGCAATACGGCACCTTGACGATGTAGATACGGTCGAGGAAAGCCTCGTTGTTGCGGTTGTTGCGGAAGGTCTTCCACTCGGATTCGTTCGAGTGCGCCAGGATGATGCCCTCGAAGGGGATCGCGCCGAAGCCCTCGGTACCCTTGTAGTTGCCTTCCTGGGTCGCGGTCAGCAGCGGGTGCAGGACCTTGATCGGGGCCTTGAACATCTCGACGAATTCCATCAGGCCCTGGTTGGCCAGGCACAGGCCGCCGGAGTAGCTGTAGGCATCCGGATCGTCCTGGGAATAGTCTTCGAGCTTGCGGATGTCGACCTTGCCGACCAGCGAGGAGATGTCCTGGTTGTTTTCGTCGCCCGGCTCGGTCTTGGCGATCGCGATCTGCTTGAGGATGCTGGGATAGCGCTTGACGACGCGGAACTTGTTGATGTCGCCGCCGAACTCGTGCAGGCGTTTGACCGCCCACGGGCTGGGGACGCCGCGCAGGTAGCGGCGCGGGATGCCGTAGTCCTCTTCGAGGATGGCGCCGTCTTCCTCTTCGTTGAACAGGCCGAGCGGCGATTCGTTTACCGGCGAGCCCTTGATCGCGTAGAACGGGATCTGTTCCATCAGGTGCTTGAGCTTTTCGGCAATCGACGATTTGCCGCCGCCAACCGGGCCCAGCAGGTAAAGGATCTGCTTGCGTTCTTCGAGGCCCTGGGCCGCATGGCGGAAGTAGGAGACGACCTGCTCGATCACTTCCTCCATGCCGTAGAACTCGCGGAAGGCGGGATAAATCTTGATGACCTTGTTGGCGAAGATGCGCGACAGGCGCGGGTCGAGGCGGGTGTCGACCAGGGTGGGGTCGCCGATGGCGGCCAGCATGCGCTCGGGAGCGCTGGCGTAAGTCAGGGGGTCTTTCTTGCACAGTTGAAGATACTCCGACAGCGAGTATTCCTCTTCCCGGGTACGCTCATAGCGGGCTGCGTAGTTATCAAAAATGGTCATGTGAATGTCCTCTAATGTGCTAACACTGATCACTGTCGCGGCAGCCGATGAAAGACGACTGCCCAGGCCCCGGTTCTGGCATCAAGCTGTTGTGGGGTCGCCGTCTGCGTTCGAGAGGTCAGGCATGCGGCCTGACATGAAACGGAGGGCGATTTTCTTGTTCTCATCCGGTTATGAAAACCGGTTGGTTAGCGCCCGCTGAGAGCGTCTTCTTACGCTTATGAAATTTATTATGTGCCTATTAGTTCTCGAAGTCAAAACAGTGTCGTGCATCGAAAAAAGCCATTTTGACGAGCCTGCCGATCCAGTCTTGACGCCGTTTTGCAGGGTCCTGGCGAGGTCATGTTTGACGGGGTTTTTGGCCCCGTTCGACAACGTCGTGTTTGTCAAAAGGTAAGTCAATAGTGCACCAACTTGCTAAGCAGTGGCGCACGCGCGCATGGCGTCGGCCATCTATAAAATTCCAGGGTGAAATGAGCCTGGAGAGCGCATGCGCTACACTTCTTTAAATGGCGACGAACGCCGGTCCACCGTGGAGATCCCTCATGCTGAACGAAGAGCTGCGCCTCACCCTGCAGGCAATGCCGAAGGCAGAATTGCACATCCATATCGAAGGCTCTTTGGAACCCGAGCTGATTTTTGAGCTGGCGCAAAGAAACGGCGTTTCCCTCGCTTACCCCAGCATCGAAGCGTTGCGGCAGGCCTACGCCTTCAGCGATCTGCAATCCTTCCTTGATATCTATTACGCGGGCGCCAGTGTGCTGCTGACCGAGCAGGATTTCTACGACATGACCGCCGCCTATCTCCGGCGTGCGCAAGCCGACAACGTGCGCCACACCGAGATCTTCTTCGACCCGCAAACCCATACCGCGCGCGGCGTCGCCTTCGAGACCGTCATCGACGGCATCTGGCGCGCCTGCCAGGACAGCCCGGTCAGCGCGAGCCTGATCCTGTGCTTCCTGCGCCACCTGTCGGAAGAGGAGGCGATCGCCACGCTGGAGGAGGCGATTCCCTACCGCGACAAGTTCATCGGCGTGGGCCTCGATTCCTCCGAAGTCGGCAACCCGCCGGAAAAATTCGCGCGCGTGTTCGAGCGCGCCCGCAATCTCGGCCTGCACCTGGTCGCGCATGCGGGCGAGGAGGGACCGCCGGCCTATATCGAGAGCGCGCTGGATGTGCTGAACGTGGAGCGCATCGACCACGGCGTGCGCTGCCTCGACGATCCCGCTTTGGTGCAGCGCCTGGTGCGCGAGCAGATGGCACTGACGGTGTGCCCGCTGTCGAACATCAAGCTGCGCGTGTTCGACGTGATGGGCGAGCACAACCTGCGCCGCCTGCTCGACGCCGGCCTGGTCGCCACCGTCAACTCCGACGATCCGGCCTACTTCGGCGGCTACCTCAACGAGAACTACTTCGCCGCCTTCGAGGCGCTGCCGCTGGACCGCTCGCATGCGCGCCAGCTCGCGCGCAACAGCTTTGCCGCGGCCTTCCTCGAGCCGGAACAGAAGCGCGCCTGGCTGGCCGAAGTCGATCGCTTTTTCAGTGAGTCCGAATTTCAGTGAGAGCAAATAAATGCTGATGCAATCCCTGCGCATGACCGCGCGCGACTGGCGCGCCGGCGAGCTGCGCTTCCTGCTGGTGGCCCTGGTGGTCGCGGTGTCGGCCCTGACCGCGGTCGGCTTTTTCGTGGACCGCATGCGCGCGGGCCTGAACCGCGACGCCCATCAGCTGCTCGGCGCCGACCTCCTGATCAACGCCGACCAGCCGCTGCGCCAGGAATGGCGCGATGAAGCCCGGCGGCGCGGCCTGCTGCTGGCCGACACCGTCACCTTCCCGAGCATGGCGCAGGCCGGAACCGGGGATGCATCGCAGGCCGTGCTGGCATCGGTGAAGGCGGTCTCGCCCACGTATCCGCTGCGCGGCCAGCTGAAGATCACCACCAGCCCGGTCGACGCCAGCGAGGCCCTCGGCGACGCCACCCGCGAGACGCCGGCCCCGGGCACGGTCTGGGTCGACGTCAATTTGCTGGCGCCCCTGAAAGTGAAGATCGGCAGCGTGATCCAGCTGGGCGACAAGAGCTTCACGATCGCCCGCCTGATCGCCACCGAACCGGATCGCGGCGCCTCGTTCTCGAACTTCGCGCCGCGCGTGATGCTGGCGCTGTCCGACCTCAAGGCCACCGGCCTGGCCGACAACTACGCCCGCATCACCTACCGCATGCAGGTGGCCGCGCGTTCGCCGAACGACCAGGCCGCAGTGGCTGCTTACGAGCGCTGGGTGCGCGAACGCATCGCGCTCGACAACGTCAAGGGCGTGCGCATCGAGACCCTGGAAAACGGGCGGCCGGAGATGCGTTCGACCCTCGACCGCGCGGAACGCTTCCTGGCCCTGGTCGGCCTGCTGTCGGCGATGCTGGCGGCGGTGGCCGTGGCGATGGCGGCGCGCCGCTTCATGCAGCGCCACCTGGATTCGGTGGCCATGCTGCGCTGTCTGGGCATGACCCAGAACCAGGTCGGGCTGCTGTTCCTGATCGAGTTCGCACTGGTCGGCCTGGCGGGCAGCCTGCTGGGCGTGCTGGCCGGTTTCGCCGCCCACTACGTGCTGCTGGAACTGATCGGCAACCTGATGCCGACCGAGCTGCCGCCGGTGTCGCTGCTGCCGGCGCTGCAGGGCGTGGCCACCGGCCTGCTGCTGCTGGTCGGCTTCGCGCTGCCGCCCGTGCTCCAGCTGCGCAACGTGCCGCACAACCGCGTGATCCGCCGCGAGCAGGCGCCGCCGCGGCCGATGGCGCTTGCCACCTATGGCCTCGGCACCGCGGTCTTCGTCGGCCTGCTGCTGTGGCAGGCCGGCGACCTCAAGCTGGCGCTGCTGACCGCCGGCGGCTTCCTCGGCGGCCTGGCCGTGTTCGCGCTGGTCGGCTGGCTGGCGCTGCTGGGCCTGCGCAGCCTGCGCGGGGTCTCCCGCAACCAGGGCTGGCGCTTCGCCATCACCTCGCTGCAGCGGCGTCCCGGCGCCACGGTGGTGCAGATCGTTTCGCTGTCGCTGGGCCTGATGGCGCTGCTGGTGCTGACCGTGGTGCGCGGCGACCTGATGGACGCCTGGCGCCTGGCCACCCCGGCCGACGCGCCGAACCGCTTCATCATCAACATCCAGCCCGACCAGAAAGAAGGCGTGGAAAAGACCATCCGCGCGGCCGGCGTCGACAACCCGATGCTCTACCCGATGATCCGCGGCCGCCTGGTGGCGGTGAACGGCAAGGAGATCACCGCGGGCACCTACACCAGCGAGCGCGCCAAGGCGCTGTCGGACCGCGAATTCAACCTCTCCAGCGTGAACGATCTGCCGGAAGGGAACGACGTCGTGGCCGGCCAGTGGTACCGCGACGCTCCCGGCGTGGCCGAGGCCTCGGTCGAGCAGGGCATCGCGCAGACCCTGGGACTGAAGCTCGGCGACACCATGCGCTTCGACATGGGCGGCCTGCAGGTCGATGCGAAGATCACCAGCCTGCGCAAGCTGGAATGGGGATCGATGCGCGCCAACTTCTTCGTCGTCATCAATCCGGCCGCGATGCGCGACGCACCGACCACCTACATGACCGCCTTCCACCTGCCGGCGCACGGCGTGGGCCTGGCGAACACGCTCACGCGCCAGTTTCCGAACCTGACCGTGATCGACGTCAGCGGCATCATCCGCCAGCTGCAGGACGTGCTGGACCAGGTGGTGACGGCGGTCGAATTCCTGTTCCTGTTCACGCTGGCCTCCGGCGTGCTGGTGCTGTACGCGGCCCTGATGGGATCGACGGCCGAACGCACCCGCGAAGCCGGCCTGCTGCGCGCGCTGGGCGCCACCCGCGGCCAGCTGGCGAGCGCGCAGCGGATCGAGTTCGCGCTGGTGGGCGGTTTGTCCGGCCTGCTGGCGGCGACCGGCGCGGCGGGACTGGGCTGGGCGCTGGCCGAATACCAGTTCAAGTTCCCCTGGCATTTCGAACCCCAGGTGTGGGCGGCCGGACTGCTAGTGGGGGCGGCGTGCGCGCTGATCGGCGGCTGGCTGGGGCTGCGCAATGTGTTGCGGCAGCCGCCGCTGCAGACCTTGCGCGAGGCGTGACCGAGGCGGGAACGTGGGCACGGTGTGCCCACCCTACGAATGCCGATGACGCGGTAGGGTGGGCACTCTGTGCCCACGCGATGTTGCGAATCGCCGACCTGGGACAAAAGGCCCTCCCACGGGCCTTGTCCGCTGCGCTATCATGGACAGATGCAAGAATCTCAGAATACCCGACAAGACGCCGGTCAAGACCAGGAACAGGATCAGCGCAGCGCCTATGAACTGATCGGCGGCGAGTCCCGCCTGCGCGAACTGGTCGACCGCTTCTACGACATCATGCAGCTCGAGCCGGACTTCGCCGGCATCCACGCCATGCACCCGGTACCCAACGACAGCTCGCGCGAGAAGCTGTTCATGTTCCTGTCCGGCTGGCTGGGCGGCCCCAACCTCTTCATCGAACGCTACGGGCACCCGATGCTGCGCGCCCGCCACCTGCCGTTCGCGATCGGCACCACCGAGCGTGACCAGTGGCTGCGCTGCATGGCGATGGCGCTGGAAGACCTCGGCTACGACTACGACCTGCGCCTGCGCCTGATGGGCGCCTTCTACCAGACCGCCGACTGGATGCGGAATCGTCCGCACTAAGCAGACATATGTCGACCATCGAGTTCACCGTCCTCGCGATCGGCCTGCTGGCCGTGCTCGCCCTGCAGTTCGCCCTGTTCGCGCGCAGCCGCGGTAGTGGCAAAGACGCGGACGGCCCGGCCCACGCCTTCGAACGCCTGGAGCGCGAGCTGCGTCACGAACTGCAGACCAGCGCCCAGGCCACGCGCCAGGAACTGGCCGCCCATCTGGCCCAGAACCAGGCCGCCACCGCCCAGCAGCTGGAAGCGATGCGCCAGCAGATCCAGCTGCACGCCGCCGGCGGACGCGAAGAGCAGGCGCGCGTGCTAAAGCGCTTCGCCGACAGCATGAACACGGCAATCGCCACGCTGACCGAATCGAACGCCCAGCGCATGCTGGAAGTACGCGGCACGCTCGAGACCAAGATCCGCGACCTGCAGGCCGACAATGCGCGCCGCCTGGAAGAGATGCGCCAGACCGTCGACGAAAAGCTGCACGCGACCCTGGAGACCAGGCTCACCGAATCCTTCCGCCAGGTGTCCGACCGCCTCGAGCGCGTGCATCAGGGCCTGGGTGAGATGCAGCAGCTGGCCGTCGGCGTCGGCGACCTGAAACGCGTGCTGACCAATGTGAAGACGCGCGGCACCTGGGGCGAGGTGCAACTGGAGATGCTGCTCGAGCAGGTGCTGACGGTCGACCAGTACGCCAAGAACGTCGAAACGGTCAGCGGCTCGAACGCGCGCGTCGAGTTCGCGATCAAGCTGCCCGGCACGGTCGAGGGCGGCCCGCCGCTGTGGTTGCCGATCGACGCCAAGTTCCCGAAAGAGCAGTACGAGCGCCTGGTCGAGGCGGCCGATACCGCCGATGCCGACGGCGTGGTGCGCGCCGGCGCCGAGCTGGAACGCGCGGTGCGCAACGAGGCGAAAACGATCTGCGAAAAATACGTCTCCCCGCCGCAGACCACCGACTTCGCGATCCTCTTCCTGCCCACCGAAGGCCTGTACGCCGAGGTCATGCGCCGCCCCGGCCTGGCCGACGACCTGCAGCGCACCCTGCGCGTGACGATCGCCGGCCCGTCGACCCTGACCGCGCTGCTCAACAGCCTGCAGATGGGCTTCCGCACGCTGGCGCTGGAAAAGCGCTCGTCCGAAGTCTGGCAGGTTCTGGGCGCGGTGAAGACCGAGTTCGGCAAGTTCGGCGACGTGCTGGCCGCCACCAAGACCACGCTCGAGCGCGCGGCCAAGAACATCGAGAATGCCGAGGTGCGCAGCCGTCAGATGGCGCGCAAGCTGAAGTCGGTCGAGGCGCTGCCGAGCGAGGCGGCGCAGTTGATGCTGGGGGCGGACAAGCTCGACGCCGACGAGTAGGACTACTCCCCGCCAAAATTTCCTATGGTGGGGATCAAGGTCGCGCCGCATGTCGTCTTGTGCCCATCGTAGGCGACCGCAATGCCGTCGATGACGTGATGCGGATCGCCTTCCGCAATCGTGCACTTGTCATGACCCTTGATGGGGCAACTACACACATCGCCGACACGGGCGACCGGAATGCCATCGACCGTGAAGTAATTCGCGCTCACGCTCTCGACCTTGCCGCCGTGAGAGGTGGGATCGCCGAGACGGATCACGTTGCGCATGGCTTACCCTTTTTTGATTGTTGGAGGCTCGTCGTGTCCGCCATTGCCGGTCGTGCTGCCCGGGGTGTGGTTTGCAGCGAGGTTGGCGGAAGAAGCCTGTACAGGAGCCTCGCCGTAAGCGACCAGCTTCCACACGGTCGCTGTGCGGTAAGAAGGGTGCTCGCCCTTGAGCTTTTGCCAGAGGGACGGTTCGCCAAGCGATACCACGTGCGGCATTCGTTCGCCTGAGTTGAAATGCCGGCGTCGCTCGCCTTCGGTAGGTCCTGGTTCATCGGCTTCCCACCAGCCGGTCTGCGGACAGGCGCGTCCGGTTGCGGCAAGCTCACCTAGCGGGATTTGTGGATGCGGGTCCGCTCCAGCAGACTTCGCCGGTGTGGCGCTTGTTGGGCGTACCCGGATGGTGCTGGTGATTTTGTCCCATACCGCGATGGCTTCTGCGTCGGTCAGGCTGGCTTTGGTGGCGCCGGCGGCGTTGTTGGCGACGCCGGTCTGGAACTGGATGTCCGCATAGGGTCTGTAAGGATCGTGCGGGACGCCAATGAATTTGACTTGGAAGTCGTGATAAGAATGTACTCCTTCCTCATCCGGGTTACGAACGAGGACCTCGTAGCCGGTTTGCCAATCATGGATCTGGCGCGGGCTTTGACGGAGGAATTTGAGGCTGGCAAGCGATTTTTTCTCTTCGGGAGTCGCTGGGTCATTCATGATTCTTTTCCACTGTGCTTTAAGGGAGTCGCCCTCGGGGTTGTGGGGATTTGATGGCGCAACATAAATCGAGAAGTGTGCATCGGGAAATTCCTTCAAGCGGAAGCCGACCCGAATGTGTTCCATAAGATCTTCCTTGCTTGGGTTTGGCTCGTCCGGTAGGAAAGCATATTCGATGCAGTTTCCTGGTTCAGTGGGGAATTCGCTTTCTTTACGTTTCTGCAAACGTCGAGCGATGCTAATTATTGTTGAGGTGGCTCTATCCCTGTCAGCTTTCAACGGCAGTGAATTGATGACAAGACCGTCATCGTTCCACCTGAAATATCCGTTGATTTTAAGGTCGGCAACGGATTCAAAGCCGGCGTAACCGGTTACGATTTTCCCTTCTGGCTGATGCACATCGTCAACCGAGATTAGTAAGGGGATTTTATTAAGGTAAATGGCCTTTTTGCTTTTTAGTTCATTGATGAATTTTTGCTCCAATGCCTTTACCTCATCCACACCTTTTGGATAAATGCTGACTGTGAGTGGAACAATTGGATCTGCCCAGAGCACGGTCGCCGACGCCGGCACGTCGGCCATGAAACGACCGAAGCAGACAGTTTTGGTTTTTTCGAACATGGATTGCAAACGGGGTGTGGGCGAGGTCATGTTCGGCGTCTTCCATTCTTTGGGGTTGTGGTCGAAGGCAGCAAGCAGCAAGGTCGCGGCCGCCAGTGGAACAAGCAACAGGCGTTTCATGGTTGTCATTTGCATGAGAGTCCTTTCAAAATTTCCATGCTGCCTTTTCAGCGATGCGCACGATGCTGTACAAGGTCGAGGCGATCGCCCGAGGATCTTTATAGCTGGATTGATGTTCGTAACCGGTCTGGCGGAAAATCGCCTTGAACACACCGCTGTTGAGCTGATGGTCGGCGGAAAGGGCGGGTACGGTTTGGTCACCAGGCGCGCTTGCCGGAAGAATCGTCGCGTGAATCGATTTACTGCCGCCGATGTTTGAAATCGGCGCGGCAGCAGCGTTGATGGAATTGGGACTAGCGATAACGGGACGCTCTACGAAGGACTTGCCACGGTAGTTGGGATCCCAGCGGACGAGTTCCAGCTTGCCTTGCCTGGTGTCACTAAGAATAGGCCAGTTCCTCCAACCCTCGGGGTCGGCACAGTTCTTGTCGATTTCCCATACGACTTCGCCGAAGCTTCGCCGCTCCAAGTCGGCGCCATAATGTGCGTAACTGTTAGGATGATATGTATTAGAAATTATTTGATGAAAACTCTGCGCTGTATCGAGATAGATGCATGTCCGTTCGAATGAACCGCCGCCTCTGTCTGCTGGTAGTCCGGCCGAGTTGATCCACTCTTCGCGGAAAAGCGCATACCACTTGCCTCGCACTTTATAGATTTCACGGTACGGATCTCCCTGCTTCGGCCAAGCTTCGAGGTCAAGTCCATTGTGTCGCACCCGCAGCCAGCCATTGCCATAAGACTCACTAGGCAATAATTGCAATCCACCCGGAGCGTTAGCCAGCACTGAAGTGACTTCGTCGCCATAGTTGCCGGCCACCTTGGCTGCAATGCTTGCTTCAACGGCTTCCAGGCTGGTGCTCATCATTCCGGGATCCTCGAATCCCGACCGCATGCGCTTGTAGGCTGCCGGGGCGCCTATCGCGGGCATCACACCATGCACGATACCCAGCACCTTGTCTTGCAGGTTGCCGAAATCAGGATGGATCAGGGCGCGCCCTACAAGGCCACCCATAGAGTGGGTGACGACAATTACTTGATTGCATTCATAACCAGATGCGTTCAACTCATCCATGACTTTGTTGATGCGCTCTGCGATGATCGTCGCGCTGTCCCCATTCGATTGCAGCCAGTTGTAGCCGAAGGCATAGACTGCAAACCAGCAGCCGGTGGCGACCTTTTTGAGCTCGTCTTCGGTCACAGCCTTCTGCGGCAATCCGGGATCCAAGTTCCATGTCCGTGGATCGACGCCAACCACGTCGCGCCATTCAGGACGCATTTTGCCTTCGAAAAAGGTATTGTTGAGGCGTGTTTCAAGATGCTGCAGCAGCGTGCCATAGCTTTTGAAATAAACTTCACCCCAGCCTCGGGCTCGAGCTTTTTGTACGGCAGTGCGTCCGTCAGGTTTGGCCATCGGATCGTTTGCCAGCAATGGCGATTGAAAGCTGGCCTGCAATTTGACATTGTCATGCCGACCGTCGCCGCTAACGTCGGATGGCCCGGACGGGTCATAAATGTCCACTGTGGTGTGCATAGGATCCAGCCGCAGTTGGCGCTCGCGAGCATCACTCTTTGAGTTCTTATGTACATTCGATATGCCAAGGCCATCCGGCCGCCAGGCGATATTGTCCTTTTGGCGCAATTCCCTCTGCCGCTCCGCACTCATCCTCAAATTCGACCCCATAATCCCCGGCAGAAAAATGATCGGCAATACCCGCTTGGGCAGCATCCGCGCGCACTGCGGCTTCTGATCCTGCTTCGGTGTCGCAAACCCTTCCGCCTTGCGAGCCGCACCAGGGTGCTGTTGTGCGGGTAGAGGATGTTCGGCTTTGGTCATTGCATTCTCCCCATGAGATCAGTCGTCCAGCGCTTCGATGCTGTAGCGGCCGAAAGGAATGGAGCTGGTAAAGCGCTCGGTCAGTCCAGCCGCATCGGTACGTCCTTCGAACGTGCGTCCGTCCTCCATGGTGACGCGATACCGCTGGTTCTTCATCGGCTCATCTGTTCCTATCCACCGAAGAATGGTTTGCTGGTCGTGCGCCGATTCGCTGACAGGGGGCTTTAGTGCGACCGGGCTACCGCCACCGGGCCCGACGTGCGCGAATATCGAGGATTTGATGGTGTGTTCGCCGCTGCTCTGCTGGGTAATGGCGCCGCCGCCGATATCCACTTGCGCGCCTTGCGCCACGAAGCGCAGCTTGGGCGCCTGCAGCACGATTTCATCGGTAGCGGTCAGCACGATCCGCTTGGAAGACGTGAGTTCGATATCGTCGGCGTGGGTCTGCAGTTCGAGCTTGCCGCTCGCGGCGATGAGTTTGATGCCGAGCCGGTGCGCGAACAGGCTGATACTTTCCGACACCCGCGCCAGCAGTTTTCTGCCGACCGAAAGCTGGGTATTCCCGATGCTGAGCACGTCGACATGCGTCTGCGCGCCGATGGCGATGTTGTCCTGACTGGTTATTGCGACGCCTGCGGGTGCGGACAGCGCAACCACTGCCTGGCCACCATCGCCCCTGCCATTGCTTTCGGTATTGCTGCCGGCTTCCCACTGTTTCAGGTAAGCGAGCAGCTGTTTGAGTTCCTTGTCGTCGGTGTCGTCGGCGTGATGCGTCACCGACAGTTCGGAGAGCTGCCGCTGTACACCCTGTAGCGCCTCGACCAGACCGATCAGCTCAGCGCGGTCCAGTTGCCTGCCGCTGGCGTTCTGGCGTGCCGTGGCGCTGATGAGAACGCCTTGCGCTCCTCGTACCGCGACGGCGTGGTCGCTGCGCAGCTCGGCGCCCTCACCGCGTGCCTCACCCTTGCCATCGTTGCGCGGATGGGTGAGCCAGCCGAGGTTCAGTTCGCTATGTCCGTGCTGGGAAGACAGTTGCGCGTTGATCTGTCCCGGGGTGTCGTCGAGGCGCAGCTGGTTGTAGCGAACGCCTTGTACTTCCTTGCTCTTGATGCCAGCCAAGTGCTTGTTGCCGGGCAGCTTTCCAGTGTGACTGAAGGAGGGCGGCGGCGCCATGGCCCCGTAGACTTGGGCCACGATGATCGGTTTGTCCGGGTCCCCGCCGAGGAAATCGACGATGACTTCGTCGCCCACCCGAGGCAAGGTGATCGTTCCCCATTGATTGCTGGCCCAGGTACTGGCTACGCGTATCCAGGCGGAGTCCCGGTCAGTATCGCTGGCGCCGGCCCCTTGCGCGTGGCCGTGGTCTTCGGTCCTGGCGCCAGGAAAGCGCACCTTGACCCGGCCATGCTCGTCACAGTGCACTTCTTCGCCGGGTGGTCCGACCACGATCGCGCTTTGCAGTTGTGGGCGAGGTAAATCGCTACGCGGGTCGAAAGCGGGCACGATGGGTATGCCGCGGCGCACGCAAGAAAAGCGATTGGTATAACGCATACCGCGCTCTTCGCTGGCTTGCCGTAGCGCGCTATCGGTCGTTCCCTCGTTCCAGCGGTTGTGGGCGAACAGCCTCTGTACCCGCTCCTCGACGTTCTTCGGCAGATTGTTTTCCGCATCGATCTGCAGGCGCGTGACGATGAATTCCCGCTCTCTTGTCGGATGCGCGTCGATTTCGGGATGGCCGCTCAAACCTATCCACTGTCCGATACACAAGGTACGCACGCTGCTTTCGCCGTAAAAGCATTTCGACTCGTACTCATGGCGCTTCATGCGCAATTCGCCGAGATTCCGGTAGTCGTTCGCATCGTGACCTGCGTGCGGCACGTCGATCAGATAATCGTCGAGACCGAATGCGAACTGGTTGCCCGCCGCTCCCTGATCGATATGGGATGGCGTGTGACTTGTCATTGGACGGCCCTGCATGTAGTCCGTGCTGAGGCGACTTACATTCCCCGGCTTGAGCGAACGTACCGGGCTCCACGCGAAGATGGTGTCGCTTTGTTCAGTGCCGTCGTCCCGGTGATAGCGGACAGTGCCGGCGGCATTCTGCGGTAACGTGAACGCGTCGTCGAACAGCACCAGGGAGTGAGCCGGTATGTCCCGGCTGCTTGACTGGCTGGCTTGCCCGGGCCGCATGAACCATGCGATGCCGCGCCGTTTCCAAAGCCGGCGCAGGAAGTCCGCGTCGGATTCGTTATGCTGCATCGTGAATTCCCGGGCGGGATAGGTGCCGGTCACAGAGGCCCAGTCCACATCGAAAGCCTTGGCCAGCACGGGATTGTTCCGGCGCCACTCGTCGAGAATGACTTCGGTAATGTCCAGTTCGTTCAGATTGCGGAATACGCGGGTATTGGTGCGGTACTCCATCAGCGCCAGTGCGTCGCGCAGCACCAGTTCATAAGTCGCCAGGCCGCCGTCGCTCTGGCCCGCAGCCGCTTGCGCGACAATGCCGCACACGGAACGCAGATCGCCGTGATCGGTCACGAACTGCAGCTCGACCGGCGATGCGACGAATTCCTTCAAGGGGAGATCGACACGCGTCGATACACACAGGAGACGGTATTCCGGTCCGCCGCATAAGGTCTCGCTGCCAGCGACGCGCTTGACCAACAACACGTCTTCGAGTACCCGCTGTCCTTTCGACAGTCGCACACGGATGGGGCGATTCGCTTCTGATAAACCGGCGAATCCTTCAACGATATCGTTTACATTCATTCAGAGTTCCCAAGCCATGTAAGCAGAACTGCTCAATGGTAGGAATCCGAATCGTCACTATATTGATATCAATAAAGTCTTTACTAAATATTAATTACGCATACCAAAACCGCAGGTGTGGACAGCAAGGCATGCTCAAATCAAGCCCTCGAACATCAACACATCCACCATCTCCCCAGCCTGCACGCTACCCTGCTCATCCTGCAGCACCACCATGCAGTTCGCCTCCGACATCGAGCGCAAAATGCCCGAACCCTGCGAGCCGGTGATCTTCACCTCGGGTTGCCCATCGGCGCCGCGCGACAGCACGCCGCGCTGGTATTCGGTACGCCCCGGTTTCTTGCGAATCGACGCCACCGAGCGGGCGCGCACCAGCTCCAAAGGCGCCTCGGCCCCCATCATGCGCAGCAGCGCTTCGCGGGCGAAGAAGTAGAAGGAGACCATCACCGCCACCGGATTGCCCGGCAGCCCGAACAGGAAGGCGCTGTGTCCCCTGGAGGCGATGCGGCCGAAGGCCAGCGGGCGGCCCGGGCGCATGCCGATCTTCCAGAAGGTAACGTCGCCGAGCTTCGCCATGATCTGCCTGGTGTAGTCGGCCGCGCCCACCGAGACGCCGCCCGAGGTGATGATGGCGTCGGCGTTTTCGCAGGCGTCGACCAGGGCGTCTTCGAGCGCCTGCGGGTCGTCGCGCACCACGCCCATGTCGATGATGTCGCAGCCCAGCCGCGTCAGCATGCCGTAGATGGTGTAGCGGTTGCTGTCGTAGACGCAGCCTTCGTCGAGCGGCTGGCCGATCGAGCGCAGCTCGTCGCCGGTCGAGAAGAAGGCGACGCGCAGGCGCCGCCGCACCGGCACCTCGGCCACGCCGAGCGATGCCAGCAGGCCCAGGTCGGCCGGGCGGATGACTTTCCCCTTGCGCAGGGCGGCGCTGCCAGCCTTCAGGTCTTCGCCGGCCAGGCGGCGGTTGTCGCCGGCGCGAATGGTGCCGGGGGCCATGATCATGACGCCATCGAGCTCGGTCACGAATTCCTGCGGCACCACGCTGTCGCAGCCGGCAGGCATCACGCCGCCGGTCATGATGCGCACGCATTCGCCGGGACCCGGCACCGCGCCGGAGGTCCGGCCGGCGTACACGGTATCGATCACGCGCAGGCGCATCTCCGCATCCGGCGACAGGTCGGCGCCGCGCAGGGCATAGCCGTCCATCGCCGAGTTGTCGTGGGCCGGCACGTCGATCGGCGAGGTGACGTCCGCCGCCAGCACCCGTCCCAGCGCGGCGCGCAGCGCCACCTGTTCGGTCGCGCGCAGCGGCGATACGAAGTCGCGGATGATCTTCTGCGCGTCGCGCACCGGCAGGGCATCCGGGTCATAGGCGGACAGGCAGCTGACGACGTCCGCCAGGCGAGGAGGACGCGCGGGATCGAGACTCTGCAGCTCGTCGCGGGTATTGATGTTGCGGAAGGCGGCGGCGTCCTCGAACAGCACTTCGGCCACCTTGATCTGCGGGTACCAGCCGTCCATGCGGCGTCCGCCGGCGGCCAGGTAAGCCGACAGCACGTCCACTTTACTGGATTTAATTAGGCAGAAAACTGGATGCGGCTGGCGCAGGCCGTTCTCTTCCGTCACCGCCAGCGCGAGGTCGGCGCCGGCATCCTCCAGGCCCTGCAGCAAGCGCGCCGCCAGGTCCGATGGCAGGAAGGGCGAGTCGCAGGGCGCGGTGAGCAGGTAGGGCGTGGCGCAGCGGCGCAGGCCCGCTTCGAGTCCGGCCAGCGGGCCGGCAAAGCCCGGCGTATCGTCCGGCCAGACCGGCACGCCGAAGGCGCCGTAGGCCTCGAGGTTCTGGTTGGCGTTGATGGCCACGCTGGCCACCTGCGGCCGCAGGCGCTCCAGGACGTGCGCCACCATGGTCGAGCCGCCGAAGGGCTGCAGGCCCTTGTCCACGTTACCCATGCGCGTGCCGCGTCCGCCGGCCAGGACCAGGCCGCTGATCGATGCATTGTTCATTTTCTTATCCGCCGATGTAAGACATTTCGATTTTCTTCGCGCCGCGCGACAGGCCGTCGGTATTGATCGTCCGCGTTTCCGAATAGCGGTCCGCGCGCCGGCTCCACAACTGGGCGATGCTGGACGAGATCTCGGCATCGCTGCGGTCTTCGCGCAGCAGGGCGCGCAGGTCGTGGCCGCGGGTCGCGAACAGGCAGGTGTAGAGCTTGCCCTCGGTGGACAGGCGGATGCGCGAGCAGTCGCTGCAGAAGGCCTGGGTCACGCTGGAGATCATGCCGATCTCGCCGCCGCCGTTCACGTAGCGCCAGCGCGCCGCCGTCTCGCCGGGGTAGTTGGCACCGATAGGTTCGAGCGGCATCTCGGCGGCGATGCGCCGCACCACTTCGCCGGACGGGATGACTTCGTCCATGTTCCAGCCGTTCGATGCGCCCACGTCCATGTATTCGATGAAGCGCAGGATGGTCGGCGTACCCTTGAAGTGGCGCGCCATCGGCAGGATCTGGCCGTCGTTCATGCCGCCCTTGACCACCATATTGACCTTCACCGGGCCGAGGCCGGCGGCGTGCGCGGCCTCGATGCCTTCGAGGACATCGGATACCGCGAAGTCGACGTCGTTCATGCGCTTGAAGATGGCGTCGTCGATGGCGTCGAGCGAGACCGTGACGCGGTCCAGGCCGGCGTCCTTCAGCAGGCGTGCCTTGCGCGCCAGCAGCGAGCCGTTGGTGGTGAGGGTGAGGTCGAGCGGGCGGCCGGACGGCGTGCGCAGTTCGCGCAGTTGCGCGACGAGGCGCTCCAGGTCCTTGCGCAGCAGGGGCTCGCCGCCGGTCAGGCGGATCTTCTCGACGCCGTGGGCGACGAACAGGCGCGCCACCCGCGTGATCTCCTCGAAGCTCAGCAGCGAGGAATGGGGCAGGTAGGCGTAGTTCTTGTCGAACACCTCTTTCGGCATGCAGTAGACGCAGCGGAAGTTGCAGCGGTCGGTGACCGAGATGCGCAGGTCGTGCAGCGGCCGGCCGAGCGCGTCCGCGAGCAGCCCCGAAGGCTCGGCCAGCGCCGTCGGCGCAGGCATTGCCGGCGACCTGGCGTCGCCCAGCATGATGATTTTCTCAGACATTCCAATACGATAGCACGAGGCCCGCAAGCGCACAGGCGAGGATCAGCGGGATCGTTCCGACCTTGTAGCGCAGCAGGGCGACGGTGGCGGCGGCGCCGATCGCGATCGCCGGCCAGTGCGGCCTGCCGCCGCCCAGGAAGACCTGGCCGCCGAAGAACACCGCCAGGCTGGCGATCACGCCGACCACCGCCGCCGAGATCGCCGTCAGCGGCGCCGTCATGCGCACGTCGCCACGGGTGGACTCGACCAGCGGTCCGCCGGCCAGGATGAACACGAAGGAGGGCAGGAAGGTGAACAGGCTGGCCACCGCCGCCCCGGCCGCGCCGGCCGCGAACAGCGCGCCGGGCCCGAACAGCGCATGGGTCCAGCCGCCCACGAAGCCGACGAAAGCCACGATCATGATCAGGGGGCCGGGCGTGGTCTCGCCGAGCGCCAGGCCGTCGATCATCTGGCCGGCGCTGAGCCAGCCGTAGTGTTCGACGGCGCCCTGCACGACGTAAGGCAGCACGGCATAGGCCCCGCCAAAGCTCATCATCGCGGCCTTGGTGAAGAACCAGCCCATGCTCGCCAGCGCGCCCGCCGGGCCGGTCAGGGCCGCCAGCAGCAGCCAGGCCGCCAGGCCGATGCCGCCGCCGGCCAGGCTCACCCGCAGCAATCCGCGCCAGCTGAAGCGGGCGTGCGGCGGCGTCGGCGTATCGTCGTCGATCAGCGCCGCGCCATACGACTTGCCAAGCGCCTTGTGGGCGTCGCCCAGCTGGAACAGGGTGGGGCGCAGGCGTCCGCCCACTAGGCCCGCCAGCGCCGCGCCCAGCACCACCAGCGGGAAGGGCAAGGCCAGCACGGCGATGGCGACGAAGGCGCAGGCGGCAATGGCGGCCAGCAGCCAGTTGCGGATCGTGCGGCTGCCGATGCGCCAAGCGGCGCCGAGAACGATGGCCACCACCGCCGGCTTGATGCCGTTCATGATGCCGGCGATGGCGGGCAGGTGGCCGTAGGCCATGTAGATCCACGACAGCGCAATGAGGATCAGCAGCGAAGGTAGCACGAACAGCACCCCGGCCACGATGCCGCCGAGGCTGCGGTGCATCAGCCAGCCGATGTAGACGGCCAGCTGGGTCGCTTCCGGGCCCGGCAGCAGCATGCAGTAATTGAGCGCGTGCAGGAAGCGTTGCTCGGAGATCCAGCGGCGGCGTTCGACCAGCTCGGCATGCATCATCGCGATCTGTCCGGCCGGGCCGCCGAAGCTGATGAAGCCCAGCTTGATCCAGTAGCGCAGGGCGGTGCGGAAGGGGACGGGCTGCATGTAATGAGAGATCGGGAAAGGTTGAGCATTTTACATGGCTTGCCAATCCGCTTTTCATGTAATACGATAAGTTACATGAAAACCGACAGCAAATTATCGGGCGTGCTCCACGTCCTGCTCCACATGGCGCAAACGGACCAGCCGATGACCTCGGAGGCCCTGGCGGAGATGATGCAGACCAATCCGGTCGTGATCCGGCGCATCCTGGCCGGCCTGCGCGAGCAGGGTTTCGTCCAGTCGGAGAAGGGGCATGGCGGCGGCTGGAAGCTGTCCTGCGACCTGGGCAAGGTGAGCTTGCGCGACATCTACGACGCCCTCGGCGCGCCGACCATCCTGGCGATCGGCAACCGCAGCGAATCGCCCGGCTGCCTGGTCGAGCAGGCCGTGAATGCCGCCATGGACCGGGCTTTCCAGGACGCCGAAGCCCTGCTGCTGGCGCGCCTCGGGGAAGTATCCCTGGCCGAACTGGCCGAGGACATGCGGCGCCGGTTGGGAGAAACGCATGAATCATGACGTGATCGTCGCCGGCGGCAGCTATGCCGGCATGGCTGCCGCCCTGCAACTGGTACGCGCACGCCGCAAGGTGCTGGTGATCGACGCCGGCCAGCGCCGCAACCGCTTTGCCGCGGAATCGCACGGCCTGCTCGGCCAGGACGGGCGGGCGCCCGAAGCCATCTTTGCCGATGCCAGGGAGCAGTTGCTTGCCTATCCGGACCTGACTTGGCGCGAGGGCAGTGTCGCCTTCGCGGCGAAGAGCGGCGACGGTTTCGAGTTGCGCACCGAGGATGGCGAGACGGCGCACGGCAAGCGCCTGATCCTGGCGACCGGCGTCAGCGACCGCCTGCCGGACGTGCCCGGCCTGCGCGAGCGCTGGGGCCGCTCGGTCGTGCCCTGTCCGTATTGCCACGGCTACGAATTCGACCGCGGACCGCTGGGCGTGCTGGCGGCGGGCGAGGTGTCGATGCACCAGGCGCTGCTGGTTCCGGAATGGGGCCCGACCACCCTGTTCACCAACGGCACCCTGGTGCCCGACGCGGAGCAGCTGCGCCAGCTGGCGGCGCGCGGCGTCGCCGTCGAGACGCGGGCGGTCAGCGAGATCTGCGGCGACGGCGCATCGGTCAGGCTGGCCGACGGCACGGTGGTGGAGCTGGCCGGGCTGTTCGTTGCGCCGCGCATCGGCATCCAGGGACCGATGGCGGCCCAGCTCGGCTGCGAGCTGAGCGAGGGACCGCTCGGTCCGGTGATCAGGACCGACGAGTCGAAGGCGACCTCGGTGCCGGGTGTGTTCGCCTGCGGCGACGCGGCCCGCTTCATGGGCAGCGTATCGTTTGCGATCGGCGACGGTGCGATGGCCGGGATCGCGGCCCACCGCTCGCTGGTGTTCGACGGACTGCACTGATTTGCAATAAAAAAGGGAAGCCGAAGCTTCCCTTTTTTTATCGGCTGATGCCGGCGCTTACTGGCGCGTATCCACCTGGATCAGCGGCTCCTGGGCCGGCGGCGGCGCCACCTTGCGGGTGCGGCCGAGACGGACCGGCTGCTGGGCCTGGGCGGCCGCTTCCTGGGCGGCGCGCAGCTTTTCCGGATCGGTCGATGCCAGTTGCAGGCCGGCCTGGGCCAGCGCTACGCCCAGATCGGCCTGGGCAGCCGGTGCCGGTGCGGCGGCCGGAGCCGCAGCGATGACCGGAGCCGGGGCCGGAGCGACCGGCGCGACCGGTGCCGGCATCACGACCGGCTGCGCAGCCGGAGCGGCGGCTTCGACCGGAGCGGCGGCTTGAACCGGAGCGGCGGCTTGAACCGGAGCGGCGGCTTGAGCCGGAGCCGGAGCCGGAGCCGGAGCAGCCGGCGCTTGAGCGGCAGCGTGACGGGCGGCGGCTTCGGCGACCGATTTCGCGGTCGGGAAGGGCCACGGACCCTGGTTCGATGCCTTCACCTCCGCGGCAGCGGCCTCGATGGCAGCTTGGGCGGCGGCGGCTTGCAGGGCTGCGGCTGCGGCGGCTTCGGCGCGTGCCTGGGCTGCGGCCTGCTCGGCGGCGGCGTGTTCGGCCGCGGCTTTCTCGGCAGCGGCTTTCACCGAAGCGGCGGTCGGGAAGGGCCACGGACCCGGGGCAGCAGCAGCCTTGGCCGGCTTGGCGCCCTTGGCTTTCGCAGCCTTGGTTTCGGCCTGGAACTTGGCGGCTTCTTCGTCGGCAACCGGTGCGAAGGCCGGTGCCGCGCCTTCTTCACCGCTCTCGTTGTCGATGATCTCGGCGCCGTCGCGATCGCGGCGGTTACGGTTGCGGCCGCCACGACGACGGCGGCGGCGCGGCTCGTCGCCACCTTCGGTCTCGGCTTCCTCGCCGTTCGGGCCGACGGTCGCCGTCACGGTCTTCACGACTTGTTCCTGGATGATTTCCTGGTCGCCATTCGGAGCGGTCGCCGCGATCGTCACGGTGGTCGCTGCGGTGGCCTGGAGCACGCTCAGTTCCTCGGCCTTGGCTTCGACCACCTGGGCGCGTTCGGCACGCTCACGCGGCTGGCGCGGCTGGCGCTCGGCACGTTCCGGACGCTCGGCGCGTTCGCCACGCTCGGCGCGCGGGGCCGGCTGGGCTGGCGCCTCGGCCTGGTCGCGGGTTTCGCGCACGTCACGGGTCTCACGGCCTTCGCGCGGCTCGCGCGGTTCACGCGGCTTGCGCGGCGGACGGGCCGGCTTGCCGTCAAGCTCGACCGGCTTGGCGGCCTCGTCGGCCGGCGCGCCTTTGGCGAGCTGTTCGCGGTCGTCGCGCTCGCGGCCCTTGCCGGTGCCGGTACCGTTACGGCCGCCACGGCCGTTGCGCTGGCCACGGTTGCCGCGCTCGCCGCGTTCGGCGGCCGGTGCCGGCTCGGCCGGCTTGACGGGCGCCGCTGCCGGAGCCGGCGGCGGAGTCATCGGTGCCGGGGTGCCGAAGAAGAAGTTACGCAGCTTGGCAAAGAAGCCCAGCTCGGCCGGAGGAGGCGGCGCCACCGGAGCGGCGGGCGCGGCGGCAGGAGCGGCCTCGGCCTTGACCGGTTCGCGGCGCTCCACCATCGGCGCCGGCTGGGCCGGGGTGATGGTCTTGACCACGGCTTCCTGGCGCGGCTTGGCTTCTTCCTTCTGGCGCTTGGCATAAGCCATGTCGGTGTCGGCCGACTCCGCCATCGTGTAGCTGGAGGCGGCATCTTCCAGGCGCGGATCGTCGTGCTTGATGCGCTCGAGCTTGTAGTGCGGGGTTTCGAGGTGCTTGTTCGGGATCAGGATGACCGTGATGCGGTGACGGTTCTCGATCTTCAGCACTTCGCCGCGCTTTTCGTTCAGCAGGAAGGCAGCGACGTCGACCGGGACCTGGACGTGGATCGCGGCCGAGTTTTCCTTCATCGCTTCTTCCTGGATGATGCGCAGCACCTGCAGGGCGGAGGATTCGGTATCGCGGATGTGGCCGGTGCCCGAGCAGCGCGGGCAGGTGACGTGCGAGCCTTCCGACAGCGAAGGACGGAGGCGCTGGCGCGACAGTTCCATCAGGCCGAAGCGCGAAATCTTGCCCATCTGGACGCGTGCACGGTCATGGTGCAGGGCGTCCTTCAGGCGCTGTTCGACTTCGCGCTGGTTCTTGGCGACTTCCATGTCGATGAAGTCGATCACGATCAGGCCGCCCAGGTCGCGCAGGCGCAGCTGGCGGGCCACTTCGTCGGCCGCTTCGCAGTTGGTGTTGAAGGCGGTGGTTTCGATGTCCGAACCGCGGGTGGCGCGGGCCGAGTTGACGTCGATGGACACCAGGGCTTCGGTGTGGTCGATCACGATCGCGCCGCCCGACGGCAGCGGGACGGTACGCGAGTACGCGGTCTCGATCTGGTGTTCGATCTGGAAACGGGAGAACAGCGGGACGTCGTCGGTGTAGCGTTTCACGCGGTGCGCCATGTCGGGCATCACGTGGCTCATGAACTGCTGGGCTTGGTCGAAGATGTCGTCGGTGTCGATCAGGACTTCACCGATGTCGGGCTGGAAGTAGTCGCGGATGGCGCGAATGACGAGGGAAGATTCCTGGTAGATCAGGAAGGCCCCGGGGGCCGATTTGCCGGCGCCTTCGATCGCGCGCCAGAGTTGCATCAGGTAATTCAGGTCCCACTGGAGTTCTTCGACGGTGCGGCCGATGCCGGCGGTCCGGGCAATCACCGACATGCCCTGCGGCAGGTCCAGCTTGTCCATGGTCTCGCGCAGTTCCTGGCGTTCTTCGCCTTCGACCCGGCGGGAGACGCCGCCGCCGCGCGGATTATTCGGCATCAGGACCAGGTAACGGCCGGCCAGCGAAATGAAGGAAGTCAGTGCCGCGCCCTTGTTGCCGCGTTCCTCTTTCTCGACCTGCACCATGATTTCCTGGCCTTCGCGCAGGGCTTCCTTGATGGTGCAATTCCGGACATCGACACCGTCACGGAAATAGGAGCGGGCGACTTCTTTAAAGGGGAGGAAACCGTGGCGGTCTTCGCCGTAGCTGACGAAGCAGGCTTCAAGGGAGGGTTCGATGCGGGTGATGACGCCTTTGTAGATATTCGATTTTCGCTGTTCGCGACCGGCGGTCTCGATATCGATGTCGATCAGTTTTTGGCCGTCGACAATCGCTACGCGCAGCTCCTCTTGCTGCGTAGCGTTAAACAACATACGTTTCATTTTTATTAACTCCGCGGCCCGTGGACCGTTTAATTGCTGGAAACGTACGCGGGGAGGGGAGTGTTGGCGGTGGTATGCCCGGGGCGTGGCACGGCATTGCCGGCCACAGGGCGCAAATGGCATCGAACGTCATTGTCGCGCGCACGCCGCAACCTTGTTCGGCCGGCGCGGCCCGATCAGGGCGGCGCCAGGGCCTTGGGGCGGGTGCTAACAGCGACCACAGCCAGACCGCGGGGCGGCCGTAGCGGGAATCCGGACCAGGCGATTATCAGCCTTGGCCTGCGGGTTCTCGCGACAAAGCTTGCCGGAACCATGAACAACCTGCGCGTCGCATGGTTTCCAGGCTCCTTACAGCGGGTCCGGCGCAAACGACAAGCGTTATCGACGCCATCACCCGGCGAGCCAGGCTGAACCTGGCTTGCCGGTACTTATCCTTACGATTCCAAACAATCCAATCCTGCAGTCCTGTGCGCTAGCCGATTACAACTGCGGTGCAACCCTGATAGCTGCGCAAGACTGTGCGTACACGTTCGTCATCTCACCAAACCTGCTGCGCGTCGTATTGGCGGCCTGCGATGCTCGCTGTACTTCCGTACAGCTGCGCTTCCCGGTCTCCGCTACTTCCGCTCGCTATGGTTTTGCGAGATTCCTTTTTTTTCTTCATCGAATTCGCATTTTTGCGGGGTCGACGAAGGCGCCCCTGTGTAAAATATCGTTTTAATTCTTACACCAGCAGAGGTTTGACCGCCGCCTGTCGATTATATATTCAAAATGAAGGACTTAGAGAGAAATTCTGTCCAGCTTGTAACAATCGCTGAAGAAGAAGCCGGACAACGTATCGACAACTACCTGCTGCGTGTCTGTAAAGGTGTCCCAAAAAGCCATATTTACCGCATCCTCCGCTCTGGCGAAGTACGTGTGAACAAAGGGCGTATCGATCAATTGTACCGCCTGCAAACAGGCGACGTGGTGCGCATCCCGCCGATCCGCACCGCTGAAAAGGCGGCCGGCAGCGCTCCCGTGCCCGGCGCCGAATTCGCCATCGTGCACGAGGACAGCCACCTGCTGGTCATCGACAAGCCGGCCGGCGTCGCCGTGCATGGCGGCTCGGGCGTGTCCTATGGCGTCATCGAACAGCTGCGCGCGGCGCGTCCGCAAGCCAAGTTCCTGGAACTGGTGCACCGCCTCGACCGCGAAACCTCGGGCTTGCTGTTGTTAGCGAAGAAACGTTCGGCGCTGACCAATTTGCATGAGCAAATGCGTGACGGCAAGACTGACAAGCGCTACCTGACCCTGGTCAGCGGCAACTGGACCAATCCGCGCCAGCACGTCAAGCTGCCCCTGCATAAATACACGACGCCTGACGGCGAGCGCCGCGTGGTGGTGCAGGCCGGCGGCCAGGAAGCGCATACTGTGTTCAACCTGCTGCGCCGCTGGGAAGGCTTCGCCCTGCTCGAAGCCGAGCTCAAGACCGGGCGTACGCACCAGATCCGCGTGCACCTGGCCTCGAGCGGTTTCCCGATCGCAGGTGACGAGAAATACGGCGATTTTGCATTGAACAAGCAGCTTCAGAAGGCAAACGACGCGCGCGGAGCCCTCAAGCGGATGTTCCTGCATGCGTACCGGATCACTTTCCAGCACCCCGAAACCGGCAAGCCGATGACCCTCACGGCGCCGCTGCCGGCGGAATGCGAGCGTTTCTTGGTAAGCTTGGGGCAACCGACAAGCAAACATTCATAATGGCACGCAAGCAATTCGACCTGATCGTCTTCGACTGGGATGGCACGCTGATGGACAGCACCGCCACCATCGTCAAATGCATCCAATCCGCCGCCAAGGACCTCGGCCTGAGCGTTCCCAGCGATGCCGCGGCCGCGCACGTGATCGGGCTCGGCCTGCTCGAGGCGATGCAGGCCGTGATGCCGGACATCGACCCGGCCCTGTATCCGCGCATGGTGGAGCGATATCGTTATCATTTCCTGACAAAAGACCACGAACTGGTGTTATTCCGCGGCGTTTCCGCCATGCTGGAAGAGCTCTCCCAGCTCGGCTATTTCCTCGCCGTCGCCACCGGCAAGAGCCGGGTCGGCCTGAACCGCGCGCTGAACGCCTGCGGACTGCTGTCGACCTTCGATGCAACCCGTTGCGCGGACGAGACATTTTCCAAGCCGCACCCTGCAATGTTGCAAGAATTGACAAGGGAGCTGGGGCAGGACATGCGCCGCACCGTTATGATCGGCGACACGACGCACGACTTGCTTATGGCCAACAATGCCGGCGCCTCCGGCATCGCGGTCGAGTATGGCGCGCATCCTGTGCAGCAACTGCAGGCATGTCACCCGATCTTCACGGCAAAGAACGTGCCGGAACTGCACCAGTGGCTGGTCGAAAACGCATGAGCATTGCTGCCGAGGTCTATATCTGCGGATCCGATGCCTTGGTCGACGGCGGCAACGGCGTCCGCTTCCCGGTCGTCGCGTTCGGCGATGAAGCCACCGGCTTCGTGGTGCGCCACAGCGGCAAGGTCTACGGCTACCTGAACCGCTGCGCCCACGTTCCCGTCGAGCTGGACTGGTTCAAGGGCGAGTTTTTCGAGTCGAGCAAGCTGTACCTCATGTGTTCGACCCATGGCGCGATCTATGTGCCTGAAACCGGGGTCTGCACGGGCGGACCTTGCCGGGGCGGCAGGCTGCGCCCGATTGCCGTGCGCGAATCCGGCGATGGCATCTATTGGCAGCCGGACCAGCATGTCCAGCCGCCGAAGTAAAACAAGCACACATTTATGAGCGAAAACATCAGGACCGAGAATCAGAACGCGAACGACCCGGGCGCGATGCGCAACTGGGAGCGCGAGACCCTCGAACGGCTCGTGTTTGCCACGGTGCGCGAGCAGCGGGCTGCACGGCGCTGGGGGATCTTCTTCAAACTATCCTTCTTGTTGCTGGCATTTTTGGCGATCTGGGCCTATTTCGACTTCAGCACCGGCTCTAGCACCGAATCCCTCGGCCGCCATACCGCCTTGATCGAAATCGACGGCAGCATCGACGACGAAGGCAGCGGCGCCGCCGATACCGTGATTCCGTCCCTGAACAAGGCCTTCTCCGATGCCGGCTCGGCCGCGGTGGTGTTGCGTATCAATAGCCCGGGCGGCAGCCCGGTGCAGGCCGGCATCATCGTCGACGAAATCCAGCGCCTCAAGAAGGGCTATCCGAACAAGCCGCTGTACGTGGTCGTGGACGAAATCTGCGCCTCGGGCGGTTATTACATCGCCTCGGCTGCCGACAAGATCTTCGTCAACAAGGCCAGCATCGTCGGTTCGGTCGGCGTGCTGATGGACGGCTTCGGCTTTACCGGCCTGATGGACAAGCTGGGGGTCGAGCGCCGCCTGCTGACGGCGGGTGAAAACAAGGGCTTCCTCGATCCCTTCAGCCCGCAATCCGACAAGCAGAAGCAGCACGCGCTGGCCATGCTGAACGAAATCCACGAGCAATTCATCGCCGTGGTGCGCGCCGGCCGCGGCAAGCGCCTGAAGGAAAATCCGGAAATCTTCTCCGGCCTCTACTGGACCGGCGCCAAGGCCGTCGAGATGGGCCTGGCCGATGGTTTCGGTACCGTCGACACCGTCGCCCGCGAGGTGGTGAAGGCTGAAGACATCATCGACTACACCGCGCATGAAGGCTTGCCGGAGCGTGTGTTGAAGAAATTTGGCGCATCGGTGGGGGCGGGCGCGGTGCATTCGATTTACCGGGGCCCCATTCCGAGTCTGCGCTGATAAGTTTTTTTGTTAATAAAGTACTGTAATGACCAAAATTAGAAAGGCAGTGTTCCCCGTAGCAGGTTTGGGAAGTCGATTTTTGCCTGCTACTAAGGCACAGCCAAAAGAGATGTTGCCGATCGTTGACAAGCCTTTGATCCAATATGCGGTCGAAGAGGCAGTAGCGGCTGGTATTACCGAAATGGTTTTCATTACTGGTCGCAACAAACGCGCCATCGAGGACCATTTCGACAAGGCTTACGAACTCGAGTCGGAACTCGCTGCGGCGGAAAAGCATGAGTTGCTTAAGCTGGTGCAATCCGTCATTCCGAAAAACGTTACCTGTATTTATATTCGGCAATCCGCTCCCCTAGGATTGGGGCATGCGGTTTTGTGCGCGCGGCCGATTGTTCAGGATGAACCTTTCGCCGTGCTGCTGGCCGACGATTTCATGGATGCGGCACCCGGATACAAACCTATACTCGCGCAGATGACCGATCTGTATGATTACGAGAAGTGCAGCGTGCTCGCAGTGCAGAATGTACCGCGTGAAAACACTCGGCAGTACGGCATCGTCAGCGCAAGCGCATACCGCCCGGATGTCGAACAGGTGTCGAGTATTGTCGAAAAACCGCATCCGGACGAGGCGCCTTCAACCTTGGCTGTCGTTGGCCGGTATGTTCTATCCCCGCGTATCTTCGATCACCTTGAAGTGCTCAGTGCAGGTGCGGGTGGTGAAATTCAGCTTACCGATGGAATTGCCAAGTTGATGGCGGTAGAGCGGGTGCTTGCCTATCGATTTGCGGGCAAGCGTTATGATTGTGGATCTAAACTCGGCTATTTGAAAGCGATGACCTCGATCGGTCTTCAGCATCCGGAAACAGGAACTGCATACCGTTCGTTTCTTGAGGAAATCGGTGCTGACGCGAGCGCTTGATGTCGCTCGGCCGCTGATTGGTATCAATGTGCCTTGAAAATTCTGAAGTGTCGGCTATAGTTGTTTTGTAGCTCAAACCTACAGACCCGCTTCAAGGCGGTTTCGAGTGAACTCCATTCCTCAGGTTGGATCCCGTTATGGGAGAAAACGACGGCGCAAGCCGTCGTTTTCATTTAATCGGCATGAAAACCTCCATCCTCGAGCCAGGCCTGGAATTGGCGCTGGGCTTGGCCGTACCAAGCGGCACGCATGGGCACGTTGTGAGCGGAGGCAAAGACATGGGGAGTGTCCCCACCGCGTGTCCAGCGCGCCAGCGCGAGGCGGGTCGGAAACACCGCCGCGTATTCCCTGGCCACATGGGATTCATGCTCCGTGGAATCCTTTCCACGGAGGGGGTAGCGATTTTTCTTTTGTTCAATTTGCACTTTTACCTCATCTCTTGGGTTGAAAGGTCATTGAGCGTTCATCCTACAAGCTCTTGGATAGTAGTCCTACGCTCAATGTTTGTAGGGCGATTCCTAACGAGGTTTCAGTGTAGCAAGGCAAATCGATGTGGCATTGACGAGTGTCAAACGTGTTCTTGCCGCTGATTCAAACAGTGGAACTACCTGATCTTTGCCATACACATCCGTTCTGTTAAAGTCGCGCCCCATGAGCAAACTTTCCCTTGACCGCGTGCTGCAATCCCAGGGCTTCGGCACGCGTAAATACTGCCGCGCCCTGATCGAGGACGGCGACGTCGCGATCGGCGGCGAAGTCCAGACCAGCTACAAGACCACGGTCGAGACCGACGGCTTGGTGCTGACCGTGTTCGACGAGGAGTGGGTCTATCGCGAGCGCGTCTATATCGCCCTCTACAAGCCGGCCAACTTCGAATGCTCGCGCAAGCCCAGCCACCATCCCGGCGTGCTGACCCTGTTGCCCGAACAATTTACCTGGCGCGAAGTGCAGCCGGTCGGCCGCCTCGACCACGACACCACCGGCCTGCTGCTGATGTCGGACGACGGTCCCTTCATCCACGCCCAGTCCTCGCCCAAGCGTCACGTGCCGAAGATCTACCAGGCAAGGACCCAGGAACCGGTGACCCAGGCCCTGGTCGACCAGCTGCTGGCCGGCGTCCAGCTGATCGATGAGCCCGCTCCGCTGGCGGCCCTGAGCTGCGTCCAGCGCGGCGACTACCAACTCGAGATCGTGCTGGAGCAGGGGAAATATCACCAGGTCAAACGCATGCTGGCCGCAGCCGGCAACCACTGCGTGGCCCTGCACCGCTCACAGATCGGCGGCCTGACGCTCGAATCGCTCGGCCTGAAGGAAGGGGAGTGGTGCTATCTGGAGCAGGCGCAGCTGGATTTGCTGGTGCCTTGAGGCCGGGCGATAGCGGTTTCGTGCGACGCACAAAGCTTTTTTTCGCGACACTTGTCATCTTATTATTGAGGCAACTCAACAAGATGATATCGATATCTCCGAAACCGTACCGTTTGCTCTCCGTTTTAGCAGTCTTCGTATTGCATCCCGCCCTGGCCCAGCAGGGCGCTCCCGACCTGGCCGGCTGTGCACAAATCACCGACGCCGCCCAGCGCCTGGCCTGCTATGATCGCCTTGCCGGTATCAGCCCGGCGCGCACACAGGCAGCCGCAGCGGTAACCAGCCCACCGGCGGCGCAGTCCGAGCGCGAAGTCCAGTCTGCCCTCGACCTCTCGCCCGAAAAGACCCGCGGCTTCAGCCTGGCCGATCATTGGGAACTGGACCAGGAGCACAAGCGTGGCGTCTTCAATTTCCGTCCGCACAATGCGAACTACCTGATGATCACGCGCACGGCGCATCCGAACGATGCGCCTTACCGGCCCTTCCGCAACCTGGCCGACTTCAACACCGACCTGGCGCACAACGAACTGGTGTACCAGCTGAGCTTCAAGACCAAGGTATTGGAAGACATCGGGAAGAAGCCGGTCGACCTGTGGTTCGGCTACACGCAGAACAGCTTCTGGCAGGCCGGCAACCGCCAGGCATCCAGCCCCTTCCGCGAAACCAATTACCAGCCCGAGCTGATGGCGGTGATGCCGCTGAACTTCGACCTGCTGGGCATGCACGCCAGTTATCTCAGCCTGGGCGCGGTGCACCAGTCGAACGGCCAGGTCGCGACCTTGTCGCGCAGCTGGAATCGGGTCTATGCCCAACTCGGCCTCGAGCGCGCAGGCTTCACAGTGGCGGGGCGGGTCTGGAAACGCATCAACGAGTCGGCGAGCGACGATGACAACCCGAACATCGTCGACTACATGGGCCGCGGCGACCTGGCCATCACCTACCGCAACAACGGACACGATTACTCGGCCCTGCTGCGCCGTAACTTCTCGACGAACCGCGGCGCGGTCCAGCTCAGCTGGGCCTTCCCGCTGGCCGGTCACTTCAAGGGCTATGTGCAGTATTTCTCCGGCTATGGCCAGAGCCTGATCGACTACGACTACTATCAGAACGTGGTCGGCGTGGGGCTGCTCGGCACCTTCTGAGCGGCCTGCCGCCGGCCCGGCTGCACTACAATGGCGACATGAAACTCGCCACCCTCAACGACGGATCGCGCGACGGCCAGCTGGTCGTCGTCTCGCGTGACCTGAAAACCGCCCACATCGCCGACGGCATCGCGCCCACCCTGCAGGCCGCGCTGGACGACTGGTCCTTCATCGCGCCCCAGCTGGCGGAGCTCTACGACCAGCTCAACGCCGGCCGCGCCCGCCGCCCCTTCGACTTCGATCCGGCGCGCTGCATGGCGCCGCTGCCGCGCGCCTACCAGTGGGCCGACGGCTCGGCCTACGTCAACCACGTCGAACTGGTACGTAAGGCGCGCGGCGCCGAGATGCCGGCCTCGTTCTGGGAAGACCCGCTGATGTACCAGGGCGGCAGCGACGATTTCATCGGCCCGATGGACGACATCGTGCTGGCGCACGAAGAGTGGGGTATCGACTTCGAGGCCGAGGTGGCCGTGATCATCGGCGACGTGAAGATGGGCGCCACGCCCGACGAAGCGCACCAGCAGATCCGCCTGCTCATGCTGGCCAACGACGTCTCGCTGCGCAACCTGATCCCGCCCGAGCTGGCGAAGGGCTTCGGCTTCTTCCAGTCGAAACCGGCGACCGCCTTCTCGCCGGTGGCGGTGACGCCGGACGAGCTGGGCGAAGCCTGGAAGGGAGGCAAGGTCCACCTGCCGCTGCGCTCGACCTGGAACGGCCGCCAGGTCGGCCAGCCGGATGCGGGCGTCGACATGGTCTTCAACTTCCCGCAGCTGATTGCCCACCTCTGCAAGACCCGCAACGCGCGCGCCGGCAGCATCATCGGCTCGGGCACGGTGTCGAACAAGGATGCCTCCAAGGGCTACTCCTGCATCGCCGAACAGCGCTGCCTGGAGACGATCGAATACGGCCAGCCGGTGACCCAGTTCATGCGCTTCGGCGACACGATCCGCATCGAGATGCTGGACGAGAAGGGCAAGTCGATCTTCGGGGCGATCGAGCAGAAAGTCGCGCGGCTGGAACGCTAAGGTAGGGTGGGCACCCCGTGCCCACGCGTTTCACCCCAAAATTCTCCACCGACCTCATCGCCCCGTAGATCGATTTCCACCGGCCGCGAAACCCTGCGCACCGCATCCGCAACCAGCAGCCGCCCATCCGCCTCATGCACCCGGTACCAGAAAAAGGCCACGCCGGACAGTCGCAATTTCTGCCCCGTGAACAGGCCATCCTTCACGATGCTCATCCCCTCCAGCCGCAAGTCGAAGTCCAGCACCGGCGCCCCCTCGGTGCGGGCCGCATAGCCCAGGTAGCGCGCCGCGTTGTACAGCGGACTGCGCTCGCCCGCCTCGCCGGCCTTGAGCGAGTCGATGAAGGCATCGACGGTCTTCAGCGGCGCGCCCGCGCTCGACGCCAATGCCGACAGCTCGCGTTTTTCCTCGCCCTTGGCGGCATCGGCCAGCCGGTTCAGCGCCGCGATCCGCTGCGCCAGCTCGCCGCGCTGGGCCGCCAGCGCACGCACGCGGGACAGCAGCGCGGCGTACTGCTTGCCGTCCAGCTCGCCCAGGTAGCCAGCGCCGAGCCCCGCGATCCGCTCCGGGCAACTGCGCGCGAGGGCGGTCGCGAACAGGCTGCGCGCACCGTCGCCATAAGCGATGCCCTGCGCCGACACATCCGACCTGAACAGCGCGGCCAGGTCGGCGCCGGCCTTGAGCGTCGCCGGCACCGCCGTCAGCACGGTGAAGGCGACGGCGGCGGCGCTGCCCTGCGGCGTATGCGTCTCGATGGCCTGCTGCAGCTCCTTGTTCTGCTTGCCCAGGTCGTCCTTCAGGCGCTCGATCGCGTCCTGTACGAGGCGGGCCGCGAGGACGCCCTGGGCGGCCGCCGGCTCGTAGATGGCGGTCCTGCGGCCGGCGGGGAGGGCGGCGCAGACCTCGGCAGCCAGCTCACGGGCCAGGTCGAAGGCCTTGACCAAGCCGGCGGCGCCGAATTTGCCGATATCGACGCTGCCCTGCAGCGGCTTGATGGAGGAGGGCGGCAGGCGGGCGAGCAGCTCGGCGCGTTCGGCCTGGGCGATGGCGGCGCGGGCCTCGGCTTCGCGCTGGGCGGCGAGGAGGTCGGTGGTTTCGCTTGCGTCATGCGCCGCGCATGAGATTGTCGCAGTTGCCAGAAAAGCCAAAAACCCGGCAGTCTGAAAGAATCGTTTTAATTGAATTCTTTTTATATCAAAACGTCTATTCATATTAATTCCATTTCAACATATTTAGTGGTGGAGTAATTAGAGCGTGAATTTTGACGTCGTTCGCAATCTCACCAAAAATCACAGGAATGTCACTTCGCCAATCCCAATGTATCCACAGGTAAATACCGGGCGTTTTGCGCTTCTGCCAATCCCCTGTCGAAGGGGGATTTCGACTGTGGTGTATATGCCGAATTTCACCTCCATGACGACAAATGCATAGATCTGGTGACAACAAAAGGTTTCCCAACCATATTGCTGTCGGGTAAAATGACGGGCTGTTTGAGACGCGTCCACGCTCCACTCCTTCCAAGACCAATGTTCAAGTTCACCAAGAGTTTTACGGCCGTCGCGCTGGCCATGACGGCTATTGCCGCTTCCGCCCAAGAGGCGACCAACAAGGCTGACATGTTCGGCCAGGACACGCCGTCTACGCTCGGCGACTCGGTCAATGCCGCCGCGTCTGCCCAGGCACGCAAGCTGACCATCTCGAATGCGCCCGCAGGCCAGGCTGGTGCCCAGGCACTGAATCAGGCATATGGACAAGCCCAAGGCCAGGCCGGCCGTGGGCGTCCGGCAGCCAACGGCGCGCGGGAAGGAATGGATTCGCGCCAGCTGCAAAAGCAAATGGCCGATCAGAATGCGCCATTGAGCGAGTTCCAGAAATTCATTGACGATAATACCGGCAAGGTATTGCCGATTTTCGGTTCGGAATTCTTTGCCAATGCCCAGCCAACATTTGCACCGATCCAGAATTCACCGGTTCCAAGCGATTACCCGCTTGGTCCGGGTGACGAGTTGAACATCCGCGGCTGGGGCACGATCGATATTGATTTTCGCGCCACCATCGACCGTAACGGCACCATCAATATTCCGACCATCGGCTCGGTCGTGCTGGCCGGCGTCAAGGCCGGCGATGCCGAAACCGTGATCCGCAACGCCGTCGCACGCTTGTACAAGGGCGTGACGGTCAGCGTCAATTTCGGCCAGCTGCGCGCGATTACCGTGTACGTTGTCGGTCAGGCCAGCCGTCCAGGCACCTATACCGTGTCGAGCCTGTCGACCCTGGTGACGGCCTTGTTCGCGAGCGGCGGTCCGAACGCCAACGGCAGCATGCGCCGCGTGCAGGTCAAGCGCGGCGGCAAGGTCGCGGCGGAACTGGACCTGTATTCCTTTATCGCCAAGGGCGACAAGTCGGCCGACATCAAGCTGCTCGACGGCGACACCATCTATATCCCGCCGGCGGGTGGCTATGTGGCCCTGGTCGGCAAGGTCAACAGCCCGGCCATCTACGAACTGAAGAACAATAGCGACAGCATCGGTTCCCTGCTCGACTTCGCCGGCGGCCTGCCGGTCGTGGCCGATCCGCGCCGCGCCTATCTGGAGCGCATCGATCCGAACAAGAACCATCCGCGCAGCGTCGAGGAATTCGCGCTGAACACGGATGGCCTGCAGCGTCCGCTGAAGAACGGCGACGTGCTCAATGTGGTGTCGATCACCCCGGACTTCTCGAATGCCGTGGTACTGCGCGGTAACGTCGATCAGCCGGTGCGCGCGCCGTTCAAGCAGGGTATGCGCGTCAGCGACCTGATCCCGAGCCGCGAATACCTGATCAGCCGCGAATCGGTCAAGCGTCAGAATAATGTCGTGGCGGCGGGCGACAACGAAAAGGACACGACCGAGAACGCAGAAAAGATCGCCTCGCGCATCGGCAACCTGATCGCCCCGATCAACTGGGACTACGCGGTCATCGAGCGCGTCGACCGCAGCGACCTGAGCGTCAAGCTGATCCCGTTCAACCTGGGTGCCGTGTTCTCCAACCCGGCTGGTGCGGACAACGTCCAGCTGCAGCCGGGCGATACTGTCACTATCTTCTCGCAGGAGGACGTGGCCGTGCCGATGGACAAGCGCCAGGTGTTCGTGCGCGTCGAGGGCGAAGTCAAGGTGCCGGGCGTGTATCAGATGACGGCAGGCGATACCCTGCAGAGCCTGATCGCCAAGGCGGGCGGACCGACTGGCAACGCATATCTGTTCGGTACCGGTTTCTATCGTGAAGACGTGAAGAAGGAACAGGAAGCGAATTTGCAGCGTGCGGCGGACCGTCTGGAAGCACAGATTCGAAGCGAACAATCTACTCAAGCAGCGAACTTGCGTGCGATGAGCCCGTCTGATGCTGCTGCAGCCACTGCCCAGTTCGAAGCCGAGCGCCGCATTGCCGAAGAGAGAATCGCACGTTTTCGCAAGCTGCAGCCTACCGGCCGCATTGCCTTTGGTCTGGATCCTAACGAGCGATCGTTCGCGCGTCTTCCTCAGGTAACCCTGCAAAACGGCGATCGCTTGGTCGTCCCGTCGAAACCTGCTTTCGTTCACGTGTTTGGCTCTGTCAATGTCGAAGCATCTCCGCTGTGGAAACCAAACAGCCGAGTTAAGGATTACCTGAAACTTGCCGGCACTACCGTGGACGCCGATAGAGACAATGTATTCGTATTGCGGGTAGATGGCACTGTTGTATCTGCCGAGTCGCAGGGCTGGTTCTCGGGAAGAATTGGCGGTGTTGAGGTCATGCCGGGTGACACGATTGTTGTGCCAGAAAAGCTGGATAAGACGACTTTCTGGACCGCGTTTACGAAAGGCGCGCGTGATTGGACTCAAATCCTGGCAAATCTTGGCTTGGGTGCCGCCGCGATCAAGACCTTGCGGGATTGATTGAAAAAGCTGAGTAATTGAATACTGACTGATCATTGGCATGGCAAACATGGAAACGCATGTAACGGCATCAAACGAGCTCGATAAGACAGATACTCTTGGTTTTCTCGAAATCCTTATCATCATCGCAAAATACAAGAAAAAGATTCTTGGATTTACCCTGGTTATGGCTTTATTGGCCGCGATTGTCAGCTTCATTCTGCCAAACGTTTATCAGGCAAGTACAAAACTTTTGCCGCCACAGCAATCCCAGTCGGGCGCGGCTGCGCTGCTCTCACAGCTAGGCGGCATTGCCGGCGCCGCAGCTGGTGTGGCAGGAATCAAGAATCCGGCGGACCTCTATATTGGGATGCTTAAATCACGGACGGTCTCGGATAAAATCATAAGCCGCTTCGATCTAAAGAGCGTTTACGATGTCGATACGTTCGATAAGACACGCAAGAAACTCGAAGAGAGAACAGTGATCAACGTCGGGAAAGACGGCTTGATCATGATCGAGGTAGAGGACGAAGATCAGAGGCGCGTCGCTGCAATCGCAAACGCTTACGTCAGCGAATTGATGAACCTTACGAAAGTAATTGCGGTTACCGAAGCATCTCAGCGGCGCCTTTTCTTCGAACGACAGCTTGCCCAAGCTAAGGACAAACTTGCTGAAGCTGAAATGCGCTTTAAAAGCGCAATGGACAAGCAAGGTGTGATTAGTGTTGACGCTGACAGTCGGGCATTGCTGGAAACGATCGGTCGTCTGCGAGCTCAGGTTTCGGCAAAAGAAATACAACTGAATTCGATGCGCGCATTCGTAACGGCAACAAACCCTGAGTTTATTCGGGTTCAGGAAGAATTGACCAGTCTGCGTCAGGAACTTGGCAAGCTCGAAAATGGACGAGAAAAAATCGACGACGAAGGCAATAGCAAACAAGGCGGACTGCAAAACATTAAAACTTTGCGTGACGTAAAGTACTATCAAATGTTGTATGAACTGCTGGCTAAGCAATATGAGGTGGCGCGTCTTGATGAAGCAAAAGACTCGGCCGTCATTCAGGTTCTGGACGCCGCCATTGAACCGGAGCGCAAGGTAAAGCCAAAGCGGCTTCTGCTCGTCCTGGTGTCCGCCTTTGCTGCCTTGTTTGCTTCGACCATTTTTTATCTCTTCCTTGAGTCGTACAAGAGAATTGTCAGTTCGCCGCAGCAGTTCGCAAGATTTATTGAATTCAAAAAATTATTGTTTGGTAAGTAAATGTTGAGTATTCGTTTGGTTGATGGCCCGTCATTTACTGCGGATCCGAAGGAGTCTTTGCTGGATGCTGCTGGGCGGAATGGCATCGCAATGCCCTATAGTTGCCGGACGGGCCGCTGTAATACCTGCAAGTGTAAAGTGGCGAGCGGGGAAACGGAAATCTTGAATGAAGAAAGCGGCTTGTCTGAACTGGAGAAATCGGAAGGCTGGATCCTCAGTTGCGCCAGGACTGCGAAAAGTGATGTGGAATTAATTGTCGACGGATTGGAGTCGCTCAATTTGCCGCGGCCAATAACGCTGCCTTGTCGAGTGGCGGAGCTTACCCGCTTGCGTCAGGATGTCGTCAAGGTGACTTTGCGACTACCTCCGTCCAGCAACTTCGAATTTAATCACGGCCAATATGTTGAGGTTATTGGCCAAGGCGGTTTGCGTAGAAGCTATTCACTTGCCGGTATCAGCGCCGACCGAAAACTCATGGAGCTTCATATCCGTGAAGTAGACGGCGGGGCAATGAGCGAGTATTGGTTCAGAAACGCTAATCAGAATGACCTCTTGCGCTTTCACGGTCCACTTGGAACATTCTTCTTGCGCGATGTAAGTGGGCTTGATCTCGTTTTCCTGGCCACGGGCACCGGTATTGCTCCCGTAAAGGCAATGCTTGAAGGATTGGCTGGGCTTGATTGCCAGCTGCACCCCAATTCCATTAGTGTGTACTGGGGAGGGCGAACTGAGAGCGACCTCTACTGGGAGCTCGAGGAATCTCATCCGAACGTTCGATATATCCCCGTCTTATCGCGAGCAAATGAGCAATGGACGGGCAAGCGCGGGTACGTGCAAAACGCTTTATTAGACAACCAGACAGATCTGAACAAGGCCGTCGTTTACGCATGCGGCTCGGATCAAATGATTAACAATGCTCGCAACGTCTTAGTTAGCAATGGTTTGCCTCAGAACCGCTTCTACTCTGACGCGTTTGTTTGCTCATCTAAAACTTAATTACGAGGAAAAAATGAAAGCAGTAATTCTTGCCGGCGGCCTTGGCACCAGGTTGAGCGAAGAAACATCGACCCGTCCAAAACCCATGGTGGAGATTGGCGGAAAACCAATCCTGTGGCATATCATGAAGATGTATTCCAAACATGGGATTAATGACTTCATCATTTGCTGTGGTTACAAGGGCTACGTCATCAAGGAATACTTCGCTAATTATTTCCTTCACACCTCTGATGTTACCTTTGATATGCGTACGAACAGCATGCATGTCCACGAAAAGCGAGCGGAGCCGTGGAAAGTTACTCTGGTGGATACTGGGGACGAGTCGATGACCGGTGGTCGCTTGAAGCGCGTCGCTCAATACGTGAACGAAGAAGAGGCGTTCTGCTTCACCTATGGCGACGGTGTCAGCAATGTTGATATCGGCGCAACGATCGCCTTCCACCGTGAGCACGGCCTGCTTGCGACCCTGACCTCGACTTATCCTCCCGGTCGCTTTGGCGCCTTGGATATCAAAGGCGGTCGCGTGATTAATTTCAAAGAAAAGCCACGTGGTGACGGGGCAATCATTAACGGTGGCTTTTTCGTGCTGTCACCTGAAGTGCTTCGTTATCTGAAGGACGATAAAACCGTATGGGAACAGGAGCCCCTGATGGAGTTGGCACGGGAAGGGCAGCTCAGCGCCTATCACCACGATGGTTTCTGGCAACCGATGGACACCTTGCGCGACAAACATCTGCTTGACGAGCTCTGGGCGACTGGTAATGCCCCATGGAAGACTTGGGAATAATTGTGAGCAATAGTACCGAATTTTGGAATGGGAAACGCGTCCTCGTTACCGGACATACGGGCTTCAAAGGGAGCTGGCTGACACTATGGCTGCAGTCCATGGGCGCGGACATCTGTGGCCTTGCTCTCGCTCCTTCAACGACCCCCGATCTCTATACGTTGGCGAACGTGGGTAAAGGAATACGGAGTATCGAGGGCGACATTCGAAATTACGAAACGGTCGCGGCCGCGTTTGACAAGTTCAAACCCGAAATCGTTCTCCACCTGGCAGCGCAACCACTGGTCCGTCTTTCGTATGCGGACCCGGTCATGACCTATGCCACTAACGTCATGGGCACGGTACATGTGCTTGAGGCAGCGCGACACTGCGGCACGACGAAGGTAATCGTCAACGTGACCACAGACAAGTGCTATGAGAACAAAGAATGGCTGTGGGGATATCGCGAAGATGAACCGATGGGTGGACATGACCCCTACAGCAGCAGCAAAGGGGCGTCGGAACTGGTGACGAGCGCTTACCGCCGTTCCTTCTTCGACGTTAAGGGCATTGCGCTCGCCTCTGCACGTGCCGGCAACGTCATCGGTGGCGGAGACTGGTCGCAAGATCGACTGGTCCCTGATATTCTGCGGGCTTTCGAACAAAATGAATCCGTAGTCATCCGTAATCCGCTTGCAACCCGTCCTTGGCAGCACGTACTCGAGCCTCTGTCCGGCTATCTCCTGCTTGCGGAGCGATTGTTTACCGATGGGCCCGTATTCGCCGAAGGTTGGAATTTCGGCCCGGCAGACGATGATGCTCGTCCTGTGCAATGGATCGTAGAACATATGATCCAAAAGTGGGGTGATAACGCCCGTTGGCAATTTGACCAAGGCCGCCACCTGCATGAAGCAAACTACCTGAAACTCGATATCTCCAAGGCCAAAGCCAGACTCAACTGGAAGCCGAGATGGAGTCTAAGCACCGCGCTCGACAATATCGTCGATTGGCACCGTGCCTACCTATCGAATTCCGACATGCGAACCGTATGTCTTGAGCAAATTGAAAATTTCCAAAAATCAAGCCAAATTTAATTGAGATAAACATGACGACCATTCCAATCAAGAATTCTCTGGATTCCATTCGTGAAAAAATCGCCGGCCTAGTGCAAGAGTATGCCGATATCGCCTATGCTAACAAGCCATTCGTACCGGGTGTATCGCCTGTAGCAGTTTCCGGTAAGGTCATCGGCGCAAAAGAACTGCAGCTGATGGTTGAAGCAAGCCTTGATGGCTGGCTTACCACTGGCCGGTTTAACGCCGAGTTTGAGCGCCGTCTCGCCGAGTTCTTGGGCGTGAACCATGTTTTGACTGTCAATTCGGGCTCGTCCGCCAACCTGGTGGCGTTCTCGACGCTTACCTCGCCGCGCCTGGGTGATCGCGCTATCAAACAAGGCGATGAGGTGATTGGTGTCGCTGCCGGCTTCCCGACTACGGTCAACCCCATCCTGCAGTTTGGTGCAGTCCCGGTCTTTGTCGACGTCGATCTCGCTACCCACAATATTGATGCTTCCAAAATCGAACAAGCGATTACGGAAAAAACCAAAGCGATCATGCTCGCGCATTCGCTTGGCAACCCCTTCAACCTCGAAGTCGTTGTCAAAATTTGCAAAAAATACAATTTATGGCTTGTCGAAGATTGCTGCGATGCGCTGGGCGCGACCTACAACGGCCAGCTCGTGGGCACATTCGGCGATATCTCTACCCTGAGCTTCTACCCGGCGCACCACATTACGATGGGCGAAGGCGGCGCCGTATTCACCAATAACCCGGAACTGAAGCTTATCGCCGAATCGTTCCGCGACTGGGGGCGTGACTGCTATTGCCCTCCAGGCAAGGACAACACGTGTAACAAGCGCTTCTGCTGGAAGCTGGGCAATCTGCCGGAGGGGTACGATCACAAGTACACCTACAGTCATCTTGGCTACAACCTCAAGATCACCGACATGCAGGCGGCATGCGCGCTTGCTCAGCTCGACCGCCTGGAAGAATTTATCGCAAAGCGCAAAGAAAACTTCGCTTATCTGCATGCTCGACTGAAGAGCTGCGAGCAGTTCCTTCACCTGCCAGAAGCCACGCCGAACTCGGAACCTTCGTGGTTCGGTTTCCCGGTTGTTCTAAAAGAAGAGTCCGGCATCAAACGTGTCGACTTGTTGAACTTCCTGGACCAGAACCGTATCGCTACCCGTCTGTTATTTGCCGGCAATCTCACCAGACAGCCGTACATGATCGGTCAAAATTATCGTGTCAGCGGCGAGCTGACCAATACCGATATCGTCATGAACCAGACGTTCTGGCTCGGCGTGTTCCCCGGACTGGAAAACGAACATCTGGATTATGTGGTCGAAAAACTGGAAGAGTTTTTCGGCGTCAATTTCTAACCAGGATGTGGCATGAACCTCAACACTGAATCGGATTTCGATTCGAGAAAGTTGCGCAAGACCGTACTGCAGATGGCGATGGCCGGCTCGACGGTTCATATCGGCTGCGCGTTTTCGATCATTGAATTGCTAGCAGTCCTCTATCGAAACCATATTCGCTACCCTGGTAATGACCCTCAAGCGATCGACCGGGATTACCTTGTCCTTAGCAAGGGTCACGGCGTCATGGCGCAATACGCTTGCATGTACGAGAAGGGATGGTTAAGCGCCAACGATCGCGATAGCTATTTTTCCGATGGGAGCGAGCTAAAGGGACTATCCGATTCACGTGTTGCGGGTCTAGAGGTAACTTCGGGGTCCCTGGGGCACGGCTTCTCGGTGGGTGTCGGACTGGCTTTTGCTGCGAAACTCAAATCGAACGACCAGCGTACTTTCGTGCTCGTCGGCGATGGCGAGCTTAATGAAGGCGCAATCTGGGAAGGCGCACTGGTGGCTGCACATCATCGCCTGAAAAACTTTGTCGTACTGGTTGATAAAAACGGTTTCCAGGCAATGGGATCTACCGACACCGTGCTCAATCTTGGTGCAATCGAGGACAAATTCGCGAGCTTCGGTTTTGAATGCCTGGTCGTCGACGGTCATGATGAATGCGCAATTGATTTGGCGGTGAAGCAGCTGTTGATGAGCGAGTCAGATGCCCCAAAGGCCATTATTGCCAATACGACCAAAGGTAAAGGCGTGCCTTTCATGGAAAATAACAACATGTGGCATTACACCCGGCTGAATCCCGAGACGTATCAGGCAGCTTTGGATGCCGTTGCTGGAGAAGGTGTATGAGGGCGGCATTTTCTGAAGCACTGGTCCGATTGGCCGAAGATCCAAAAGTTCTTTTGCTGACAGGCGATCACGGCTACGCGTTGTTCGACGATTTTCGTCGTCAACGACCCAAGCAATATATTAATGCTGGTATTGCTGAACAAAATATGGTCGGTATGGCTGCAGGGCTTGCCAAGGCCGGTTTCATTCCGTTTGTCTATGGATTGAGTGCGTTCGTGCCGATACGTGTTTTGGAGCAAATCAAGCTTGACGTCGCGCACGACAGCCTTCACGTTGTCTTGCTGGGGGACGGCGCCGGATTCGTGTACAGCCATCTGGGAACCAGTCATCAGTCGACAGAAGATATCGCCGTGACGCGCGCGGTTCCCCAACTTTCAGTCTATTCGCCTGCGGACCGCTTTGAGCAGACTTTATGCATGGATTGGGCGTACAACGCGAAGTCGTCGGTCTATCTTCGCATGGGGAAGTCCGACCGTGGTGACGTTCATGCTGCCGCCTTAAATGCCGGGCTCGGCGACCTGCTGCAAGTCAAGACGGGCGTAGCTGGTGCAATGACGTTCGTTGCCACTGGTTCGATGGTGAGGACCGCCCTCGATCTTGCAATTGAGGCATACCCTGAAGCCAGGGTATGGAGCGTTCCGTTTATCAAACCAACGGATCGGACGCTCCTTGCCGAAATTTGCGCCGACAGCCGTGCGGTCGTTACTTTCGAAGAGCATTCGACAATTGGCGGGCTCGGTTCGCTGGTCTGCGAAATTGCTGCAGAGTCCAGCCCGGTGAAGATTTTGCGTATCGGGGTAGACGATCGCTTTTCGCACTACTGTGGAAGTTATCAATACCTTCTGAAAGAACATGGTTTGGACGCTGCAAGTGTTCGGACCAAAGTAGGAGCGTTCGTTGAGCGTTTGTAATCGTGATTCCCTGTTAGGTGCCTACCTGGACAGGCGCCATATTTTTGTAACCGGCGGAACGGGTTTTGTTGGCCGTTCGCTGCTGGACAAATTCCAGGGAATTTACGGCACAGGCGCCGAATTTAATGTGTCTGTATTGTCTCGTAATCCCGACGCGTTTTTGCGATCCTACCCTCAATATCAGAACAGCGAATGGCTGACGCTTCTACGGGGCGACCTTGAGTCGTTGTCCCTGGAAGTGTCTGGTTACACGGATGTGATCCATGCGGCAGCGGACACCCACTTGATCGGTAACGGTGCAAGGTGGATCCGCCAGATCGTGAACGGAACTGAGGCGGTACTCGAATTCGCTGCTCGCAACGGAGCTGAACGGTTCCTGCTAACCAGTTCCGGAGCTGTGTACGGCCAGCAGCCGGCCGACATGTCGCATCTATCGGAACTCAGTGCCAGTGCTCCTTCTACGACCTCACTCAAAAGCACCTATGGACAGGCGAAGCGCGTCGCGGAACAGCTGTGCACCGTCTTCTGTCATGAGCACGGCCTGGACACGGTCATCGCGCGGTGCTTTGCATTCGTCGGCAAACATATTCCGCTCGACGGTCCATACGCGATTGGCAACTTTATCCGTGATGCGCTCTCGGGGRGCGACATTCGGGTGAAGGGCGATGGCACTGCGATTCGGAGCTATTTATCTGGAAATGATATGGCTGACTGGCTGTTGACCTTGCTGGTTCGAGGCCAGGCAGGGGAGGCCTACAACGTTGGCTCCGATATCCCGGTCTCGATGGCTGCCCTTGCGGATCTGGTAAGGCAGCTGATACGACCGACTGCGAACGTCGTTGTCGAAGGGACGCCTGACGGCAACCCGCCCGCAAGCTATGTTCCGTCCATAGAAAAGGCGAAGACACTCGATCTGTCGGTCTGGTCGTCTCTGGAGGAATCGATCATTGCCGCGGCCGGTGAAATCACCCGAGTTGCTGCTTAAGACTGAAAATGGGTTTTATCTTGGATATTCCGCTGCGCGCTCGTGCCTTGTTTTTGATCGTCATGGACTACTGCGGCAATAAGCTGGGCCTGAACTACAACGTACTGACCACTTTGCTGTTTCGCGGCTGGTCCATTGCCGCGGGAGGTGCGACCTTACTTCTGTTGCCGACCTTTCTCGATGCCACAGAACAGGGTTATTACTATACTTTCACCTATGTTCTGGCCTTGCAGATTTTTTTTGAACTCGGCTTAAACCAGGTAATAACCCAATTTGTCAGTCACGAGGTAGCGCATGTGGAGATGCAGCACGATAGTGCGAGCGGACCGGGCCACCACATCGATCGCCTGAGTTCCCTGGTGCGTATCACCCGCAAATGGTATGTCATCGCAGCAATATTTTTTGCCGTGGTAGCCGGTGCGGCCGGCTTTGTTTTCTTCAAGAGCAAAGGGAATTTAGCGGTCTCAGTTTGGGGCGCAATATGGTTGGTGCTCATTGTAAGCACGGCTTTCAATCTTCGCCTTAGCCCATCCTTAGCACTGCTTGAAGGTTGCGGCCGTATTGGTGACGTGTCGAAAATGCGACTGCAACAATCGATTCTCGGCTACATGGCCCTGTGGCTTGCTCTGGCATTGCATCTTGGCTTATGGGCAGCAGTCGCGATTCCGGTTTCGACCTCCTTCTATAGCTACCTCTGGCTGAAAAAAAATGGCAAAGTCTTGAGTTGGTTTGCCGGGCGGGACAGTCAGGGACCAACGCTGGATTGGCGCCGCGATATTCTGCCTATGCAGTGGCGCATTGCCGTCAGCTGGATGGCCGGGTATTTCCTTTTCAATTTATTTACACCGATCGTGTTTGCCCAATGGGGAGCAACGCAAGCGGGAAAAATCGGGCTTGCGTTGGCCATGTTTTCGGCAGTCTCTACCGTCGGAATGAGCTGGGTTAACGCGACCGCTCCCAGATTAGCGATGCACATCTCGCGCAAGGAGCGGCCTGAGTTGAACAAGCTCTTCATGAGTGTTCTCAAAAGGTCGACCTCCGTGACTTTGTTGCTCTGTGCCGGGTTAATCCTGCTTGTGCAGTATTGCACTGTATATGGAATGCACTTCATTCAACGCATTCCGACTGTCGATACATTGATCTGTCTTGCATGCGTAACGGTAGCAAACTCAGTCGTGTTTTCATTTGCACTCTATATGCGGGCACATAAAGAAGAGCCAATGCTTGCGATCTCGCTCGGGTCGGCGCTGCTGACGCTCTTGGTGATTTATTTCGGCGCTCGTATCAGTATTGTAGCCATGATGGGCTTGTATGCAGCAGTAACCGTATTGGTAACCCTGCCGTGGACTACATTTGTTTTCCTTAAATATTTTAATAGAGTCGATGTCAATGATTGAGCGCGCAAACGACGTTGGAGCACACACTGACCGCTCCGCTGTCCTCTTGAGTATCTGTATCCCTACGTTCAACCGCGCTCACACTTTGGGTCGACTTTTATCCGCGCTCTCCGAGGAGTTTCAGGCGCCCAAAGTTGCTCAGCGCGTCGAGATAATCGTCTGTGACAACGCGTCGACTGATGACACGGAATCACTGATTGAGCAGGAAGTTGCCAAGGGCCTTCCAATTACTTATTTTCGACAAGAGTCGAATCTAGGATTCGGAAAGAATCTAAACAAAGCAGTAGCACTGGCTAACGGGCAGTACTGCTGGCTGATGGGCAGCGATGATATTCCTGCACCGTCCGCACTATCTGCCGTGCTGGAGCGTATGGCCGACCGGCCCGACATCATGATTGGCAGCGTCCTGACAAACGGGCGCATACGTCAATTCCTGGAGCCCGGCGAAGATTCGATTGAACTGCAAACCAGGAAAGACACGGAAGCATTCATAAACCGATGCGCCGAGATATCGTCTCTTTTCGCCTTCATGAGTGCGCTAATCGTTCGCCGCGATTACTGGAATAAGCCCCAGTTATCGCAGGACGTGATTTCTCACCCGTATACACACCAATTGAGGATTTTCTCGGCGATAGCGATGAGTAGCACTCGCATCGGAGTGGTCCGGGAGCCCATAGTGGTTACCGGAGATGAGGGTAACGAATGGGATGCGCAGGTCGGAAAGCATTTTGAACTGGATTGCCGGACCCTCGAGCTGATCAGCACGACAATATTCAGCCGCGACCATGGCATCTTCCGCGCTCTCGGAGGGGTATTCCGACGACAGTACGGAACGAGCAAATTCATCAGGTCCAGAGCCTGTCTTAACCGATCGCACTGGACAAAGCTCGTTCCTGTTTTGGAAAACTGGGGTTATCCGCGATCATTGTTAAGAAAGCCGATCTATGACGGCGTGATATTTCAGTTGTATCGCATTTTAAAAGTAGCCAAGCACAGCCTGAAATGAGCGATAAAAAATACAAATTTAGTCTGGTACTCGCCACTCTCGGGCGGCGCGACACAGTCGACCGGTTCTTGCAAACAATGGCAGACCAGCAGTACGCGCTTCAGACTGTACAGATTATTATTGTCGATCAAAATGGCAGTGACTTGCTCGATAACGTGATAGCCAGGCATGCTAGACGTCTCAATCTGGTCCATATCAGATCAGCCAGGCGTGGGCTGTCGCTCAACAGGAATATTGGTCTGGACCGCGCGGAAGGCGAGATCGTTGGTTTTCCAGATGATGATTGCGAATATCCTCGGGACCTTCTGAAAACGGTCGAGTCGACCTTCAACGCTACCGGCGCCGATCTGCTTCTCGGGAAAATCTGGGATCCGCAGCTCGATAAACCAGCTATCAGAAGTTGGCCGGATAAATTCCAGTCCCTTAATAGCTTCAATTTCTATCGACTTACCTCATCGATCACACTTTTTACGAAGAATGTAAATCATCGGTTTGACGAGCGCTTCGGGCTGGGTGCACAGTTCGGATCGAATGAAGACGTAATTTTTGTATATTCGCTGCTGCAAAATGGCCTGGTCGGATGTTATGAACCATCGATCCGTGTGTACCACGAAGATCAGCCAATGTCAGCTTTGAACGAAGAAAAAGTAGCTGGTTATGCGTTTGGCTTTGGAAAGTTTGCACGAGAATACCTTTCGCTTCCGGTGCTTGTGATCTTCGCCTCGTCGCTAGCTTTTCAGATGCTGCACGGTCTGAAAGCAATTTGTTTATTTGATCCGAAAGCGGCCAGGCTCAGGGCGGCTTCCTTGGGTGCCCGGTTTCGAGGTTTCCTGTCGCGGGCGTAGTCTGCATCGTCAATGCACTAAGTACTTGCCCATAAATAAATGTGTTTTTAGCTGCCAGAACCGGCGCGTTGCTGCGTTGGCTCCTGCTTGCAGTGCTCGCACTGCGGCGCACTCGCCGCCTTGCACCGCATCCGGTTCTGTGTGCCAAAATTCACATTTATTTCTGGCCAAGTACTTAGCTGTATTTCAGTATTTAATTAGGCAACGGTTGAAATGTCGTCATTAGGTCGAGAACTATTTATTGCGGGCATCGTAGCGCTGCTGGCCATGATGTCGTCGCTCGCTCTTGGTAAAAGCGAGACTCTTGCTATCTCCTGTCTGTCGGCAGCTGTCTTCACTTTCTGGATCGGTTCCCTCACTTTTCGCGAGCCATTTTTCGCGGCGTGCTGCATGCCAGTTCTGTTCAATTATTTCTGGTTTGTGGCTAGCTTCCTTCTTTTCGAGTTCGGTGCATACACCCCCGAATTGCGCATGAGCGGAGCGGTAACTGGAGGCACGGCGAGACTTTCTTTCTTCTTGTATGTCTTTATAGTCTTCGCTCGTTGGGTGTTTCGCCTCTTCGAAATGCCGAAGCTGAATTGGAAGGTAAATCGAAAGCAACTTTCTGATGTGCTGCCGTTGACGCTGTCGTTACTCGCCGCGGTTATATTGATTTATGTAGTGTATGGTACGGCAATCAGTAATGGCGTTGACAGGATTCAATACCGGACCAACGTGGCGCCGAAAGCCTACTCCCAGATTATTACCATATTGGTCTTCCTGTCGTTCTTTTTGGGGCTCGTGCGCAGAAAAAGAGCTGAACTCTCCCGCGGTACTTTGCTGGTGGATCTTGTTTATGTAACGATGCTGGTCCTGCTTGCTCTCGGTGGAGAGAAGTTCTCATTGTTGTTTACCTCGATTTCTCTTTATGTTGCTCCACAGTTTTATGATCGGAAATTAAAAATAAGGCGTGTTCAAGTCTTCCGTTATTTCATCCTTGCTATCCTGGGCGTCGTCGCGGTTCTTGGCCTCGTTGTTAATCAATACATGGGAATTGTTGGCGGTGGAGTTTGGGATATCATCGGTCAGCTCCTCCTCGACAGGATATCGCAACAGGCTCAGCTAAATTTTTACTTCGATAAGCTGGCTTTCGTCGAACATGTTACCCACGGGGGGGGCTTCGACTTCGTCGCAAACGAGATATTCGGTGTCAAAGCGTCGGACTATCGGGGTATTCAGTTGTTAATGAACGCCGCTTCACCGGCCGATCTCTTCGCGATCTATGCCGATGCCGGCGTCACCTTTGGCGACGGCTTTCCCGGTATCCTGTTCTATTATTTTGGATGGACGTCGGTTTTCATCCTCGTTTTATGTGGCTCCGTTTACGGTCTTTTGACGTCGCTGTGTCTGCGCGTTTCGCTAGCCGGGCATACAATCATCGGGCTCATTCTTTTTTACATATTTTACAACATCGCGCTCTCGGCATTCCTGAATGGGGAGCTTCAATTACTGCTGGATGTAACTGCGTCAAAGATCATTGCGATAGGTGTTTTGCTGGCAATAGCCGCAGTGCGCCTTCCGATTGACATTATTAGGCGCACTCATTCCGCGACTGTCAGTAAGTAAGTTCGGGATTGTTCACTGGAACTTTAATGAAAAGTGTTTTGTTCGAGAATAGTTTGTCTTTAAATTCGTCGGCGTTTCCAAAGGTTCTCGTAATACTCGCGTCCTACAATGGCGCCGAGTGGCTTCGAGAGCAAGTCGAGTCGATTCTCTTCCAAGAAGGGGTGAGTATATCCTTGCTGATCGGTGATGACGGCTCCCGCGACGGCACGCGAGATCTCATCAGTGAGCAATGGGGAAGTGATCCGAGGGTTTCAGTCCACTTCTGGGAAAAGCCTAGCGGGTCTGCTGGCGCCAACTTCAGACGTCTTTATCGAATAGCCAAGACCGATGGCTTCGACTACGTTGCCCTTGCTGATCAGGACGATGTCTGGCATCCCGAAAAGGTGGGACGAGCAATCGAATCTCTGAGTAAGTCGGGAGCCCATGGCTACTCCTGTGCCGTACGTTCATTCTGGCCGGACGGTCGAGAAAAGTCGCTCCCGCAGAATGCGGTTACCCGGACAGCGGATTTCTTGTTCGAAGGTGGAGGACAAGGTTGCACGTTCGTCGTGCGAGCCGACTTGTTCAGCAAAGTAAGCGAGTTTTGTATTGACAAGGTCGAGTTGTGCGAGCAATTCCACTACCACGATTGGTTGATGTACCTACTAGCCAGATCCTGGGGCTTCTCTTGGTACTTCGACCAGCAGGACTGGATGCGTTATAGGCAGCATCTGGGAAATGAAATCGGCTCGCGTGGCAGTGTAGCCGCAATGCGCCGGCGTATCGCTCTGATCAAAAACGGTTGGTATCGCACCCAAGTCAACCAAGCGGTGGCCATTTGCCAAGAGGTTGGCGCTGTCCAGTCGGCAGAGGAGTTCGCAAAATTACTGGCGATTAAGCCTGAGCTGCTTCGCCGCGTGCGAACGGCGAGTTTCGTTCTGCGGAATGGCCGGCGAAAGTTCAGTGACCGTGCAGTGCTGGGTTTCTCTGCACTTGCTGGATGGATTTAAATTTTCGCTCAAATCGGCTGGCGATTGAGATGGCGGTAAGGACTGCTCCCTTCGCAACCTATCTGCACCGCTTGCTAAACTTAAAAAGTTGCGCAGGCGACACATTGCGTCGCTTGGCAAGCCGCTATTTCGGGTCAGGGAAGCTTTGCAGTAGCTGTCCAAGTTGCTGTGCTAGCTGAGCAGCAAAAAGAGCGCGCCTGTTGTCAGGTAACGCTCTTTTGCTTAGTTTCTTTCCCTGCGCTTACAAGGTGTGGACGAAATCAACTCCGGTAAGCGAGCCTGCTGAGTAGCATACGCGCCTCAGCCAGCCAAGCCCAAGCCGCCGAGACAGCGAGTTTGCGGTCGTGATGCATCACTGTGCGGCGCCAGCGTTCGGTCCAAGCGTGGGTTCGTTCAACGACCTAGTGTTTGGGCAGCATCGTGAATCCTGAGTTGATAACAGCAGTTGGCTCAGATGCCGTCTTGGGATCATGCAGCGTTCCGATCGTGCTGTTACCTGGACGACGAGCGACTTCGACACGAATATGATGCGCCTGCTCGATATCATGGGCGCACTTCCCGCCGTATGCACCGTCGGTATAAAGCTTTTCCAGTCGAGGGCTCGTGGCGCATGCTTGCGTAACCACGGCTGTGGCAGCATCCCGGTCCTGCACGCTCGCGGCGGTGACCGTGACTGCGATGAGTAGTCCCATGGTATCAACGACGAGATTGCGCTTTCGTCCCTTGACCTTCTTGCCTGCATCGAATCCGCTTTCGCCACTCTGCGGCGAGGCGCGAGTGGACTGCGCATCGATCACCGCTGCGGTTGGCGTACTCGCGCCTCCCATTCGTGCACGCCATTGTTCACGCAGCCGGCCCTGCATCTGCTCGAATACGCCGGCTCCAACCCAGCGCGCAAATGCCTTGTAGACCGCCTGCCAAGGTGGAAACGTCTCGGGTAACAGTCGCCAGGCGCAGTCCGTGCGCAGCACATACGAGCACGCATTTACGAGATCGCGGCGCCTGTAATGCACAGGCGTGCCTCGCTGTCCCGGTAGTCGCTCGAACAAATCAGCGACCAGTTCCCATTCGGCGTCTGTCAGGTTGGTACTGTACGGCGATATGTCCTCGCGTCGGTGAGCTGCCTTGTAGTCATACCGTTTGGCGCCCTCGGCTCGCTCCGTGCACGCCCTGCGTACCGGCTTGAGCCGTACGATGCCTTGCGCACGCAGTGCACGACGAATCGTCGCATCGCAGACGCGTAACCCGCATCGGTGGTGTAACTCGTCGGCGATCTCCTGCAAGCTGGCTTGGGCTCGCTCCTTCACGATATCGTGTAAACCACGATATGCTCCGGTTTCAACGCCGGCGGCCTGCCGCCGGAGTTGATTGACGGCTCCGTGCCGTCGAGTGGATCTCTCGTCGCCATGGCATGTTCCCTCCAGATTGAGACAGCATGCCACAGCTACGTTATTGATTTTGTCTACACCCTCTTAGTAGGCGCCTTCCTTGCGGAATATAACCTTGACGGTGCGGAGCAGAATGACAATGTCATTAAAGAGAGACCAGTTCTTTACGTACCAAGCATCCAGGTAGACGCGCGTGTCATAGCTAACGTCGTTACGTCCGCTGATCTGCCACAGGCCTGTTACACCTGGTTTCGCTTCCAGATAATAGTCCACTTGATTGCCATAGCGTTCGAGCTCAGCGGTGACGACCGGACGTGGACCTACCAAGCTCATATCGCCCTTCAGTACATTCCAGAGCTGCGGAATTTCGTCCAAGCTCGTTTTACGTAAGAAATGACCGATAGGCGTGATCCGGGGATCGTTCTTGAGCTTGAAGTCACGTTCCCATTCTGCGCGTGCTTCGGCACTGTTTGCCAGCAAGTCGGAGAGCAGTTTGTCTGCGTTCGGCGCCATCGTGCGGAACTTATAGCACTTGAACGGGCGGTTGTGCTGACCGACACGAGTGTGACCGAAGAAGATTGGCCGACCCGATTGACTCACCTTAAATGCGATAAACAAAAAGATCGGGGACCCCAGCAACAGCACGGCAAGCGATACGCTTAGGTCGAAACAACGCTTAATCAGGCGCGGCAGACGACGCGCGAGATTGTTGCGCACTGTAAGAATCAACACTTCATGGGCGAAGAAGTGGTTGGCTTCCATCCCGTACAACGGCAAGCCCCGCAGTGCAGGAACCAATTGGACATCGCTGATATGCCTGCTGATCTGCTGAATCATATCCTGATAACTTTCGATGCCACCCTGCTCCATTGCAAGCACGACATGAGGGCTGCCAAGATGCTTAAGCGTTTGCACAGCATCGGTGCCAAGTGAGATACAAGGGATTAAGTTACCGTGCCTGTCCTTCAAGCTATGGAGGGGCTTTTCTTTGCCGGGGGGAACTAAAAACGCAGCCAGTTTTAAGCCCATCAGTGGCTCATCCTTAAAGGCCAGTGCTGTTTCGACGGCGTTCTCTCCCCAGCCGATAATGACCATTGGGCGAACCCACCCTCCAACCGCCATCAGAAATCGCTTCGTTATCCAACGCACGGCAACGATTGCGACCGGAACAACAGCCCAGTTGATCAAGACGATTGCACGAGAAAATTGCAGCTTGGCCAAAAACAACATAACTACATTGAGGGCCGCTACTGCCAGCGTCACTTTCAGGAGATCTTTAATCTCGTTAGCGACAGGCTTGCGCTTGGAGTAATGACCATTTCCCCACAGCACTGAAACTGCTAAAAGCGTTAGCAGAGTATGAATTTGAATGCTTGCTGAGTTCAGCGTGGATGACCAAGCCGCATCTGAAAAAACAGGATTTCCATGAAAAGGTGCCGCGCTTAATGTTGCAATTACAAAAGCAAGGGCAATGGAAACGATATCTGCGCAAATCAACAAAGGCTTTTCAAACCGGCGATCGCAATACCACTTGGTTTTAGGAAGAAATATCGAATCTATCGGTTTCATTTGGAATGGCTTGAAAATGCGCCGAACTGTTTTTCGAAACGCAAGGTTGAGTGGGTATAAAAATGTCAAGAAGAAACGTGTGACGGTACTTTGCCAACCTCCTCATTACGACGTGTTGACTGGCGCGCCGGACATGGGGGATGGATGCGTGGGCACCTCGCAAAAATACGCAAGATAGTATTGTATGAACGCAGAGCAACTTAAGCAATTGCATTTTCGTTTCTCGAGTGAAAATACCACAGTGCAGTGGGGGGGGCAGCATTGGAAGCAAGATCTATGGACAATTCGATATCTAAATGGGTGTTTGATAATTCGTGAGAATTAATGCCGAAGGAATCTTTCGTTTCAACTCGTGGTTCGATTTTCTTGCCGTGACACGGAGCCCACACTGAAAACTAAAGTGCTTGGTCTTAAGTGTTGCCAATGATAAACTCGCTGTCCCTCTATCGACTGCACGATGTCACTTTCCCTTGGCATCAACGTTGCATCCGAATTTTCTGCCGGATTCCTGTAAGTGCTAAAAGTAACAAAAAGATACGCTCGAAATACCTGGTGCAGCTGTCTCGTGCTGAGCGCAGCGCAAGCTTTCGCTGCTTCCCCCTCTACCCAAGGGCAGTCTGGCTACATCAATATGCCCAGTGCATGGATCGAGCATGATGGTACTATCACAACTGGCTATAGTTACGACAGTCCGTACGGCAGCACCTGGGCCGCGGTTTCGCTACTTCCATTCCTTCAGTTCACGGGGCGATACGTTTCGATCACCGGCGTTCCGGCATTTGGCTCGACGGATACGGGATACGGCCGAGGTTACGGGCGTTACAAGGATAAAGTTGCCGATTTCAAACTGCGGCTACGCGACGAAACTGCGCTTATCCCTGCGATATCGGTCGGGGCTACCGACCTGCTTGGCACCGAGCTCTTCAAAGGTCAATACATTGTGGCCTCAAAGACCTTCGGGCCGGTGGGTAACCTAGAGGCTAGTGTTGGCTACGGCAACAAGCGGCCCAAAGGATTATTTGCGGGTGTACGTTGGGCCCCCCTGTCAGCCCCACGCTGGGCGCTCGTTGCCGAATACGATGCTAATAACTATCAGGAGGACTATAAGGCGCAGGAAACTGGGGCGGCACGGCGAAAGGGCGGGGCGGCAGTCGGCGTAGAGTATCGTTGGGGATGGTTAGGGGCTCAGCTTGCCCGGCAGCGCAACCACTTTAGTGCCAACGCGTACATCAGCATTCCGTTTTATGAACGGGAATTCATCCCCAAGTTATATGAACCGGCTCCGTTGCAGTTGAAGGACGTGCCCCCACGTCATTCGACGGTCGAGTGGCAACAAGATCCGGGTAATGGCGGCCCGTTGATATCAGCTCTTGTCAAGCAGGACTTCAAGAACGTGCGCGTCGAACTCGACAGCAACGTCCTCAAGCTCACACTGACCAACAATCGCATCTCGAATATGGGACGCGCCATCGGCCGGGCCGTGCGCACCGCGCTCGCGTTCGCGCCGGAAGGCACGCGCGCGATCCATGTCACGTACACCAAGCTCGAACAGCCGATCGCCACCTACGAGTTTCAGGACACGCAGCGCCTCACGGACTACCTGACCGGCCTGGTAGACCGCGAGGCCTTCCTGCAGACCGTGCTGGTGCGCTATTCGACGCCGGCGGACCGTATTGACGACCACGAAGGCCTGCTTGCCGCGGTGCGCGAGGAGAAGTACGGCCTGGCGGTGCAGGTGGGCCAGGACGGCAACATCGTCCAGGTCGTGTCCGAAGACCGTGAAGCGAATCGCTTCAAGACGGTGCCGAAGATCGCCTTCTTCTTCAACGATCCGAGCGGCGCGCTGCGCTACGAGGTGGCTGCCGCCGCCAACTACGACAAGCGCTTGGGCCAGGGCACTTACCTGAACAGCGCGTTCAAGCTCGACCTGTTCGAGAACGTCTCGGGCGTGACCCAGAAGTCCAACAGCCTGCTGCCACACGTGCGTACCGACATTGCCGAGTACAAGCGCGGCAGCCGCCTCAAGCTCAATCGTCTGCTGCTCAACCAGTATCTCACGCTCGACGAGCGCCTGTATGCGCGCGCCTCGGCCGGTTTCTATGAAGAGATGTACCGCGGCGTGGGCGGCCAGGTGCTTTACCTGCCGAAGGACAGCCGCTGGGCCGCCGACGTTACCGTCGACGCGCTGCAGCAGCGCGGCTACAAGGGCTGGTTCGACAAGCGCGACTACAAGACCGTCACTGCGCTAGGAGCGCTGCACTACAAGCTCCCATACGACATCACGGCAACCGCAAGGGCAGGGCGCTTCCTGGCCCGCGACGAAGGCATACGCATCGAGTTCAAGCGTCGCTTCCAGTCGGGTGTCGAGATCGGCGCTTGGTACACCAAGACCAACGGCAAGGACATCACCAATCCGGGTACTCCAGCCAATCCCTACAACGACAAGGGTGTATTCCTGTCGGTGCCGCTGAACATCATGTTGCCGATGGATTCGCAAGCGACGGCTGGCATCGGCCTGTCGCCCTGGACCCGCGACGTCGGCCAGATGGTCGCCAGCCCCGGCGACCTGTACGACCTGTTCGAACAGCCGCGCCGCGACCTGACGACCTACGATGGCCTGGGCAACTTTGCCGAGCGCCGCGACGAGCAGAACCTGGCGGCCGTGAATCCGCCGGTGCGGTCGATGCCGAACATGTGGACGCTGTTCCGCTATCGCCTGGAGCAGTCGTTCTCGAATACGCCGACCCTGCCGCAATGGGCGAAGGGCACGGTGCTCGGCGGCGGTGCGATCCTGGGTGGCGCCCTGCTCGACAAGCCGGTCGACCGCTTCATGGAAAAGCACGCCGGCTCCAGCGTCGCGCGCGCTTGGGATAACGTAGGCAAGGGCATGCCGGTGCTGCTGGCTGGCGCCGCCGCCGGCGCGGTGGCGTTCGGCGATGCGCGCGCCCAGAACATGGGCATCATCTCGCTCGAGTCGATCGCCGGCGCCGCGGCGGTGTCGATGGCCACCAAGCGCATCGTCGGCCGTGCGCGTCCCAACGAAGGACTGGGACAGTGGAGCAAAGCCTCGGACCGCTCGAATGCGTCCTTCCCTTCGAACCACAGCACGGTTGCATTCGCAGCGGTGACGCCGTTCGCACAGGAGTACGATGCGCCGTGGCTGTACGGCCTTGCCGCTGCCAGTTCGCTGGGCCGTGCCGCGGGACGCGAGCACTGGGTGTCGGACGTGGTTGCCGGCGGTGTGCTCGGCTATGCGATGGGCAGCTGGCTGTGGCAGTCGCAGCGCAGCGATACGCGCTCGAGCTTTGCCGTCGCTCCGGGGCCGAAGTCGGTCAGCGTGGCCTGGAGCGGCAGCTATTAACAATTTAAAGATGCGAATTCCCCACAATCAAGGGGTATCGCATTCGATTTAAAGATTTTTCGTCTGAAAATTTCAGTTTTATTTACAATTGCTGAATTTGCGCAAACGTTGGCGCTCGACCGTAGACCGAGTGGGTTTGCGTTGCCCCTAAAGCGTCTCATCCTAGCTACTTGGAGTGTACAAACATGATTTTAACGACCGGTGGCGCCGGCTTTATTGGAAGTAATTTTGTCCTCGACTGGTTTGAGTCTTCCGATGAAGCTCTCGTCAACGTCGACAAGTTGACTTACGCCGGCAATATGGAAAATCTGGCTAGCCTGAGCGGTAACTCGAAGCATGTCTTCGTCAAGGGCGATATCGGCGACGTCAACTTGGTCCGGCAGCTGCTGAAGGAGCATCGACCGCGTGCCGTGGTGAACTTCGCCGCCGAAAGTCACGTCGACCGCAGCATCCACGGGCCGGAAGACTTCATCCAGACGAATATCGTCGGTACCTTCCACTTGCTCGAGGCAGTGCGCGAGTATTGGAGCGGACTGCCGGAGCAGGAAAAAACGGCATTCCGTTTCCTACACGTGTCGACCGATGAAGTATATGGCTCGTTGGGCAAGGACGATCCGGCGTTCAGCGAGACCAACAGATACGAACCGAACAGCCCTTATTCAGCGAGCAAGGCGGCCAGCGACCACCTGGTGCGCGCCTATCATCACACCTACGGTTTGCCGGTGCTGACCACGAACTGTTCGAACAATTACGGCCCGTATCACTTCCCGGAAAAGCTCATTCCACTGTGTATTCAGAATGCATTGAGTGGCAAGCCTCTGCCGATCTACGGCGATGGCCAACAGATCCGCGACTGGCTCTACGTGAAGGATCATTGTTCCGCCATCCGTCGCGTTCTCGATGCGGGCAAGGTGGGTGAGGTTTACAACGTCGGTGGCTGGAACGAAAAGGCCAATCTCGATGTCGTTCACACTTTGTGCGACATCCTCGACGACCTCAGTCCGCGTGCAGACGGCCAGTCGTACAAGACGCAGATCACTTTCGTGACTGATCGCCCCGGACACGACCGCCGTTACGCGATCGACGCTACCAAGCTCGAGCGCGAGTTGGGATGGACGCCGGCCGAAACCTTCGAAACCGGAATCCGGAAAACCGTACGTTGGTATCTGGACAATCAGGAATGGGCAAGGAACGTGACCAGCGGGGCCTATCGCGAGTGGGTCGGCAAGCATTACGGAGCTTGAATTGAAGATCCTTGTAACGGGAAAGAACGGTCAGGTCGGCTTTGAGCTGCAGCGCGCTCTGGCGCCACTTGGAGAAATTGTCGCCGTCGGTCAGGCCGAATGCGACCTGGCGAACGCCGACGCCATCCGCGAGTTGGTGCGCCGTGTTGCGCCAGACGTGATCGTCAACCCTGCCGCCTACACGGCCGTAGATAAGGCCGAGACCGACCAGGCCACCGCGTCTGCCGTGAATGCGGGGGCGCCGGCCGTGTTGGGTGAGGAAGCCGCGCGACTCGGCGCATTGGTCGTGCACTATTCGACCGACTACGTTTTCAATGGCAGCAAAGAGGGGGCCTACACGGAGACTGATCGACCGGATCCACAAAGCGTTTACGGAAACACCAAGCTTGCTGGCGAATGTGCCCTGGCCGAAGTGAATCCGCGTCACCTGATCCTTCGAACCAGCTGGGTGGTGGGAGCGCACGGCGGGAATTTCGCGAAGACCATGTTACGCTTGGCTGCAGAGCGTGACCAGTTGAGCGTGGTGGCGGACCAGTTTGGGGCGCCGACTTCAGCGGCCCTTTTGGCCGACTTGACCGCGCAGTTGATCCGGCAGTACCAGCGCGAGGGAGCGGAAGCGTTCCCGTATGGCACTTATCACGTCAGCGCAACCGGAGAAACGAGTTGGTACGACTACGCTCGCTTCGTAATCGGTGAAGCACTAGCTTCGGGTAAAGTGTTCAAGACCGGATTGGACACGGTGATGCCCCTTACGACTGCCCAGTACCCAACCCCTGCCAAACGACCGGCAAATTCGAAGCTCGACACTAGCCGCTTCCGCGAGACCTTCGGTTTCTGGCTCCCGCCTTGGCAGGATGGCGTGCGTCATGTGCTGAATCAAATTTTTTAAAGAGACAATCATGTCCGATTCCAAACGCAAGGGTATTATCCTCGCCGGGGGCTCCGGCACGCGGCTGTATCCCGTCACTCAAGCCGTCAGCAAGCAACTGATGCCGGTGTATGACAAGCCGATGATTTACTACCCGCTCAGCACTCTGATGTTGAGCGGTATCCGCGATGTCCTGATCATCAGCACGCCGCACGATACCCCACGCTTTGCGGCATTGCTGGGTGACGGCAGCCAGTGGGGCATGAATATCCAGTATGCGGTGCAACCTTCGCCGGATGGTCTCGCCCAAGCCTTCATTATCGGACGCGATTTTATCGGCAACGACCCAAGCGCCTTGGTGTTAGGCGATAACATCTTTTACGGTCACGACTTGGTAAAGCAGCTTCATAGCGCCAACGACCGAACCGATGGTGCCACGGTGTTTGCTTACCACGTTCACGACCCGGAGCGTTATGGTGTAGTCGAGTTTGACGCCGACCAGCGTGCCATCAGTATCGAAGAAAAGCCGAAGCTCCCGAAGTCGAATTATGCGGTGACCGGGCTGTATTTTTACGATAACAATGTCTGCAGTATCGCTGCCGATATCAAGCCTTCCGCACGTGGTGAACTGGAGATCACCGACGTGAACCAGTGCTACCTCAACCGTGGAACACTGAATGTCGAGATCATGGGCCGCGGCTTCGCCTGGCTGGACACGGGTACCCATGATAGCCTGTTGGAAGCAGCCAGCTTCATCTCGACGCTTCAGAAGCGTCAAGGTTTGCAGGTTGCGTGCCCAGAAGAAATTTCGTACCGCCAAGGCTGGATTGATGCGGTCGAACTGGAAAAACTGGCATCTCCCTTATCTAAGAACGGCTACGGCCATTACCTGTTGAATCTGTTGAAGTAAGTTTTGCATGCCATATACCGTTACCCCTACCGCAATTCCCGATGTTCTCGTGCTGGAGCCAAAAGTCTTCGGTGATGCGCGCGGCTTCTTTTTCGAAAGTTTTAACGCACGCGATTTCCGCGAGGTCGTCGGCCTGAACGTCGACTTCGTGCAGGACAACCATAGTAAGTCAGCAAAGGGCGTGCTACGCGGCCTGCATTACCAGATCCAGCATGCTCAAGGCAAACTGGTGCGTGTAGTGCAAGGCACAGTATTCGATGTCGCGGTCGATCTGCGCAAGTCTTCTCCAACGTTTGGCCGCTGGGTTGGCGAAGTCCTTAGTGCGGAAAACCATAAGCAGTTCTGGGTACCCCCGGGCTTTGCACATGGTTTCGTTGTCTTGAGCGACTCGGCTGAATTCCTCTACAAGACCACGGATTATTGGTATCCCGAGCACGAGCGTAGTCTGCTGTGGAACGACCCGACCGTGGCTGTAGCCTGGCCTATCGACTTTGCTCCGCAACTCGCCGCAAAGGATGCGGCTGGCAAGCTGTTCGGCGAGGCCGAAACGTTCGCCTGAATGCGCTAACAACAAAGGACGAACGAAAAGTGGCTGCCCAAGGGCAGCCATTTTTGTAACCAGCATCGCCGGAACGCTTACGCGTCCCGTCAGGCGATTAGTGGTGGGTGGTGGTCGAGTGGTTGGTGGTCGAGCCATTGTCCGAAGCGGCAACAGCGACGGCAGCCACAGCGGCGCCGACGGCGACCAGGGTGCCGGTCGACAGGCCGGCGATGGTGCCGGCGCCCAGGAAGCCGCCCGACGATGCTGCGCCAGCAGCGGTACCGGTGCCGGCGGTGCCAGCGGTCTGGCCAGCGGCAGCAGCGTTACCGGTGTTCGAAGCAGCAGCGGATTCTTGTGCCAGCACAGGTGCCGACAGCAGGCTCAGGATTGCGCCAGCAGCGATGATTTTCTTCATGTTGGGTCCTTGATTAAATAAGTGGTGCAGCAATACTTTGTTGCTATGAGATTATAGCAACGAAATGTTGCCTTGACTCACTATAAAGCTGCCTGTTCAGCAATCAAGGAAGAAAACTGTGAGTATTTTTCCACGAACCGTGGCATAGGCGGTTGGTGAAACTACCGGACGCGTGGAAGCGTCCGGCAAGCTGATCACTGGGGCGATCAGTGGTGCGTCGTGGTCGCGTGGCTGGTGGTGGTCTCGTTGTCCGACGCAGCGACGGCAACGAAAGCGATAGCGGCGCCGATGGCAACGGCGGTGCCGGTCGACATGCCGGCGATGGTGCCGGTGCCGAAGAAGCTGCCCGACGACGACGCGGCGCCGGTGGAGCCGGTCGAAGCGGTGCTGGTCTGGGCGTTAGCGTTGTTGCCCGAATTCGCAGCCGGAGCCGCGTTGTCTTGTGCCAGCACTTGTGCCGACAGTGCGCTCAGGATGGCGCCGGCGATCATCAATTTTTTCATGTTGTTCCTTAAAATCATTAAAAGTGTCAGGCCAGTCTATCCAACGACCCATACGGGAAATGTAAATATTCTTTCACTTGCCCGTAACACATCAGTGTACAGGAATTATATTTAAACAATCTCACATTTTCTAACGCCTTTCCGCGCCAGCAAAAGGAAAAGGCAGCTCTTTTCCCTCCTGTTTGCTCTATAGCCTGACGGCAACATCTGGAATAATCCCATTCTGAACCAAAGCCGGCAGCGCAGCCGGCGCAACAGGAGCGGGAATGGCGGAGAGCAGCAACGCAGAAAAGACAGAACCAGCGTCAGCCAAACGCTTGCGTGACGCACGCAAGAACGGCGACATTCCCCGTTCGCGCGAAGTCTCCACCTTTACCGTCCTGATGACCGCCGGCGCCGGCCTGTGGATGCTGGGCGGCGGCGTCGTCAACAAGCTGTCGAGCACGCTGGAGCGCGGCCTGTCGCTCAACCGCGACCAGATCACCAACCCGAACCTCCTGATCGAACGCATCACCGCCGACATCGGCGGCGTGATCCTGGCCTGCCTGCCGCTGGCGATCGCCATCATGCTGGTCGGCGTGGTGTCGCCGTTGCTGATCGGCGGCTGGAACTTCACCTCCAAGTCATTCATGCCGAACTTCGGCAAGATGAATCCTCTGAACGGCTTGGGCAACATGGTCTCGACCAACTCCCTGATCGAGCTGCTGAAAGCCGTCGCCAAGGCCCTGCTGGTCGGCGCGGTAGGCTGGTATGTGCTGATGAGCGAGAAGGATGCCGTGATCGGCCTGGCGCTCGAGCCGCTGGGCACCGCCACCGGTCACCTCACGAGCCTGCTGGTCAAGGCCTTCATGATCATGGTGGGCTCGCTGGGGGCGATCGCCGTGCTGGACGGTCCGTACCAGAAATGGCACTACGCCAACAAGCTGAAGATGACCCGCCAGGAAGTGATACAGGAGTCCAAGGAATCGGACGGCAATCCCCAGATCAAGGGCAAGATCCGCCAGCTGCAGCGTGAGATGGCGCGCAAGCGCATGATGAGCAACGTCCCGACCGCCGACGTGGTCGTGACCAACCCGACCCACTTCGCGGTGGCGCTGAAGTATGCCGACGGCCAGAAGGGTGCGCCGCGCGTGGTGGCCAAGGGTACCGACGAAGTCGCGGCCAGGATCCGCGAGATCGCGAAGGAAAACAAGGTCGCGCTGCTGGAAGCCCCAGCCCTGGCCCGTGCGCTGTACAAGCACACCGACATCGACGACGAGATCCCGGAAGCCCTGTACTCGGCCGTGGCCGAAGTGCTGGCCTATGTGTACCAGCTGCGCGCCTACACCAAGGGCAGCAGCGACCAGTATCCGGACCGCCCCGGCAAGCTGCCGGTGCCGCCGGAGATGGACCCGTTCAATCCGGCGTCGCAGCAAAAACATTAAGAGTAAGGAAGTATCGCAATGAACGGTTTCAGACTACCGGCCTGGCTCCAGGGCATCGCGGGACGCGGCAACGCCCTGGCGGCGCCGATTCTCATCATCCTGTTGCTGTCGATGATGATCCTGCCGTTGCCGGCATTCGCACTCGACCTGTTCTTCAGCTTTAACATCGCGATGTCCGTCATCGTGCTGCTGACCGCCCTGTACACGGTCAAGCCGCTCGACTTCATAGCCTTCCCGGCGGTGCTGCTGGTCACCACCCTGCTGCGCCTGGCGCTGAACGTGGCCTCGACCCGCGTGGTGCTGACCGAAGGCCATACCGGCGGCGCGGCGGCCGGCAAGGTGATCGAAGCCTTCGGCCACTTCCTCATCGGCGGCAACTACACCGTCGGCCTGGTGGTGTTCATCATCCTCACCATCATCAATTTCATGGTCGTCACCAAGGGTGCCGGCCGTATCGCCGAGGTGGGCGCGCGCTTCGCCCTGGATGCGATGCCGGGCAAGCAGATGGCGATCGACGCCGACCTGAACGCCGGCCTGATCGGCGAGGCGGAAGCCAAGCAGCGCCGCGCGGACGTGGCGATGGAAGCCGAATTCTATGGCTCGATGGACGGTGCCTCGAAGTACGTGCACGGCGACGCCGTGGCCGGCATCCTGGTGACCCTGATCAACGTGGTCGGTGGCCTGATCGTCGGCATGCTCCAGCACGACATGGGCTTCGCCGACGCGATCAAGAACTACACCTTGCTGGCCATTGGCGACGGCCTGGTGGCGCAGATCCCTTCGCTGGTCATCTCGATCGCCGCCGGTATGGTGGTGTCGCGCGTGGCCAGCGACAAGGACGTCGGCGAGCAGCTCATCGGCCAGCTGTTCGGCCGTCCCATGGTCATGTACATCACCGGCGGCATCATCGGCGGCATGGGCCTGATCCCGGGCATGCCGAATCTCGTGTTCCTGCTGCTGGGCAGCGTCCTGATCGGCGCCGGCTGGCTGGTGGAGCGGCGCCTCAAGAACGCGCCGGGCGGAAGCGGGTCGCGCGCGGCGGGCACCGCAGGGCAGGCCGCCGGCGGGGCGGGCGGCGCTGCCGGTGCCGCGGCGGCTGCGCCGGCCGAGCAGGAAGAGGCCACCTGGCAGGACGTCATGCCGGTCGATACCCTGGGCCTGGAAGTGGGCTACCGCCTGATTCCGCTGGTCGACAAGGGCCAGAACGGCGACCTGCTCAAGCGCATCAAGGGCATTCGCAAGAAGTTCGCCCAGGAAGTCGGTTTCCTGGCGCCGCCGGTGCACATCCGCGACAACCTGGAACTGAAGCCATCAAGTTACCGCATCACCCTGAAGGGCGTGGAAATGGGCAGCGGCGAAGCCATGAACGGCCAGTTCCTGGCGATCAACCCGGGTATGGCGAGCGGTACGCTGCCCGGCACGGTCACCACCGATCCGGCCTTCGGCCTGCCGGCAATCTGGATCGACGCCGGCCTCAAGGACGAGGCGCAGAACATGGGTTATACGGTGGTCGACGCCGGCACCGTGATCGCCACCCACCTGAACCACCTGATCACGACCCACGCCTCGGAGCTGCTGGGCCGCACCGAGGTGCAGGCACTTCTTGACCATTTGGCAAAAGATGCGCCGAAGCTGGTCGAGGACCTGGTGCCGAAGGTCGTGTCCTTGTCGACCCTGCAGAAAGTGCTGCAGAACCTGCTGCAGGAAGGCGTGCACATCCGCGACATGCGCACCATCATCGAGACCCTGTCCGAGCATGGCGGCAGTACCCAGGATCCGAACGACCTGACGGCGCTGGTGCGCATCGCGCTGGGCCGCGCCATCGTCCAGCAGCTGTTCCCGGGCACCAACGAGCTGTCGGTGATGACCCTGGACAACCGCCTCGAGCGCCTGCTGGTGCAAGCCCTGAACGCCGGTGGCGACGGCACCGGCATCGAGCCGGGCCTGGCCGACACCATCGTCCAGCAGGCCGCCAACGCCACCCAGCAGCAGGAGGCAATGGGGCTGACGCCGGTGCTGCTGGTGCCGGGACCGCTGCGTACCCTGCTGTCGCGTTTCCTGCGCCGGGCGCTGCCGCAGTTGAAGGTGCTGTCGCATTCCGAGATTCCGGAAACCAAGACCATCCGGGTGACGAGCCTGGTCGGCGCGAACTGATCCAGAGCGTAAGGAAGGATCGCGGTCCGCGATTCACCGCATGCTTATTTTTGGGTAATCTGGTAGCGCCAGGAGTCGGCGCACATTTGTGCGATGTCACGCGTTGCCGTCCAACCGAGTTCCTCGCGTGCGCGGGTCGGGTCGGCGTAGCACTTCGCAATGTCGCCGGGGCGACGGTCCACGATTTGATACGGAATCGGCTTGCCGCAGGCCTTTTCGAAGGCATGCACCATTTCCAGCACGCTGTTGCCGTTGCCGGTGCCGAGGTTATACGTATGC